>CAZRLR010000018.1:0-22868 GCA_964600395.1 uncultured Conexibacter sp.
GGCTTCGCGCTCAGCGGCCTCTGCCGCCTCGCGCTCAGCGGCCTCTGCCGCCTCGCGCTCAGCGGCCTCGCGCTCAGCGGCCTCGCGCTCAGCGGCCTCTGCCGCCTCGCGCTTAGCGGCCTCGCGCTCGGCGGCCTCGGCCGCCTCCAGCTCGGCGGCCTCCCGGGCCGCGGCGTCCTGGGCGTCTTTGGCGGCGGTCAGTGCCGCGACGGTGTCCAGCAGGCTGTCGACGCGCAGGTCGAGCGCGTCCAGCCCGGCGGCCGCCAGCTCCAGGCGGCGGCTCGCCTCCGCCAGGCTCGCGGTGGCTAGGTCACCGGGCTCGCCGGCAGCGGGAAAGAGGACATCGGGGATGCGCATCGACGGCTCCCCTGAGTCTAAGCCCGTGAAGCCGTTCCGTCCGCACCATCTGCTTCATTGCAGCGTTTTAACTCACCGAACGACGGTCAGCCGCACCGGCCGGCCCGTCGTGCGGTTCCCCGCCGGGTCCACCGCCACGGGCGTCACGCGGTAGCGCCCCGGGCTCAGCGGCCGACCGCCGAGCCGGCCGCCGAAGCGCACCTTCCCCGTGCCGCCGCTCACCGTGGTCAGCAGCGACCCGACGGCCAGCGACCGCGTGCATGCCTTGGCGCGACGCCCGGCACGGGCCCGGCTGACGCAGCGCCCCGGGCGGCGACCGCCGGGCAGCAGACGCTCGAACCGCAGCCGCAGCGCGACGGCCTCCGACACCGTGACGGCGAAGGTCGCCGCCCGGCCACGGCGCACGCGCGCAGGACCGGAGAACGCGCTGAACGTCGGTGCGGTGCGGTCGGCGACCGGATCGGGCGTCGGCGTCGGCGTCGGCGTGGGCGTGGGCGTCGGTGTCGGTGCGGGCGTCGGCGGTGGCGCGCTGACGCCGGTCACCTTGGCGATCTTCCTCGCGGTCTCCTCGGCCACCCAGAGCGTGTCGCCCGGCCCCGTCGTCACCCAGCGCGGGCCGGCGCCGGCGGTCAGCCCCGGCAGGGTGGTGAAGGTGCCGTCGGCCGCCAGGCGTCCGAGGGTCCCCGCCGCGAACTGCGCGAACCAGAAGGCACCGTCGTTGCCGACGGTCACGCCGAAGGGATCGGCGTTCGGGACGTCGACCGTGGCCACCGCACCACCGGGCGTGAAGCGCCCGACCGTCTGCGGCATCGCCCCGGGGTTGCCGAACGCGACCTGGCCGGTCGGGGCGACCGCGACCTCCTGCGGCCCCCCGCCGGTGGCGACGAAGCTCTGCGTCGCCGGCGCCGCGGTCGACGTGGCGACGATCCGCGTGCCGCCGAAGTCCGCGACGTAGAGCTTGCCGTCCGTCCCCGCCGCGATGCCCCGGGCGCCCATGCCGGGCACCGTGGTGGCCGTCCCCACGCCGGCCGTCGTGACCTGCACGAGCTTGTCGCCGGAGGCGGTCCACAGGTTGCCGTCCGGCGCGGCGACGATGCGGCGGGGGTCGGTGATCGCCGGGATCGAGAAGAAGCTGTCGCCGGTGTCGGGGGTGGCGGGGGAGAAGCTCACGACGCCGCCGCTGACCGTCGTCCACACCTTGCCGTCCGGGCCGGCGGTGATGCCGGTCGGCGACCCGGGGATCGCGCTGACGTCGAAGGCCGTGACCGTCCCGTCCGGCGTGATCCGGGCGACGTCCTTGTCGCCACCGCTCAGCGCGACCCAGACGTTGCCGTCCGGGCCGGCGGTCAGCTGGCCCGGGATGTTGGCTCCGGGGAGCGCGAACTCGCCGGCGACCGTGGGGGCAGCCTCGGCGGACGGGGCGATCAGCAGGGTGGCGGCGACGGTGGCCAGCAGTGGGGTGAACCGCAGGGGACGCATGCCCGGGAGTCTCCTCCGCCCGGGCCTCGATGCAAGTGCCAGACCGGTCGCAGGGCGGTCGCACGACGACGGGCGACGGGCCCGGAGGGCCCGCCGCGTCCGTCCCTGCTGCTCGCCGGGGGCTAGACCGACGGGGTCGTGCGCTGCACGGACGCCTTGGCGTCCTGCGCGGTGTCGGCGAGGTCGCTCTTGGCGTCCTGCGCGTGCTGCTGCCCGACGTCCTTGGCGGTCTCGGCGACGTCGGACGCCGCCTCGCTGACCGCGCCGCTGAGGTCCTTCGCGGCCTCCTTGCCGTGCTGCACCGCCACCTGTGCGGCCTCCTGAACGTGGTCGGTGAGCTCGTCGACGACCGGAGCCATCTTCTCGTTCTCGACCTGCGTGTTGGGGATGAGCAGCCCGGCGACGAAGCCGACGGCGAGCGCGCCCACGGCGAGCCCGAGCGGGTTCTCCTGGGCCAGGCCCTTGGCCTTGCGGCCCTGCTGCCTGACGTCGGAGCCGCTGGGCAGCGCGTCGGTCGCGCCGCTCACCCTGTCCGAGGCGACGCCGAGCTTCTCCTTGACGCTGTCTACGCGACCGGTCACGGCGTCACGCGTGCGCGCGCCGACGTCGGTCTTGTACGCGAGGGCATCCACCGTGTCGCCCATGCGCTCGCGGGTCGCCTCTATGTCCTTGCGGATCGTGCTCGAGTCTTGGCCCATTCCACGTCCTCCTTCACGCTGTCGGTTGTCTGTTCAGGTACCGGGGCGCCGGCGGCGTCCAGCCGCTTCTTGCCCAGCATCGCCTCGACGGCCGCGACGGCGGCGAAGAGGAACGTCGTGATCAGGGCGGCCAGCCACGTGGCCATGGCGGTGTCGAGCACCGCGACGACGGTGACCATCAGCGCGATGAGCGCCACGAGGCCGGTCACGCCGGCTCCGCCGAGCAGCCCCGCGCCGACGCCGGCCCGCTTGCCCTTCTCCTGCAGCTCGGTGCGGGCGAGGGCGAGCTCCTGGCGGACGAGCAGGCTCGTCTCCTCCGAGAGCTGCTTGAGGAGATCGCCGATCGGCCGCTCCCGCTCGGGGTTGCCACCGGCGAGGTCCCGGTCGAGCTGATCGCTCATGGCGTCCGCCCGCCGTCCGGGACGACGCCGACCGTCGGGTCGGCCGGCTCGTAGCCGTAGGTCTCACCGGTCTCGCGGCCGGCGGACAGGCCCGTGTCCGTCGTGTACGTGCCGACGACGGGGGTCGCCGGGGCGGCCGTGTCGTGCCCGGTGGTCGCCGGCAGCCGACGGGTCTGGTCGCCCGACCCGGAGCCGGAGGTCGAGGTGACCTGCCGGGCGGCGCTCGAGGCGCTCACGACGCGCGAGGCGGCGAAGCCCGCCACGAGGCCACCGGCGATGACCGCCCACGGCCTGCGCCGCGCCAGGTTCTCGAGGTCGCGGATCATGCGGTCCGGGTCGGCCTCCTGCAGGTAGCTGCCCACCGACTCGGCGTGGTCGGCGGCCTGCTCCACGAGCCTGGCGGGGCCGTCCTTGCCGTCGTTGCGCAGGTGCTCGGCCACTGAGCGGACGTCGGACGCGCTGTCCTTCACGCGCTCACCCGCCAGCGTCGACCGCTGGTCGACCTGCTCGCGGGCGCGCTCCTTTGCCTGCTGCGTCGCGTTCTGCGCCTGCTCGCGTGCCGTGTCGGCACCGGCCTGCAGCTTCTCCTGCGCCTGCTCGGTCATCGGTTGACCGCTGCCCGGCGCCTGCTGATCCGACTGCGCGGACTCGGTGGTCGGCGTCATCGCTCTCTCCTTGATGGGGTGCGGAAGTGGTTCAGCGAGTGCCCGGGCCTTTGGGCGGTAACCACCCGCGTCCGGCGCCGGTGGCCCCGCGAACACCTGCCGCCCCGCACCGGCTGCGCGCCCCGGTCCCGGGTACGCCCCTGACTGTGAGCGACCTGCGCCTCGAGTACGACTCCACGTCGGCCACCCCGGCTCGCGCCCGTCGCGACGTCCGGGCGTGGGCCGCGGGTCTGGCCGAGGACGCGCGGATGGACCTCGTCATCGCCGTCAACGAGCTCGTGACCAACAGCGTCCGGCACGGCCCGCCCGCGGGCCGTGTCCGCCTGGCCATCACGTACCTGAAGGCCTCGTTGCTCTTCGTCGAGGTCAGTGACGACGGCGCCCCTGAAGCGGTGATCGCGCGCGCCCCGGACGACAGCGGTGGCCGCGGCCTGCACATGGTCGGCTTCCTCGCCGCCGACTGGGGCGCGTCCGCGCGGCCGACCCGCACGTGGTTCACCCTCGACACCGCCGCCCGCGCCGGCCGGGCCGTGCGGGCCGATGCGGGTGGCTCCGCCTGATTCGGGGCACGGCGTCGCAGGTGCGGGACTACGCTGGTCCGGTGATCGGACCCATCGTGGACCTGGCGTGGTGGCAGGCGCACCGCGCGTCGGTGGTCACCGCCGACGTGCGCTTCTATCTGGACGGGCGCGACGCCCGGGCCGCCTACGACGCCGGCCACCTCCCGGGTGCCGTCTTCGTCGACCGCGAGCGCTGGCTCGCCGCCCCGTCCTCGCCGGCCGCCGGTCGCCATCCGCTGCCGTCCCCGGACACGTTCGCGACGGGGATGGCGGCCGCCGGCATCGGCGACGCCACGACGGTCGTCGCCTACGACGACGCCGGCGGGGTCGTGGCCGCCCGCCTGGTCTGGATGCTCCGTGCGACGGGACACCCGGCCGCGCTGCTGGACGGCGGCCTGACCGCCTACGCCGGGCCGCTGGAGCACGAGCACCCGCCGGTCACGCCGGCCACGTTCACGCCGGTCCCGTGGCCCGCGGACCGCCTGGCGACGATCGACGACGTGGCGGGCCGCACCGCCCTCGTCCTGGACGCCCGCGAGGCCGAGCGCTACCGCGGCGAGGTCGAGCCGATCGATCCGCGGGCCGGGCACATCCCGGGCGCGCGCAGCCTGCCGGTCCGCGAGCACCTGGAGGCCGACGGACGGCTGCTGCCCGCCGAGGTGCTTCGCGAGCGCGTGCACGCGGCCGGCGTCCGCTCCGGGCAGGACGTCATCTCCTCCTGCGGGTCCGGGGTGACGGCCTGCCACAACCTGCTCGTGCTCGAGCACCTCGGGTTCGGCGCCGGACGGCTCTACCCGGGCTCGTGGTCGCAGTACAGCCACGACCCGGCGCGTCCGGTCGCCACCGGCGACGCGCCCGGCTGAACGACGGGGTGCGCGGCTGACCTCGCCCGCCGGGGCCGGGTTCGCGCACGCCCACGACGCGTTCGGTCAGTCCTCCTCGTCGACGGTGACCTCGCGCAGCGCGTGGGTGTCGACGTCGTAGACGAACCCGCGAACCTGATCGCGGTGCGGGATGAACTCCGAGCGCCGCACCCGCAGGACCGACTGGCGCACGTCCGCCTCGACGTCGGTGAAGGACTCGATGGCGAACGCCGGGGCCATGCCGGTGGCCTCCTGCAGCTCGGCCCGGAACCCGTCGTCCGTCAGCGTCTGCATGCCGCAGTCGTCGTGATGGATGAGCATGATCTCGCGCGTCCCGAGCTTGCGTTGGGACACGGCGAGCGAGCGGATGACGTCGTCGGTGATGACGCCGCCCGCGTTGCGCATGATGTGCGCCTCGCCGTCCTTCAGCCCGAGAGCCGCGAAGACGTCGAGCCGCGAGTCCATGCACGTCACGATCGCCAGCTGGCGGGCCGGGCGGACGTCCAGGTGCTGCTCCGGCAGCCCCGCGGAGAACGCTTGGTTGTTGCTGACCAGTTCGTCGATGACTCCCACGGACGGAACGGTACCCACCCGCGGCCGAACGTGACCTGCCGAGCGGGGGGCCGCGCGCGCCGTCCCGCCGCACCCGCGCGTGCGCCGCCTCGGTAGTCCGCCCCGGCCCGGACGGGGAGCCCCACGGATGGAGCCCGGACGAGGCCGTGCCAGCCTCGGGGCCGACGACACGACAGGAGCGGACGCATGGTGCTGGTCGGATACGACAGATCGACGGACGCGGACGCCGCGATCGACGCGCTGGCCCGGCTGACGCCGGGCGCGCAGACCGTCGTGCTGACGGTCTGGGAGCCGTTCGTCGACGTGCTCATCGGGGTCGGCGCCACCGGCATGGAGCCCGTGCCGGTCGACCTGGCCGCGGCGGCGCCCGAGATCGACACCGCCAACCGCAAGCGGGCCGCGGCGCTGGCCGAGGCGGGGGCGGCGCGGGCTCTGGAGGCCGGGCTCGCTGCCCGGCCGCTGAGCGTCGACGGCGCCCAGGGCGCCCCCGCGGCGATCCTGCAGGCGGCGCGGGAGCTGGACGCCGACGTCGTCGTCGTGGGCACCCGCGGCCTGGGCGGGGTCAAGTCGTACCTGCTGGGCAGCATCTCCCACGCGGTCCTGCAGCACGCCGACCGACCCGTCCTCGTCGTCCCGTCCGCCGACGTCGCCGAGCGCCGCAACGGCCGGTCCGCCCCCCGGCGCCAGACGCCGTGACCGCGGGCGGCGCGGTCAGGCCGCGCGGTCGTGTGCGACGACCTCCCGGCCCCAGGCCGGGCCCAAAGGATCGCGACGGTAGGGGCGGCCGCTGACGAGGACGTAGTCGCCCGTCCGCGGATCCATGGGGAGGTCGCGCTCCATCGGGTACCACCGGTTGTGGTCGTCGATCAGCTCGTTGACCTCGCGGAAGTCCCACCGGTCCAGCTCGGCGGTCCACGCCGCCTCGAGGGCGCCGGGGTCGTGCGGGTGGCGGTCGGCCAGCCGCCGGTAGGCGTGGCGCAGCGCCTGTGCGTGCAGGCGCGTGAGCTGCTCGATCTCGGCGGCCCGCTCCATGTAGCGCGGCATCATCTCGCCGCGCAGGTAGGACTCCACGCCGCGCTGACGCTGCAGGGCGCGGCGGGTCAGTGGCTTGCCGACGCCCGATCCGTCGACGAGCGAGCGGCCGACGACCTTCTCGGCCGGGGTGCGCGGGTCCTCGTCCTTCATGCCGCCCAGGCTAGCCCCGCGGCCCGCGGGCGGCCGGTGACGGCTCCGTACTAGCCCGCACCGGCGCCGGTCGTTGTTGCGGATGCGCCAGGCGACCGGCCGACCTAGCGTGCCGGACATGCCCTGCGCTGCGACGACCACGGCATCGCCATGACGGGTCCGACCGTGGCCGGCCACCCGTTGCGCGTCGTCGTGGCCGGCGGTGGGCTCGCGGTGCTGGAGACGCTCGCGGCGCTGCGCGCGCTGGCGCAGGACCGTGTCGCCGTCACCGTCCTGGCGCCGCGGCCGGGGGGCGAGCTTCGCCTGCTGGCCGAGCAGACGGGGTGCCAGGTGCTCGACGACGCGCTCGAATGGGTCGATCCCATCACGAAGGTCGCCCACACCGAGGACCGTCAGGCGCTGCCCTACGACGCCCTCGTCGTGGCGGTCGGCGGGCGGTCGGTCTCGCAGACGCCCTGCGCGATCCGCGTCGACGGCCGCTGCACCGACCAGGCGCTGGACGACCTGCTGCGGGACGCCGGCGCCGGCGCGGTCAAGAGCGCCGTCTTCGTCGTCCCCGAGCGCGCCGCGCGGGCACCGGCGCTCTACGACCTCGCGCTCGACGCCGCGGCCGGCGCCCGCGAGCTCGGCGTCGGCCTGCGCCTGTCGCTGGTGACCGCCGCCGAGGAGCCGCTGCAGGAGTACGGCCCGCAGGTCGCGCGGGACACCCGCGCGCGGCTGGAGACGGCCGGGGTCGCGCTCGTCACCGCCGCCCATGCGCTCGTGCCGGGGCCCGGCCAGGTCGTCGTCCCGTCGCTGCGCCTGACGATCGCCGCCGACCGGGTCTACGCGCTCCCGTCGATGCTCGGGCCCGCGGTCCGCGGACTGCCCGGGGCGGCGCACGGCTTCCTCCCCGTCGATCCGTACGGCCGGGTGCGCGGCGTGCGCGACATCTACGCCGCCGGCGACGCGACCGACACGCCGCTGAAGTCGGGCGCCGTGGCCGCCGCGCAGGCCGAGCGCGTGGCGCGCACGATCGCCGCACGTGCCGGCGCCGACGTCGCCCCGGTCCCCTTCTGCCGGCCCGCGCCGCACCCGCCCTTCGCCACCCGGCGTGGGCGCATGGCGCGCATCGGGGCCGACGACGTGCGCGTCTCGCCGCCGCCCGACGATGACGTCACGGACCTCGACGACACGACGACCTACCTCACCACCTTCCGGCGCGGCCGCGGCCGGCCCGCCGCGGCGCCGAGGGTCTGATGGACACGCACCGATGACCGCCCCGTCCGACGAGATCACGATCGTCCTCGCCGACGACCACGCCGTCGTCCAGGCCGGCCTGCGCCTGCTGCTGGACGCCGAGCCCGACATGCGGGTGGTCGCCGAGGCCGGGGACGTGCCGGACGCCGTGCGCTACACGCGCGCGCACCGGCCGGACGTCCTCGTGCTGGACCTCAACATGCCGGGCGCGGAGACCTCGAGCCTGGAGGCCCTGCCGGAGATCCGGGAGACGTCACCCGACACGCACGTCGCGATCCTCACGATGCAGGACGAGCCCGAGTACGCGCGGGAGGCGCTGCGCGCCGGCGCGTCGGCGTACGTCCTGAAGGAGGCGGCGGACACCGAGCTCGTCGAAGCGGTGCGCCGCTCGGCGGCCGACGGGACCTACCTCAACCCCGCGCTCGGCGCGCGCCTGGCGGCCGAGCCGGCGCGTCGCAAGGCGCCGAGCGACGACCTGACCCCGCGCGAGCTCGAGATCCTCGAGCTCATCGCGCTCGGCTTCACGAACGCCGAGATCGGCGGGCGCCTCTTCCTCTCCACCCGCACGGTCGAGTCCCATCGCGCGCACATCCAGCAGAAGCTGCGCGTCGGGACGCGCGCGGAGCTCGTGCGCTACGCCCTGGACCGCGGGCTGCTCACCCGCTGAGCGCCGGTCAGCGCAGCTCGGGCTGCATCCCGATGGCGCCGACCGGGCACTCCTGCGCGCAGATGCCGCAGCCCTTGCAGTGGTCCAGGTCGATGGCGTACCCGTAGGCGACGCCCGGCTCGAGCTTGATCACCGCGTTGTCGGGACACATCCCGTAGCAGTTGTCGCAGGCCATGCAGCTGCCGCACGACAGGCAGCGGCGCGCCTCGAAGAGCGCGGTGTCGCCGTCGAGCCCCTGCACGACCTCGTCGAAGGACGAGCTGCGCCGGGCGGCCTCCAGCCCGGGGCGCACCGTCCGGGGGGCGTCCGCGTAGTACCACGTGTTCAGCGCGTCGAAGTCCGCCGGCGGGCCTTCGGGGACCGCGGCGGCCGGCCCTGCGGGCGCGTCGCCGTGCAGGTGGGCGTGGATGCTCCGGGCCACCGTGCGGCCGTGCCCGATCGCGGTGGTGACCGTCCGCTCGGCCGGGACCATGTCCCCGCCGCAGAAGACGCCGCGCCGCCCGGTCATGAGGTCGGGTCCGACGTCGACGACGCCGTCGTGGATCGTCACGCCCGTCAGCCCCTCCAGCAGGCGCAGATCGGCGTCCTGCCCCAACGCGAGGACGAGCGAGTCGGCCTCCAGCTCCTCCAGCTCGCCGGTGCCGACGGGGAAGCCGTCGGGCCCGAGCTCCATGCGCTCGACGGTCATGTGCCCGTCGTCGACGTGCTTGACCGTCGACAGCCAGCGCATGAGGACGCCCTCCTCGAGCGCCTCCTCGACCTCGATGTCGTGGGCCGGCATCCGGTCGCGGGTCCGGCGGTAGAGGACGACCGCCTCCTCGGCGCCCAGGCGCCTGGCGGTCCGCGCGGCGTCCAGCGCCGTGTCGCCGCCGCCGTAGACGACGACCCTGCGCCCGAGCAGCGGGCGCTCGTCGCCCTCCATCGACCGCAGGAGGGTCACGGCGTCGATGATCTTCGCGGCGCTGCCGGCGGGGATGTGCGCGCGCTTGCCCAGGTGGGCACCGACCGCGACGAAGACCGCGTCGAACGCACCGAGGGACATCGTCGCCTCCAGGTCCTGCACCGGGCTGTTGAGGTGCAGGTCCACGCCGAGGTCGAGGATCCGCTGGATCTCGGCGTCGAGCACCTCGCGCGGCAGGCGGTAGCGGGGGATCCCGAAGCGCATCATGCCGCCGGCGCGCGGGCCGGCGTCGTGGATCTCGACGGCGTGCCCGAGCCGCCGCAGGTGGTAGGCGGCCGACCGGCCGGACGGCCCGGCGCCGACGACGAGCACGCGCTTGCCGGTGTCCGGTGCGCACGGCTCCATGGCCCAGCCGTGCTCGATCGCGCTGTCGCCGAGGAAGCGCTCGACGGAGTTGATCCCGACGGCCTCGTCGAGCTGGCCGCGGTTGCAGGCCGTCTCGCACGGGTGGTAGCAGACGCGCCCCATGACGGCGGGGAACGGGTTGTCCTGCACGATGCGCCGCCACGCGTCCTCGTAGCGGCCCTCCTCGGCGTGGAAGAGCCAGGCCTGCGGGTCCTCGAACGCCGGGCAGCTCCCGCCGCACGGGGCGGCGCGGTGCTGGTAGACCGGGCGCTCGGTCCGCCACGTCCCCGTCTTGTTGGCGAGGCTGGAGTGCGGGTCCAGCGTGATGGCGAAGGGCTTGTGATTCATCGAAGTCCCAGTCGGGTGATGTTCCGGTCGGCCTGCGCCTGGATGCGCGCGAGGTCCTGCACCCGGATCTCGGGCTTGAACAGGTGGGCGAAGCGGCGCTGGGGTCGCAGGTAGTCCTCGACCGGGACGGGCCGGCGGATCTTCGTCACCGCGGTCACCTCGCCGTGCTCGGCCTCGTAGACGGGGAAGAGGCCGCACTGCGCGGCCAGGCGCGCGATCCGGATGCCGTCGCACGAGGCCGTGCCCCAGCCCAGCGGGCAGCTCACGAGGACGTGCAGGTAACGCGGGCCGCGGAACTCCATGGCGCGCTCGACCTTCGCCTCGAGGTCGTGCAGGTCGGCGACGGTCGCGGTGGCGACGTAGGGGATCTCGTGCGCCATCGCGATCCGCGCGGCGTCCTTGCCGTTGCCGAACGGGTTGCCCGGGTGCGGGCCGACGGTCTGCGTCGTCGAGGTCCGGGCCGCCGCCGGGGTCGCCCCCGAGCGCTGCACCCCGGTGTTCATGTAGCCCTCGTTGTCGTAGCAGATGTAGAGCACGTCGTCGCCGCGCTCGAACATCCCCGAGAGGGCGCCGAAGCCGATGTCGACCGTCCCGCCGTCGCCGCCCTGGCCGACGACGCGCACGTCCTGCCGGCCCTGGGCCTTCAGGGCCGCCGCGACGCCCGAGGCGACCGCCGGGGCGTTGCCGAAGAGCGAGTGGATCCACGGCAGCTGCCAGGCGGACTCGGGGTAGGGGGTGGAGAAGACCTCCAGGCAGCCGGTGGCGTTCGCGGTGATGACCTTGCCGCCGGCGGCGCGCAACGCGGCGTCCATCGCGTAGCGCGCGCCGAGTGCCTCGCCGCAGCCCTGGCAGGCACGGTGCCCGCTCGTGAGCGCGTTGTCGCGGGCGGGGGAGGCCTGCACCGTCCGGTCGTCCTCGTCGAGCAGGCGGTTGCCCACGACGAACGATCCGGACTGGTAGTACTTGACGGGCTGGAAGGTCATCGGGTGAGCTCCTCGGCGACGACGTCCACGTCCAGGTCCATGAACGTCAGGCGGTCCAGCCGCCCGGCGGCCGCGTCGTCGAGCAGGGCGTGGAGCGAGGCGGTGGTGACGGGCCGCCCGCCGAGGCCGGCGACGACGTCGTTGACGGCGATCGGCAGGCCTTCGAGGGCCAGCCGAACGTCCTGCCCGACGACGCCGCCGGCCCCGATCGCGAACGCGCGCTCCAGGACGACGACGCGCTCGGCGCCGGCCAGCGCCGCGCGCACGGCCGCCTCGGGGAACGGTCGGTAGCAGGTCAGCGTGACCATCCCGACCGCCTCGCCGGCGTCGCGGCGGTCGTCGACGACGGCCTCCAGCGTCCCGGCCGCCGAGCCCATCGCCAGGACGACGGTGGTGGCGTCCTCGCAGCGGTAGGACCGCAGCAGGCCGCCCGACCGGCGGCCGAAGCGCGACTCGAACTCGTCCGCCAGCACCGGGATGAGGTCGAGCGCCCGCAGCACGATGCGGTGCTGCAGGTAGCGCACCTCGGTGTACGCCTCGGGCCCGACCATCGCCCCGATCGTGATCGGGTCCTCGGGGTCCAGCACCTGCCGGGGCGCCAGCGGCGGCAGGTACGCATCGACCTGCGCCTGCTCGGGGACGTCGACGCGCTCGAGCGCGTGCGTGAGGACGAAGCCGTCCATGCAGACCATGACCGGGGTCGACAGCGTCTCGGCCAGGCGGTAGGCCTGCACGTGCAGGTCGGCGGCCTCCTGGTTGGAGCTCGCGTGCAGCTGGATCCAGCCGCAGTCGCGCTGGGACATGACGTCCGAGTGGTCGTTCCAGATGTTGATCGGCGAGCCGACGGCCCGGTTGGCGACCGTCATGACGATCGGCAGGCCCAGGCCCGCGACGTTCGGCAGCACCTCGGCCATGTGCAGCAGGCCCTGGCTCGCGGTGGCGGTGTAGGTCCGCGAGCCCGCGGCGCTGGCGCCGACGCAGACGGACATCGCCGAGTGCTCGGATTCGACGGTCACGAACTCGCACGGCGTCAGGTCGCCGGCCTTCACCAGCGCCGACAGCCCCTCGACGATGTGGGTCTGCGGCGAGATGGGGTAGGCGGCGACGACCTGCGGCCGGCAGCAGGCGACCGTCTCGGCGACGGACGCCGACCCTTCGATCTGCCTCAGCACGGTGCGGCCTGCTGGTCGGCCACGACGGCCGCGGCGGCCGCCCGGGCGGCTGCGACGTTGCCCGTCGCGGTCCGGCCGCTGAAGCGCTCGGTGAACGCGGTGGCGACCGACCCGAGCGAGACCGCGCCGGTCAGCGCGGCCAGCGCGCCGAGCATCGGCGCGCCGGGCATCGGCCGCCCGAGGTGCTCGCGGGCCAGGTCGGTCGCCGGGACGCAGACGACGCGGACACGCCCGACGAGGTCCTCGAGCCCGAGCGTCGCCGGCTCGTGCGCCGAGTTGATCAGGGCCAGACCCCCGTCCTGCAGGCCGGCGAAGACGTCGACCTGGTGCAGCAGCGTCGGGTCCTGGATCACGACGACGTCCGGCGCGGAGACCGGGTCGTGCGTCCGGATCGCCCGGTCGTCGATCCGGCAGAACGACGCGACGGGCGCCCCGGTCCGCTCGGAGCCGAAGAACGGGAAGGCCTGGGCGTGCAGGCCGTCGAGGAAGGCGGCGACGGCCGCGAGCTCGGCGCTCGTGACGACGCCCTGCCCGCCCCGTCCGTGGAAGCGCAGCTGCACCACGGTCTACAGCCCCGCCCGAGCGTGCTCGAGCAGCAGGCGCTGCTCCGCGGCGGCGACGAGGCCGCGGGTGCGGTCCACGACGTCCATGTTCACGGAGATGCAGTCGATGCCGGCCCGCACGAGCAGGTCCGGGTACTGCGGGTGCACCGACGGCGCCTGCCCGCAGATCGAGGTCTGCAGGCCCAGCGCGTGCGCCTTGGGGATGAGCTGACGCAGGTACTCGGTGACCGCCGGGTCACGCTCGTCGAACGTCGAGGCGAGCGTCTCGTTGTCGCGGTCGGCGCCGAGCAGCAGCTGGGTCAGGTCGTTGGACCCGATCGAGATCCCGGCGACGCCGAGCGCGGCGTAGCGCTCGAGGTTGAAGAGGACCGAGGGGACCTCCGCCATGACCCACAGCTCGAAGCCCGGGCGCCCGAGCAGGCCGCTCTCGTCGATGAGCGCCATGCAGCGCTGCAGCTCCCGCGCGGTGCGGACGAACGGCAGCATGACGTGCAGGTTCTCGTGGCCGTCGTCCCAGACGCTGCGCAGCGCCTCCAGCTCGAGGCGGAAGACCTCCGGGTCCAGCGTGTACCGCAGCGCGCCGCGGTAGCCGATCATCGGGTTCGCCTCTTCGGGCTCGAAGCGGTCGCCGCCCTCCAGGCCGCGGAACTCGTTCGTGCGGAAGTCGATCGTCCGGTACGTGATCGGCCGCGGCGCGAACGCGGTCGCGAACGTCTTCAGCGCCGAGGCCATGCGGGCGGAGAACTCCGCGCCCTTGCCCTGCTCGATGAGCAGCCGCGGGTGCTTGCCCTCCAGCGCCTCGAGCACCATGAGCTCGGCGCGCAGGAGGCCGACGCCGTCGACGTCCATCGCCGCGGCGCGCGCCACCTGCGAGGGCTCGCTCAGGTTGACGAGGAGCTTCGTCGCGGTGACGACGCGCGACGTGACGGTGGTGGGGGCCGAGGCACCGCCATGGGCCGGCACGACGTCCCCGGCGACGACGACCCCGCGCGTGGCGTCGACGGTCACGAGGGTGCCGTCCTCCAGCGTCGTCGTCGCGTCACCGGTGCCGACGAGGCACGGGACGCCGAGCTCGCGCGAGACGATCGCCGCGTGGCAGGTCATGCCGCCCGAGTCGGTGACGACGGCCGCGGCGCGGCGCATGAGCGGCACCCAGTCCGGCGCGGTCATGTGCGTGACGAGGATGTCGCCGTCCTGCAGCTTGGCGGCCTCCTCGAGCGTCGTGACGCGGCGGACGATGCCGGCCGCGCACCCGGGGGCGGCGCCGAGGCCGTGGACGAGCGGCTCGCCCGTCGTGACCTCGCCTTCGGAGGCGGCACGGTCGCCGACCGACGTGACGGGCCGCGACTGCAGCATCCACACCGCGCCGTCGGGGTCGAACGCCCACTCGGTGTCCTGCGGCGTGCCGTAGTGCGCCTCGATCTTCAGCGCGAGGTCTGCGAGCGTCCCGACCTCCTCGTCGCTGAGGACGCGGGCCATGACGTCGTCGCCGGTGACCTCCCGCTCGACGGTGCCACCACCCGGGATCGACTCGATGATGAGGTCCTTCGGGTGCACGTCGGCGCTGACGATCGAGCGGTCGCCCTTGTCGACGACGTACACGTCGGGGGAGACGCTGCCGGAGACGACCGACTCGCCGAGGCCGAAGGCGCCCTCGATCATGATCCGGTCGGTGCGGCCGTGGACGGGGTCGATCGTGAACATGACGCCCGCGCGGGTGGACTGGATCTGGCGCTGGACGACGACGGCGATGTCCATCCCGGCCTGCGGGAAGCCGCGCTCGGCGCGGTAGAAGATCGTCCGCGAGCCGAACAGCGAGACCCAGCAGGCCCGCACCGCGTCGACGACGGCCTGCTCGCCCTGGACGTTGAGGAAGGTCGCGTTCATGCCGGCGAACGAGGCGGCCTCGGTGTCCTCGGCGGTCGCCGAGGAGCGCACGGCGACGGGGACGTCGGCGTCGCCCAGCTCGCGGTAGGCCGCGACGATCGCGTCGTGCAGCCACTGCGGCATGGGCGCGGCGGCGACGAGGTCCTGCGCCCGGGTGGCACCGGCGTCCAGGGCCATCGTGTCGTTGACGTCGACGTCCGCCAGGGCGGTTGCGATCCGGTCGCGCAGGCCGCTGGCGTCGCAGAACGCCGCGTAGCCCGGCGCGCCGACGACGAAGCCGGGGGGGACCGGGAGGCCGGCGGAGGTGAGCTCGCCGAGGTTGGCGCCCTTGCCCCCGGCGAAGTCCACGTCCGCACGGCTCAACTCCCCGAAGCGGCGGATCGACAGGTCGACAGCGGCAGTGGGATTCATCATGCGACGACGCTAAGAGCGCCCGTCGGCACGGGCATCAGCGCGGACTACGCCGTCCGTTGCGGGGAATCCCGCGGCGCCCGTGGGGAACTGCGACCGCCGCCGCCGGGGTGCCTCAGCGGGGCCCGGCGGGGCCGTGGCCGACGAGCGGCTGCAGGAGCTCGAGGTACTCGATGAGCGAGCGGTGGCTGAGGAAGTGGCGGCGCACGCGCTCCCGCGCCCCCGCCCCGATCTCGGCCGCCAGGGCGGCGTCCTCGGCGAGCGCGACGACGGCTGCGCCGTAGGCCTTCAGGTCGCTGGGGTCGGGCAAGAGGACGCCCGAGACGCCGTCCTCGATCTGGTCCTGGATCCCGCCCAGCGCGGAGGCCACGACGGGGCGCGCCTTCCACATCGCCTCCGCGACGGTCAGGCCGAAGCCTTCCGCGAGCGACTTCTGCACGACGACGGTCGCGCGCCGCTGCAGCGCGTTGACCATCGCCGCGTTCTCCTCCGGGTCGTCCATCGGCAGCATCGCCAGGTCGATGCGCTCACGCAGCTCGGCGGGCAGCTGCGCGTGCAGCGCCTGGACCTCGGCCAGGACCTTCGCGCCCTCCGGGTCGTCGGTGACCGCCGAGACGTCCGGGCCGGCGTAGACGAGGCGCAGGTCGCTGTAGGGCGCGATGTGGCGCGCGAAGCCGTCCATGACCCCGACGGGGTCCTTCAGCGCGTCCCAGCGCGAGACCTGCAGGACGTAGCGCTGGCCGTCCGGCAGCGCGTGCTCGTGGCGGACGACGGACTGGCGACGGACCTCGCCGACCGTCCCGTCCCAGCGCGTGAAGCGCGGCGGCACGAGGCTCGGGACGCCGTCCACGAGCCCGGCCTGCTGGAGGATGGCGGTGACCGTGGCCTCGTCCAGGTGCTCGTTCTTGGGGACGAACGGGTCGATCGACGGGCTGATGAACGCCCGCCTGGCGGGCGGGACGACGTCCCAGGCGTAGGACTTGCGCGAGAAGACGCAGCGGTCGGCGGCGGCGACGTACGGGGCGAGGAAGGCCCAGGCCGAACGGACGACGTCATTCGGGACGTCGATGCCGATGTGCGCCCGCCACACGACGGTCAGCCCGCGGGCCTTGAGCGCCGGGATCATCCCGGCGGTCTGCGGGTCGTGGAGGATGACGACGTCGCCCGGATGGGCGCGCGCGAGCAGGCTCGACGCTGCCGGGGCGACGGTCTGCTCGTAGCCGGCGCGCTCCCGGGGGCCGAGCGGGCCACCGTCCCCCTGCACCCCGTGCAGGCGGTTGTGCAGGCGTTTGGTGAGGGCGAAGAAGCGCTCGTCGCCGCCGACGACGAGCCAGCGTGCGTCCACCCCCACGCCCCGGGCCAGCGAGAGCAGCGCGATGAGCAGCTCCGCGACGCCCCCGCCGTGGGCGGTCGAGTTGACGTTCCAGATCGTGCGGCCCGCGAAGGCCGGGCGCGCGACCGCGATCGCCGCGTGGAGGCGGGCGACCTCGTCGCGGTCCAGCAGCTCGTCGAACCGCGTCAGGGGGACGGGCCGCAGCGGGACCTCCGTCAGCGCGTCGGCGGTGGGCGTGTCGGCGAGGGCGGCCATGGTCGCGACCGTACGGCGCGCCCTGGGCCCGGGCGTCCGCACCCGCTGCGGGACCCGGCCCGTAGTTCACCCCCGGCGGCGACCGGGGAGTACCGCCAGGGCCGGGCAGCCCTCGACGGGCTCGCGCCGGCCGCCGAGCTGCTCGGCGAGCGTGTCGACGAACCGCTTGGCGTCGTGCACCAGCCGCCGGTCCAGCCGGGCGACGAGTGCGCCGCCCGAGCGGTACCCGTCCACGCAGACGAGGTCCCACGGCGGGCGGTTCCCCGGGGGGATCGCCGTGGCGACCTGGGCGACGAGCTCGCGCAACGCGTGCCGGTCGCCGGGCGCGCCGAGCGCCCGCCGGTGGACGTGCAGGTCCAGGTCGAAGCCGGGGTCCTCGGTCCAGCGGTCGGGCGCCGCCGGCTGCGAGCGGTCCGGCACCGCCCGCAGCCGTGGATGGGCGGGCAGGAGCCGGTCGCGGACGACCGCGCGCACGTGCTCGACGTGGAGGGGCAGGTCGAAGGTCGCCAGCGCGCAGAAGAGGTGGGCGTCCGGACGGCCGGCGGCGCACGCGTCGGTCGGTGGCGCGGCGCAGACGCCGACGGACCGGGTGCAGGCAAGGGGGGGCGTCAGCATGGACGCCATCGTCGTCCGCGTCCTGTGCCGTGTCGACGGGGTGATCCCCCGACCCGGGTCCGTGGCAAGTACCCGCCGGCGTCCGCGGGCCCCCGGCCGGCGGCGCGCGGACGCGCGGACGCGCGCCGCCGGCGGACCGGGTGGACGCCCCTCAGGCGCGGCCGGCCAGCGCCTTGCCCTTGAGCGTCGCGAACTCCTCCTCGTCGATGACGCCGGCGTCGAGCAGGCCCTTGGCCTTCTCGATCTCGCCCGCCGCCCCGGCGGAGACCTCGCGGATGTAGCTCTCGACCTGGTCCTGGCGCTCGGCGACGGCCTGCATCTGGCGCTGGGCCATCCCGTCGCCGTTCGTGACGACGTAGACGAGCAGCGAGGCGAGCGGGAAGACGATGAGCGCCGCGATCCACAGCGCGCGCTTGACGCCGGAGGTCGGCTTGCGGAACACGTCGACGATGACGTGGAACATGGCCATGAAGTAGATGACCATGAAGAAGAGCGTCAGCAGCGACAGCATCATGTCGCCGAGGTTGATGTTCGCGAGAACCATTGGGTGCCTTTCGGGGGAACGTGGGCCGGGCGCAGGGAGCACCCTTCGGTGCGGCGCGCCGTGATCCGACCGGCGTACCGCAGGCCGGTTATCCGCCGGTTCTGGGTGACCGCGCCTCACCCAGGGTGCGTGACGCGTCCGCGGGCCCGACGACCGCGCCCCTCGTCGCTGTGCGACGCTTGGGCCATGAGCGCCGGCGACCGCGACGACCTCTCCCTCGGCGACATGCTCGTCGGGCTGATCGCCGAGCTGCAGGAGCGCGTGGAGCTGACGGGCGAGGCCCGCCGCATCGTCCTGCTCGCCGTGGCGCTGGCCGCGAACAACGGGCGCGGCATCGGGCTCCGAGAGGCGTACGCGCAGCTGGCGGCGCACGGCATCGACCCCGACACGGTCCGCGAGCCCGGCTCGGTCGAGGCGCCGGCGACGCTGGCGCAGGCGCTGGGCGACGCCTGACCCCGCGCGGGCGCGTCCGGCCTAGGGCGCGCCGTTGAAGCCGTCCACCGTGCTGACGAACGGGCCCTCGTCGTAGAAGTCCGACGCGATGAGGGACACCGGCAGCCCGCGCGCACGGGCGCAGCGGCGCATCCGGTCCTCGACGAACGTCTGCGTGAGGATCTCGCGGTTGGCCCGCGGCGGGGGCGGGAAGCGGTCGATCCAGTGGTTGAGCATGAGGATCGGGCTGTCGGCGTCGCCGCGGTAGCGGTCGCACGACAGCTGGTCCGGGCGGGTGGCGCCCAGCGGCGTGTCCTGGATGAACGAGAAGGCGCTGTTGAGGAACGGGTACTGGCCCGTCGGCTTGCGCTCGGTGAAGACGACGAGGTGCTTGCCGGCCGCCGTCAGCTCGCCGAGCGTCGGCAGCGGCGCGTCGCGGTCGAGCGTCACGACCTCGTCCAGCAGCCCGGCGTCGCGGAAGCTCGCGACGAGGTCTGACTCCTTGACGTAGTTCTCCATGATGAGCATGAGGACGGTCCCGGGGTCCTTGCGGATCTGCTCGCGCATCGCGTCGAGCACCGGCGGCATCTCGGTCGCGCCGAGCTCGCAGAGCGTGTGGCAGAGGAAGACCTGCAGCGGCCCCGGGGTCCCGCCGGTGCGCCCGACCGTCGGCCCGAGCCGCTGGTAGGCGGCAAGCGCCTCGGGGCTCAGCTGCTTGGCGACCTTGTTGTAGTCGGTGCCCTCGGCCTCGAAGTCGGTCGAGACGCTCCCGCCGCTCCGCCGGCGCCCGTAGTGGGTGTCCAGGAGGAAGAGGCGGATGCCGTCGGCGAGCTGGCGCGGGACGTCGTGGCGCTGGTTGGGCAGCAGCCACCCGGGGCTGTCGGCCGCCCCCATCGCGTTGTGGGTGCCGGGGAAGACGACCTCGTTCAGGCGCTTGGCGCAGAGGGCCTGGCGGCCGTTGCAGCCGGTCGGCGGCGCGGCGGCGGCCACCGGGACGTCGGCGCGGCTGCCGATGAGCAGGGCGGCGGCCGCGCTGGCGACGCCGAGCGTGCCCGCCGCGATGAGGACGAGCGTGGCGATCTGTCGGCGCCCACCGGCCGGCTGGCCGCGCGGGCGGGCCGCGGGGGGGCCGACGAGGTCCAGGAGGCTGGCGAACCCGACGTAGACGAGCGCCGCGCCGCCGTCGGCGACGAGCCCGTGCGCGACGGGGGCCGGATGTAGGAAGGCGACCGCGCCGACGAGGACGAGCGCCGCGCCCTCGGCGGTCTGGGCGACGGTGCGCTTGGGGCGCAGCCAGAAGCGACGCGCCCGGTCGGCGAGGTCGGACGGCGCCGGGAGCGCGCCCTTGGCGGCCCCGGCGAGGATGAAGCCCGCGGCGGCGGCGACGCCGAGCAGCTCGTAGAGGTCCCCGAAGAAGGCATCCCACGTCGCGCCCATCGCGGCGCGCAGCTCGTCCTCGGTCAGCGTGTCGGCCGGGCGGACGCCGCCGATCACGACGCCGCGCACGGTGGCGACGGCGACGGCGGCGGCCACCGCCCAGACGCCGACGCCGAGCGCGTAGCGTCCCAGCGCGCGCCGGCGGTGGCGCGAGAGGAGCACCGCCGCGAGCGTGAGCACGGCCGCGAGGACGACGGCGAGGACCGCGCTGCGCCGCAGGCGGTCGGCGCGGTCCAGGGAGCCCGAGGCGAAGGAGCGCTCGGTCGTCTGCGCGAGGACGACGTCCGCCTGCGCGGGGATCCGCTGGGCGACCTCGGGGGCCATGCTGCGGACCGCCGACAGCACGATCGTCCCGGCGTCCGCCAGCGAGAAGACGATCGTGTCGCGGCCCCGCTCGAAGAGCAGCTGGTGGCTCTCCAGTGCGGTCGTCCGTGCGGCGCGGCGGAAGGGCGGCGTCCCGATGATCGCGCGCACGGCCTCCTCGACGACGGGCCGCGCGACGACGAGGTTCGTCGCGCCCTGGCGCTCGAGCCCCAGGACGATCCGGCGCGCCACGACGTCCTGCACCGCCGGGTCGTCGAGCGCGGCGAGCGCGCGGTCGGCGAACGGGGCGGGCCGGGCGAGCTCCTCGCGCAGGTACAGGCCGCCGATCGCCAGGACGGTCAGGAGCGCGGCGAGGATCGCCAGCGCGAGGGCGACGGCCTCGCGGCGCCGGTCGGTCACCGGGCCTCGGGGGGCAGCGGGCGGACGAACACGCGAGCACCGTACCTGGCCGGTCAGCACGCCGACGAAAATCGTGGCTAAGCTCCGGACGGTCGAACGGCAAAAAGCCGATCGGCTTTCCCGTCTTCCCGAAAGGACACCTCATGCGCCGGCTCGTGGCCATCCTCGTCGTCCCCTTCGCGCTGTTCCTCGCGGCGTGCGGCAGCGACGACGGCGACAGCACGACCTCCGCCGCGAGCACCGCGGCCTCGACCGCCACGACGGCGAAGGCGCCCGACGCCTGCGCCAAGGACCAGCTCGCGCTGAAGACGGCGGGCCAGCTCACGGTCGCGACCGACAAGCCGGCCTACCCGCCGTACTTCGAGGACGACGATCCGACGAACGGCAAGGGCTTCGAGTCCGCCGTCGCCTACGCGATCGCCAAGGAGCTCGGCTTCACCCGCGACGAGGTCAAGTGGAAGGTCGTCCCCTTCAACTCGTCCTACGCGCCGGGGCCCAAGGCCTTCGACTTCGACGTGAACCAGATCTCCATCACGCCGGCCCGGGCCAAGCGCGTGGACTTCACCCGTCCGTACTTCACGGCGCCGCAGGCCGTCGTGGCGAAGGAGAGCTCGTCGGCCGCCTCGGCCACGAGCCTCGCGGAGCTCAAGGACGCGAAGATCGGCGTGCAGATCGGGACGACGAGCCTGGACGCGGTCAAGTCGTCGATCCAGCCGACGAGCGACACGCAGGTCTTCGACACCTCCAACGACGTCGTCAACGCGCTCAAGCAGGGCAAGGTCGACGCGATCGTCGTGGACCTGCCGACGGCCTTCTACCTCACGGCGGCCGAGCTGGAGAAGGCGAAGATCGTCGGGCAGTTCAAGTCGCCCGGCGGCGATCCGTGGGGCGCGCTGCTGGCGAAGGACTCCAAGCTCACGCCGTGCGTCGACGCGGCGATCGGTCGCCTGGAGGCCTCGGGCGAGCTGCAGAAGATCAACGACCGCTGGCTCGGCGGGCAGGCCGGGGCCCCCGAGCTGAAGTAGGTGGCCGCGCCCGCCCTGGACGGGCCACAGACGCCCACGCGTCAGGCGGTACGCGCCGCCGCGCGCCGCCGCCGCCGCCGCCGCCAGGCGCTCGTGGCGGCGGTGTCGACGGTCCTCGTCCTCGGCGGGCTGACGGCGCTCGTCGTCACGAGCCCGGGGTGGGACGACGTCCGCGGGACGTTCTTCTCCGCCGACGCGTTCACGGCGACGTTCCCCGATGTCCTGAAGGGCTTCTGGCTCGACGTGAAGCTCTTCGTCATCGTCGAGATCGCCGTCCTGATCGTCGGGCTGCTCATCGCGCTGGCGCGCACGACGCGCACGCCCGCGCTCTTCCCGCTGCGTCTGCTGGCCGTCGTCTACACCGACGTCTTCCGCGGCGTCCCGACGATCCTGCTCGTGTACCTCGTCGGCTTCGGCGTCCCGGCGCTCGCGCTGAAGGGCCTGCCGACCGACCCGCTCGTGCTCGGCGGGATCGCGCTCGGGCTGTCGTACTCGGCCTACGTCGCCGAGGTCTACCGGGCGGGCATCGACTCCGTGCACCCGTCCCAGCGCCAGGCGTCCCTCGCGCTCGGCCTGACCGACCGCCAGACGCTGCGCTTCGTCGTCCTCCCGCAGGCGATCCGGCGCGTCGTGCCGCCGCTGCTGAACGACTTCATCGCGCTGCAGAAGGACGTCGCGCTGGTCGCGATCCTCGGGCCGCAGGAGGCCTACCGGGTGGCGAACATCTACGCCGCCTCGGAGTTCAACTACACGCCGCTGCTGGCCGCGGCCGTCCTGTACCTGGCGGTGACGATCCCGCTCGCCCGGATCGTCGACCGTCTGCAGCGCCGCTCGGCGCTGCAGACCGGCGGGGCGCGGGCATGACGGCGGTGCCCGTCCTGGAGGTCCGTGGCCTGACGAAGGCCTACGGCGACGTGCCGGTGCTGCGCGGCATCGACCTGACCGTGGAGGAGCACCGCGCGGTCGCGCTCATCGGCGCCTCCGGATCGGGCAAGTCGACGCTGCTGCGCTGCTGCGACCTGCTGGAGGAGCTCGACGACGGGGACGTCCTGCTCGACGGCGAGGTCATCACCGACCCGGCCGCGGACCCGGTCGCCGTCCGTCGCCGCCTCGGGATGGTCTTCCAGTCCTTCAACCTCTTCCCCCA
>CAZRLR010000019.1:0-22811 GCA_964600395.1 uncultured Conexibacter sp.
TGCCGCGGTCGGCGTAGATGTTCATGAGGTCGGGGTACAGCGCGCAGACGCGCAGGGTGGGGCGGTCAGGCACGGAGCATCACCACCGAGGAGCCGACGTACTCGTCCGTCGCGGGGATCGGCCGTAGCGCCAGCGCCTCGAAGCCGTGCGCCTCGGCCTCCTCGGCGACCTGGGCGGCGGTCACGCGGTCCAGGTGGATGACGTCCCCCTCGGCCGTGCGCACGCCGGCGCGGTCGACGGTCTCGCGGATGCGCTCGATGCTCACCGTCTCCGCGTGCTCGCGCACGGCGACGGGGCGGGAGAAGTAGACGGTGCCGTCCAGCTCGCGGACGTCCGGCAGCGGCGGCTCGGTGTGCTCGGCGTCGAAGGCGTCGAGCGCGTCGGCCAGGGCGGCGGCGATGAGGCCGCCGGGACGCAGATGTCGGTGCGCGGCGCGCAGGAACCCGCCGCGCGCCTCCGCGCCCCCGAGCAGCTGCAACGTCTGCATCGGGACGAGGATCAGCGCGAAGCGCCCCGCGCCGCCGGGGACGGAGAAGTCGCGTGCGTCGGCGGCGACGGTCGGGACCCGCAGGTCCAGCCGCGCGGCGCGCTCGCGCAGGACCGCCAGCAGCTCGTCGTGCAGGTCCAGCGCTGTGACGTCCGCGCCGCGGGCGGCGAGGTGCAGCGACACTCGGCCCGTGCCCGCCCCGACGTCCAGGACGGGGCCGGCGGCGGCGTCGGCGAGCTCGCGCCACAGCGGCAGGTCCACGTCGTAGCCCCCGCACTCGATGTCGTGCCAGACGGCCATCGACCCGGTCACGGGAACGACCCCGTCGTCACGCCGCGCCGCGTGAGCTCCTCGCGCAGCGCGAGCATCGCCGTGTACGTCGGCAGCGCGAAGAGGCGGCCCTCGCCGCCGGCCAGCGCGCGGTCCAGGCCCTCGGCCAGCCCCTCCTCGACGACCTCGATCCGGTCGGCCGGCACGCCCGCGTACTTCAGGCGCAGCCCCATCTCTGCCGCGCGCGTCCCCGCGCAGGTCGCCCGGCGCAGGTGCCCGGCGAGGTGCTCGAAGTCCGCGTCCCAGATCCACGAGACGTCACGGCCGTCGGCGACATTGTCGTTCAGGTCGGCGAACAGATCATGCTCGCCGTCCTCCAGCGCCAGCGTGCGCAGCACCTCGTTCGCGCCGGCCGGGTTCTTCACGAGCATGATCGACAGCTCGCGCCCCTGGACCGTCACCGTCTCCGCGCGCCCGAAGGCCGGCGCGACCGCCTGCAGCCCGGCGACGATCTGTGCCAGCGGCGCGCCGAGCGCGTGGGTCAGCGCCGCGGCGGCCAGGGCGTTGTAGACGTTGTAGAGCCCGGGGAGGGGGAGGGCGACGTCCGCACTGCCCGCCGGCGTGCTCAGGCGAAAGCGCGCGCCGCGCACGCCGTCGAGGACGACGTCGGTGGCGAAGACGTCCGGCCGAGGACGCTCGGCACCGCAGACGGGGCAGTGGTAGTGCCCCTGGTGGCCGAGGAAGACCGCGTCGTAGTCGTAGGCGGCGCCGCAGCGGCGGCAGTGCGTGGAGTCAGAGGCGTGCTGCAGGCTCTGCCCGAGCGAGACGTCCTGGACGCCGAAGAACAGGACGCCCGGGGCCCCGGCCGCCGACGGCGCGGCCGCGTTGGCCTCGGGCGTCAGGCGCTCGCGCCCGAGGTCCGCGACGAGCGGGTCGTCGGCGTTGAGGACGAGCGTCGTCGCCCGGTCGCCGTCCCGTACGACATGCGCCCAGCGCTCGGCGATCGACTCGAGCTCGCCGTAGCGGTCCAGCTGGTCGCGGAAGAGGTTGGCCAGTAGCAACGCCTGCGGGCGCAGGCCGCCGACGACGCCCGGCAACCAGAACTCGTCGACCTCGAAGAGGCCGGTGTCGCCCTTGCCGTACAGCAGCGTGCTCGCGATGCCGCCGGCCATGTTCGCCCCGGCGCGGTTCGTCACGAGCTGCGCGCCGCCGCGCTCGAGGATCATCGCGGTCATCGCCGCGGTCGTCGTCTTGCCGTTCGTCGCGGAGATCGCGGCGCGGCGGTCCAGGCGCGCGGCGAGCGTCCCGATCGCCTCGGGGTCCAGCCGCAGCAGGACCTTGCCGGGGATGCTCGTCCCGCCGCGGCCCGACAGGCGCGAGGCGCGACCGGCGGCGCGCGCCACCAGGCCCTTCCAGCCGGCGCCCTTCAAGCGCCCGCGCCCTCGGCGGCGGTCGGCGAGGTCTCAGGGGCGTCGGCGCCGGGCCTCGCCGGCAGCAGGATGCGCACGGCGGCCGGCAGGCAGCGGATCGTCGCCGGCAGCGCGGCGATCGGATCCCCGTCGGCGTAGACGGTGAACGGCCGGTCGGCGCTCACGTGGATCTCGCGGCCGCGCAGGACGTGCACGACGTCCTCCCGGACGTGCGTCCCCTTGAAGACCTTGGGCAGCGTGCGCAGGAAGCGCACGCGCGAGCACTCGTCGGTCAGGACGACGTCGAGCTGTCCGTCGTGCAGGTCCGCGTCGGGGGCGACGAACATGCCGCCACCGTAGGCCTTGGAGTTGGCGGCGGCGACGCTCCAGCCGCGGAAGCGCCGCTCCTGCCCGTCGACGTCGACGACGAACGACGCGGGGTGCCAGCCCAGGAGCGCGCGCAGCGCGCCGTAGGCGTAGACGAGGTTGCCCAGGCGCGGGGGCGCCTCGTTGGCGATCCGGTTGGCGTCCGAGTCGAAGCCGAAGGAGGCGATGCCGATGAACGGGCGCCCGTCGACCTCGCCGAGATCCACCGGTCGGGCCACCCCGGTCGCGATGACCGAGCAGGCCTGCACGGGGTCGAGCGGAATGCCTGCGACGCGGGCGAAGTCGTTGCCCCGTCCGCCGGGGAGGACGCCCATGACCGCGCCGGGGACGGCGGCCAGCGCGCCCGCGACCGCGCCGACGAGGCCGTCGCCCGAGAGCGTCACCGGGACGCGTCCGGCGTCGTGCACGGCGGGCGCGAGCTCGCGGGCGTGGGCCAGGCTCTGCGTGTGCTCGTCCTCGGCGTCGACCCCCGCCGCGCGCAGCGCAGCCAGGACGGCCGGCAGCGCCTTGAGGGCGCGGCCACCGCCCGAGGCGGGGTTGACGAGCAGGGTGACGGGGGCCGGCACGGGCCTATCTTGGCGGGTCCGGCGGCGGCGCGGCGGCCCGGCGCGGTCCTCTATCGTCCGC
Source organism: uncultured Conexibacter sp. (assembly GCA_964600395.1). GTDB lineage: Bacteria > Actinomycetota > Thermoleophilia > Solirubrobacterales > Solirubrobacteraceae > Paraconexibacter. The sequence continues at coordinate 3,182 of CAZRLR010000019.1, forward strand.
CGCGTGACCCGCCTGCTGCCCGTCCTGCTCACGACGCTCGCGCTGACCGCCACCGCCTGCGGCTCGTCCGACGACGACAAGGACGGCTCGACGAAGGCGCCCGGGACGACGACGACCCAGGCCTCGGCGCCGGCCGACACCCCGAGCACCGACACGACCGCGACCGCGCCGGCCGCGGGCGGCTGCAAGACGGTGGAGGCGCAGAAGCCGGTGCAGCGGACGGCCAAGAAGCCGACCGCGACGCTGCCGGCGTCCAAGACGTACGTCGTGACGCTGCAGACCTCGTGCGGGGACATCGAGATCACGCTCGACGTCAAGGGCAACCCGAAGACCGCGTCCTCGTTCGCGTCGCTCGTCAAGGCGGGCTTCTACGACGGCCTGGGCGTCGTCCGCGTCGTCCCGGAGTTCGTCCTGCAGGCCGGTGACCCCGACGGCGTCGGCACCGGCGGCCCCGGCTACTCGGTCGTGGAGGCCCCGAGCGACAACACCGCCTACCGCAAGGGCGTCGTCGCGATGGCGAAGACCGGCACCGAGGCGCCGGGCACGTCGGGCAGCCAGTTCTTCATCGTCACCGGCGCGGACGCCGGGCTGCCGCCCGAGTACGCGGTCGCCGGCAATGTCACCAAGGGCATCGAGGTCGCCGAGGCGATCGGCGCGATCCCGCCGGTGGATCCCAACGGGCAGCCGGCCGCCGACGGCGCGCCGTCCAAGCCGGTCGTCATCGAGAAGGCGACGCTCGCCACGCGCTAGACCGCGGGCCGCACGCGGTCCGCTAGCGTCGGGCGGGTGCTCGACGTCACCTACCGGATGCAGATCCCCCACCGGGCGGGGCAGCTGGCGCGGGTCACGACGGTCATCGCCCGCCACGAGGGGCTGATCGGCGACATCCTCACCGTCAGCCTCGGTCGGGAGGCCACGCTGCGGGAGATCACCGTCGAGATGCGCGACCTCGCGCACGCGTGGGAGCTCGCGACCGACCTCAACGCGCTCGACGGCGTCGAGGTCGTGTGGCACCACGACCGCGCGTTCATGCGCCACGAGGGCGGCAAGCTGCGGATCGAGCCGATCCACCCCGTCACGACGATCCAGCAGATGCGGGACGTGTACACGCCGGGCGTCGCGCGGGTCTGCGCCGCGATCGCCGAGGACGAGGCGCTCGGCTCGCGGTACACGATGAGCGGCACGACGGTCGCGGTGTGCACGAACGGGACGCGCGTCCTGGGCCTGGGGGACATCGGGCCGCGCGCCGCGATGCCCGTGATGGAGGGCAAGGCCGTCTTCTACAAGCAGTTCGCCAACCTCAACGCGATGCCGATCCTCATCGACACGAAGGATACGGACGCGTTCGTCGAGACCGTCCGCCTGATCGCGCCGACCTTCGCCGGGATCCACCTGGAGGACATCAGCGCACCCGAGTGCTTCGAGATCGAGCGGCGTCTCATCGACCTGCTGCCCCAGCCCGTCATGCACGACGACGTCCACGGCACGGCCGTCGTCACCGTCGCCGCGGCGATCGCGGCGTGCCGGCACGTCGACAAGCGGCTGGACGAGGCCGTCGTCGGGCAGATCGGGCTCGGCGCCGCCGGCTTCGGGATCGCGTCGCTCATGCGCGACGGCGGTGCCGCCCGCGTCATCGCCTTCGACCCCAACCCCGCCAGCCACGCCCGGGCCCAGGCTCAGGGCATCGAGATCGCGACGATGGACGAGGTGCTCGCGCAGGCCGACGTCGTCGTGGCCACGACGGGCCGGTCGGGGCTCATCGCCCCGTCGCAGGTGCGGCCGGGGTCCGTCGTGCTCGCCTTGACGAACCCGTCCCCGGAGATCGACCCGGACGCGGCGTTGGCCGCCGGCGCCGTCTTCGCGGCCGACGGCCGGACGGTCAACAACGTCCTCGGCTACCCGGGGATCTTCCGCGGCGCGCTGCTGGCCGGGGCCCCGCGGATCACGACGGCGATGAAGCTCGCGGCGGCGTGGGCGCTCGCCGCGCTCGCCGCCGACGGGGACCTCGTCCCGGACGTCCTGGACCGCCGGGTGCACGACACGGTCGCCGAGGCGGTCAGGGCGGCGGCAGTCGACGAGGGCGTCGCCCGGCCCGAGCACGTGCCGCTCGGCCTGTAGGGCGCGCGGCGTTCAGAAGAGGGTGGGCTCGGCGTCGTCCTCGGGCGCCGGCGGGTCCAGGCAGTCGGGCTCGTCGTGGCGCGCGTCGCTGACCGCGTAGCCGACCTCGCGGGCGCTCACGTCGTCGGCCGGCAGCGGCAGCAGGAGGGCCTGCGCGTGCGCGGCGGGGGTCCCGGGGTCCAGCCACGTCGCCTCGGCCTGCTCGTCGGGCAGGATCACCGGCATCCGGTCGTGGATCGCCGTGAGCGCCTGGTTGGCCTCCGTCGTCACGATCGTGCAGGTGCGCAGGACGGTCTCGCCGTCGGGCGCGTGCCAGGTCGCCCACAGCCCGGCGAAGGCGAACGGCCGGCCGTCGGCGCGCGTGATCCAGTACGGCTGCTTGCGCTTCTGGCCCGGCCGCGGCTGCCACTCGTAGAAGCCGTCGGCCAGCACGAGGCAGCGCCGGCGCGCGAGCGCGTCGCGGAAGGCGGGCTTCTCGGCGACGGTCTCCGCCCGCGCGTTGATCATCTTGAAGCCGGTCCTGGGGTCCTTGGCCCAGTGCGGGACGAGGCCCCAGCGCAGGATGTCCGGCCGGCGCTCGCCCTCGCGGCTCGTCGTGACGGTGAGGACGTCGTCCCCGGGCGCGACGTTGAAGCGCCGGCGGACCGGGACCTCGTCGCCGAGCGCGAAGCGCTCGCGCAGGACGGCGGGGTTCGGGCCCGTCAGGGAGTAGCGGCCGCACACGACGCTGCCCCGCGCGTCCCCGTCAGGCGGGCGGGGCGCCGCGGGCGGCCAGGGCCTTGGCCTGCCGGCGGCGGCCGAGGAAGGCGAGCACCGCGAGCAGCACGACGACGAGCAGCAGGCCGAGGACGATGCCGCCGCCAATGCCGACCCCGCCGCCGAAGGGCAGCGCGATGAGCTGCACGAGGAGGAAGCCGATCACCATCAGCAGGACGATGATCCCGAGGATGATCGCGTAGCCGCGGGCCTTCGTCGCGGTGGACGCGCCCTGCGGCGGGGCGACGAGCCCCATGAAGCGCAGCAGCATGAGCTGGCGGTTGGACGGCGGCGTCTGCCCGAGGGCCTCGACGGCCTTCTTCAGGTCGTCGGGCCGGCGCTCGGCCAGGGCGAGGGAGGCGTTGGCCATCCGCTGCAGCTGCAGGCGCTCCTGGGGGCGGGCGGCGGCAATCGCCGTGCGGAAGTGGGTCCGGGCGGCGGTCGCGTCGTAGCGCTCGGCGGCGCGGGCGCCGAGGATCGCCTGGGCGGCGGCCTTGAAGCGCGTCTCGCGCAGCAGCTCCTCGTCGCTCTTGGTCTCCAGCGCCTGCATCGCGGCGAGGGCGCCGCGCTGCTCCATCCGAACCTGCCTCTGCTTGGCCATTGCCCTGAATCTAGCGAGCGGACGGTGCGGGCGTCGACGCCGGATAGGCTCGCCGCCCCATGCAGCTGCACGAACTCGTCCGTCTCACCAACCGCGGCATGATCGCCTTCGATCTCGTGCTCGGCACGACCGCCCTGCTGGACCCCGACCGGGGTCTGGCCGCCATCGGCCACGACCGCCCGTCCGACGACGCGCGCGAGCTCTTCCGCCGCTGCGGCCCGATCTGGCTGACCTTCGCCGCCGCGCACGCCGTCGCGGCCCTGCGGGACGAGCCGGAGGACTGGTGGGCGGTCGCCTGGCTGCGCGGGACGGAGATCGCGACGGACGTCGTCTGGAGCCGCTCGCCGGCCATCCGGCGGCCCGGCGCCCGGCAGGGGCTGTGGCTGGCCGGGGCGTTCAACGCGGCCCTCGCGCTGGGCGCCGCCCGGGTCGCCCGGTCGGCGCGCCCGCTCCGCTAGATTCGCGCCGATGCGCACCCTGCTCGCCCGGCTCCTCGTCCTCACCTGCCTGGCCTTCGCGCTCGTGGGACCGTCGGTCGCCGGCGCGCAGTCCAACCCGTTCGGGGGCCTGCCGCCCGCGCAGGAGGACACGACGACGGTCACGACGACGAGCACGTCGCAGACGACCGACGACGGGGGCCTGGAGCGCTGGCAGGAGCTGCTCATCTTCTTCGCCGGCGTGGCGCTGCTGGCCGGGATCGCGTTCGCGATCGTCGGTGACGCGCGCAGGAACGCGCCGGTGACCGCCGACGAGGCGGCCGGGGCGCACAAGCACGGCACCGGCGGGGCCCGCAAGGCGCAGGACAAGGCCAAGGCGCGCAAGAAGGCCAAGGCCCAGCGCCAGGCGCGCAAGCACAACCGCTGAAGACCGCGGCGGGGCGGGACCGCCCCACCAGGTGGCTGCCTGCCACAAAGGTTGAGGGTCTCAACTACTTTTGGTAGGATTCGTGATGTTGAGCGACGACACGACCCCCACCGAGACCACGCCTCCCGGCCAGCTGCGCCGGATCATGCGCCTGTTCCACCCGCACCGGCGCGCGCTCTTCAGCGTGCTGGGGCTCATCATCGTCTCGGCCGGGCTGGGCATCGTCTCGCCGTTCCTCCTGCGCGGCGTCCTGGACACCGCGATCCCGGAGAACGACACGGGCCTGCTCACCGTCCTGGTGCTCGGCATGATCGGGATCTCGATCGCCACCGGCGTGCTCGGCGTCGGGCAGACCTACCTGTCGAACGTCGTCGGCCAGCGCGTCATGCACGACCTGCGCGCCGCCGTCTACCGCCACCTGCAGCGCCTGTCGCTCGCGTTCTTCACCAGGACGCGCACGGGCGAGGTGCAGTCGCGGATCGCCAACGACATCGGCGGCGTGCAGAACGTCGTCACGACGACCGCCACGTCGATCGTCTCGAACGTCACCACGGTCCTCGCCGTCGTCATCGCGATGATCGCGCTGGACTGGCGTCTGGCGGCCTTCAGCCTCGTGCTGCTGCCGTTCTTCGTCGCGCTCACCCGGCGGGTCGGCAACGAGCGCAAGCGCATCACGACGCAGAAGCAGGGCCGCCTGGCGGACATGAGCTCGCTCGTCGAGGAGTCCCTCTCGGTCAGCGGCATCCTGCTCGGCAAGACGATGGGCCGCTCGGACGAGCTCGCCGACCGCTTCACCGCCGAGAGCCACGAGCTCGCGGACCTCGAGGTCCGCTCGCGGATGGCCGGCCGCTGGCGGATGGCGACCGTCCAGATGTCCTTCGCGATCATGCCGGCGCTCGCGTACTGGTTCGCCGGGCAGTCGCTGGCGAGCGGCTCGGACGCGATCTCGATCGGCACGCTCGTGGCCTTCACCCAGCTGCAGACGCGCGTCTTCTTCCCGATCCAGTCGCTGCTGAGCGTCGGGATCGACATGCAGACCTCGCTCGCGCTCTTCACCCGGATCTTCGAGTACCTCGACCTCGAGGTCGACATCGCCGAGGTCGAGCACCCCGTCGAGCTGGCGCCCGGCGCGGTGCAGGGCGACATCGCCTTCCGCGACGTCGTCTTCCGCTACGACGAGGACGCCGAGCGCAACACGATCGACGGCGTGTCGTTCGACGTGCCGGCGGGGACGACGACGGCGATCGTGGGGGAGACGGGGTCGGGCAAGACGACGCTCGGCTACCTCGTCGCACGGCTGTACGACGCGTCGTCGGGCAGCGTGTCGATCGACGGGGTCGACGTGCGCGAGCTCTCCTTCGCCTCGCTGGCGCGGACGGTGGGGCTCGTCTCGCAGGAGACCTACCTCTTCCACGCGAGCATCGCCGACAACCTGCGCTTCGCCCGGCCCGACGCGACCGACGAGGAGCTCGTCGCCGCCGCCCGCGCGGCGCGCATCCACGACCACATCGCCTCGCTGCCCGACGGCTACGACACGATCGTCGGCGAGCGCGGCTACCGCTTCAGCGGCGGCGAGAAGCAGCGGATCGCGATCGCCCGGACCGTCCTGCGCAACCCGCCGGTGCTGCTGTTGGACGAGGCGACCAGCGCGCTGGACAACGAGACCGAGCGCGCGGTGCAGGAGGCGCTGGACCAGCTGGCCTCCGGCCGCACGACGATCGCGATCGCGCACCGGCTGTCGACCGTGCGCGACGCCGACCAGATCATCGTCCTGGACAAGGGGCGGATCGCCGAGCGCGGGACGCACGAGGAGCTCATCGCCCTCGGCGGGACGTACTGGCGCCTGGCCAGCGAGGCCGGCATGGCCGACGGCGTCCTCGCGGGCTGAGGTCCGGGTCCGCGCTCCGGCCGCGGGCTGGCACGCCGCCGCTGGATCCGTCAGGCTGCGCACCCATGAACGCTCCATCACGTCCGGCCCGACTGGCGGCCGTCGTCACCGTCGCCCTCGCCCTCGCGGTCTCCGCCTGCGGGTCCAGCGACTCTGGCGACGACGCCGCGGCCACGTTCAAGAAGGACTACCAGGCCGAGTCGGTCACGCTGAAGGCCGTCGGCGACGACCTCGGCACCGCCATCAGCGGTGCGTCCGGCATGACCGACGCCGAGGTGGCCAAGACCTTCGGCGCCCTCGCGACGCGGGCGCACGACTCGGCCGACCGGCTGAAGGATCTCGAGCCCACCGACGAGACGAAGGCGACGCTCACAAAGCTCGAGAACGCCGTCGAGAAGGCGGCCGGCGACCTGGACACGATCACGGCCGCGGCCCGGACGAACAACCCGGACGCGGCGAAGACCGCCGCGGCGGCCCTCGTCACGGCCTCCGCGCCGATCCGCGACGCCCGCGCGGAGCTCGACAAGCTCGTCGCCGAGAAGTGACCGGCGACGGGCGGGCGCGTCCGTCCATCTCGTAGGATCGCCCGCGTGCCTGGCCCTGCCGTCGCTGCCGTGGACGTCGCCCTGGACCCGCCGACGTGGGCGGCCCTGGGCTTCGCGCTCGACGGGGACGAGGGCAGCCGCATCGGCGCGACGCTGCTGCGCCTGACCGGACCGGCGGGCGCCGACGGGCCGGTGCTGCCGGCGTGGACGCTGCGGGCCGCAGAGCCAGGCCCGTCCGCGATCGACGGCGTCGCCACCCGTTGGACGACGCTGCCACCGGCCCCGGCGGCGAGCCACCCGAACACCGCCACGGCGGTCGACCACGTCGTCGTGCGCACGCCGGCGACCGCCCGGACCTTCGCCGCGCTGGAGGCCGCCGGCATGGTGCTGCGCCGCGAGCGGACGGCCGGCACCGGCAGCCGGGCGCTGCGCCAGGGCTTCTTCCGGCACGGCGAAGCGATCGTCGAGGTCGTCGGGCCGCTGCAGTCGGCGGGCGACGGGCCGGCGTCGCTGTGGGGCGTGACGGTCCTCGTGGACGACCTCGACGCTGCCGTGGCGCTGCTCGGCGAGCGGGCCGGCAGCGTCCGCGACGCCGTGCAGCCCGGCCGGCGGATCGTCACGGTCCGGGCCGAGGCCACCGGCGGGCTGCCGCTGGCGCTCATGAGCGCCTGACCCGTCGTCCCTCGGCGGTTCAGGGCCCGGGGAGGGCTAGAGGCCAGGCGGGTGCCGGACCGTGTAGCCGGCGGACGAGCGCGACTCGGACGTCCAGCGCGAGTTGCCCGGCGCGCTCGTGTCGAAGCGCCGCCCACCGATCGTCATGTACGCATGACCGGGGTTGGCGTAGATCGTGATCCAGCGCCCGGGACCCGCGTCGCCGTAGGACATGAGGCCCGACGAGTCGCGCGGGACACCCAGGCGCCCGATTGCGTGCAGGACGTAGGAGACCGAGCCCGAGCAGTCGTAGCCGCTGTCGGAGAACGAGCCGTGCCCGCCGCCGTAGCGGTAGGGGAGGGTCGCGATGCGGTCGGCGGCGGCGATCGCCCGCGCGATGGCGCTCGGCGGGCCCGACCGGGGGTGGTGCCGGTGCGAGGCGCCCCTGAGGTGCGCCCGCTTGAGCACCGGGTGGCGTCCGCGGATGCCGAGTGCCCGCCACGTCGCCGGGCCGACGATGCCGTCGACGGGGCGCAGGCCGTGCGCGCGCTGGAAGCGTCGCACCGCCCGTGCGGTCCCCGGCCCGAAGACGCCGTCGGCCTCGACGCCCAGGTGGCGCTGGGCCAGGCGCACGGACGGCCCGCGCGTCTTGACGCGCGTCGCCCCGCCGGCCCGGGCGATCCGCGCGCCGTGCCCGGCGCGGTGATGCCGCCGCTTGGCCGCACGAGAGAGGCGGATCATGTCCCACGTCGCCGGCCCGGCGATGCCGTCGGCCGGCAGCAGGTGCCGGCGCTGGAAGCGCTTGAGCGCCCGCGCCGTCCCCGGGCCGAAGATGCCGTCGGCGGGCAGCCCGAGGCCACGCTGCAGGCGCTTGACGGCGGCGCCGTGCGCGCCGCGCTTGAGCGGCTTGGCGTCGGCGGGGGAGGCCGTGGCGCTCGCGAGGGCGAGCACGGCGGCAGCCGCGATGGACGAGGTCGTCTTGGAGGCGATCATGGTGGGGCGCGCCTTCGAGGTGAGCTGACGGGCTCGCGACCGGTCCTGTCCGGCCGCTACGCCGCGTCCAGCGGCGATTCGCCCCGGTGTCCTGCCCCTGCACGACGGAGCCGGCCACGGTGGGTCCCCCGATCACCACCAGCGGGTGGCGGCGACTCGGCGCGTCCGGCAAGCTAGCAACCGGAAACCGCCCGGTTGCAGGATCTCTTGCACGCGCAGGATCCGGACGGTTCGTTGCGACGAACCCGCGCCACCCCCCGCCAGGAGCCGATCAGTGCGCCGCGGAGCTGCCCGACGGCAGGATGATCTCGTCCGGCTGCTGCTCGCCGAGCGGGTCGGACGGGTCGATGACCGCCGCGATGCGCTGCTCGCGACGGTAGACGAGGTACTCCCGGATGCCGATCTGCAGCGACGCCGCCACCGGGATCGCCAGGAGCGCGCCCGCGATACCGAAGAGCGAGGACCCGAAGAGGACCGACACGAGCACGACGAACGGGTGCACGTCGACCGCCCGGCTCTGGATTCGCGGCTGGATGAGGTAGTTCTCGATCTGCTGGTACAGGACGGCCCAGATCGCCCACGCGATCGTCGCACCCGGGAAGTCGACGAACAGCGTGATCAGCAGGATGAACACGGAGGCGATCGTCGCGCCCACGAGCGGGATGGCGTCGAACAGGGCCATGACGACCGCCAGCGGGGCGGCGAACGGCACGCCGAGGATCGACAGGACGATGAACGTCGTCACGCCGGCGATCGTCATCTGGATGATCACGCCGACGACGTAGTTGCCGACCGCGTTGGCCGACGTCTCCAGCGCCCGCTGGACCCGATGGCGCCGCTCGTCGTCGGGGATCGCCTTCAGCGCCGAGAGCACCCAGCCGCGCCCGCCGGAGACCATGAAGATCGACAGCACCATGATCGTCAGGCCGCTGAAGATCGAGTTGATGACCCCCAGGCCGATGTCCTTCAGCACGTTCGCCGCGTCCCCCGCCTTCGCCGGCAGACGGGAGGCCTGCTCCTGCAGGCTCTCGGTGATGCCGTACTGGCGGTCGAACTCGTGCAGCTTCTTGTTCTTGGCGATCGAGTCCTGCAGGTCCGAGACGTAGCCCGGTGCCTGGGTGGCCAGGTCGTTGGCGCCGTTGACGATCGACGGGACGACGAGCGCGATGATGAGCGCCGGGACGAGGAAGAGCAGCAGGTAGCTCAAGGTGATCGCCCGGCCGCGCGGCATGTGCTGGGAGAGGCGGTCGACCGGCCGGGACATCGCGACGGCGAGGAAAAGCGCCAGGATGACCCAGCTCAGCGGCGTCCGGACGAGCCACACGAGCTCCAGCGCGCCGACCACGAGCAGCGCGATCAGGATGACCCGCAGCGCGATGCGGGTGGTGTCTTGGGAACTCATGCGGCGATGAGGAGTATGTGAGCCAAGGCGGACGTATGCTCGCAGGGATGCCCGACCAACCGTCCGCCGACCACCTGCAGGCCATGCGACGCAGCTACGAGCTCGGCGGCCTGCGCGAGGACGACCTCGCGCCGGACTGGACGGCGCAGCTGCTGACCTGGCTGGCCGACGCCCAGCAGGCCGGCGTGACGGAGCCGAACGCCATGGTCCTCGCCACCGCGACGGCCGACGGCGTCCCGAGCGCCCGGACCGTCCTGCTGAAGGGCGTGGACGCCCGCGGCCTCGTCCTCTACACGAACCTCACCTCGCGCAAGGGCACCGAGGCCCTGGCCAACCGGCACGCCTCGCTCGTCCTTCCGTGGATCGACCTGCAGCGTCAGGTCGTCGTCTGCGGCAGCGTCGAGCCGCTGCCCGCCGAGGAGTCCGACGCGTACTTCGCCAGCCGCCCGCGCGGCTCGCAGCTCGGTGCTGCCGCGAGCCCGCAGTCGCAGGTCATCCCGGGCCGCAGCGTCCTCGAGGACGCCCGCGCGCGGCTCGAGCGGCAGTACCCCGAAGGGACCCCCGTCCCGCGCCCGGAGCACTGGGGCGGGCTGCTCGTGGTCCCGCAGACCGTCGAGTTCTGGCAGGGGCGCCCGGACCGCCTGCACGACCGCCTGCGCTTCCGCCGCACCGGCGGCGACGCCTGGACCGTCGAGCGGCTCGCGCCCTAGCCCTCGTCGTCCTCGTCGGCGGCGCCCGTCACGCGGTCGGGCGTCGGGATGTCGCCGGCCCGCTCGATGACCCCGAGCAGCTCACCGACCCGGCAGACGAGCAGGCGCTCTTCGGAGACCTCGACCCAGGCGCCGGCCGAGGCGGGGAAGACGACGTGATCCCCCGGGGTGACGGGCATCCGCAGGCCCGCGCTCTCCCACCAGTCGATGCCCGGCCCGACGGCCAGGACGATGCCGTGCTGCGGCGGGGGCTCGTGCGTCCCCGCCGGCACGACGAGGCCCGACTGGCGCATCCGGTCGGGCTCGAGCTCCTTGATGACGATGCGGTCGAAGAGGGGGCGCAGCTGGTCGGCCATGTCCGATCAGCCTAACGACCGGCGGCGCCCCCGAGCGCCCGCTAGCCCAGGCCCATCACCGGCTCGCCGAGGCTGTTGAGGCCGTTGCCCGTGCGCGTGCAGGTGCCGCCCCGCGGCACGCCACCGTTGTACGCCTGCCGCACGCAGCTGCGCAGCGCCTTCTGGCCCCAGTAGTTCGGGTGCAGGCTCTCCTGGATGTAGAAGTTGCTGTTGGCGGTGGAGACCGTGCGGATCTGGTTGACCCACTCGGTCTGGTCAACCGCGCCGGCGCTCCGCCACGACCCGAGGCCGCGCTCCTCGATCAGCCCGACGGTGTTCTCGCACAGCCGCCGGCCGTTGAACGCGTTCTGCAGCTCGAGGATCTTCACGTTGCTCAGCCCGGTCTGCGCGGCCGCGTTCTTGACGGCGTTGTTGATCGTCGGCAGCGCGGTGTTGTTCGCCCAGTTGGCGTCCGCGTCCCAGAAGCCGCAGCCGCCGGTGCTCTGGCGCGTGTAGCCCGACTGCGAGTAGCGGAAGCCGCTGCTCGTCGGCACGGGCGACTCGTAGTCCTGGACGAGGATCGTGTACTGCGAGGCGCTGTAGCCCGCGTTCTGCATCGCGGTGCGGACGTTGAGGATCGCGTTCTTGATGAGCGTCGTCTTGGCCGTGACGTTCGCGGCGGTGAAGTTCGCGGTGACCGACGAGTCGTCGTAGCAGTAGTCCTTCCACCACGAGGGGGAGGTGAGGAAGTCGGTGACGCAGGACTGCACGACGGACGCGAAGTTGAAGTCGTTGCCGCCGATGGAGAGCGGGACGAGCTTGACGTTGTGCGTCGCGGCGAAGGCCTGCAGGGCCTTGGCCTGGCCGACGTGCCCGGCCCCGTCGTCGTAGAAGTCCAGACCGGGCTTGAAGTTCGAGCCGTTCGTCGTGGCCGTCGTCGCGCCGGAGCAGGCGAGCGTCACGCCGTTGACGCCGCCGCCGATGTACGCCTCGGCCGCCTTGGAGCGGTGGCAGCGGTTGATCTGCTCGGCGGTGTTCGAGGCGTTGTCGAAGTACGCCGTCGCGCCGAGCGCGTCGATGTACGACTCCCCGGCGTTCGAGTTGCCCGCCCAGCGGCCGGCCTCACCGGAGATGTAGGAGTCGCCGACGGTGGCGATCCAGGGGGCGCCGACCCCGGGCCCGTCCGCATGGGCGGCGGCGGGGACGAGGGACAACGAGCACAGCGCGGCGGTGACGCCGGCGCAGATCCTGCTGCGGGACATGGGGGTGACCTCTCCTCAGGCGGCGGGACGGCTGGCTGCCGCCCCTACCGGGGCCGAGCATCGTCCGCCCGGCCCGGCCACGTCAAGCCCCGCGGACCGATCGCGATCCGTCCGCGAACCTCAACAGCCCTCGCGCCCGGCGGCCAGCGTGAGCGCGACCCAGTCCTCCTCGGCGCCGAGCCGGGCGAGCGTCGCGACGAGCGTCCCCAGACCGCGGGCGGCCCAAAGGTCCTGCGGGTCGATCGTCGCGCGCAGCGCGAGCCGGAAGCCCTCGCGCTCGTGGCCGCGCACGCGGTCGGCGAGCGCCAGCAGCGCGGCGGCGTCCAGCCGCGCCGTGCCCGTCAGCAGCTCGCCGCCGACGGCCCGCAGGATCGCCAGCGCCGTCGCGCACGCCTCGGCGTCCGGCAGGATGCCGAGCGCCATGACGGCGGTCGCGAAGGCGTCGGCGTCGTCCTCGCGCAGCGCCTGGAGGGCGTCCAGCGCGTCGTCCAGGCGGGCGGGGTCGATGCGGCGTCCGGCGCCGAAGTCCACGAGGGCCAGCGACCCGTCCTCGCCGGTGAGCACGACGTTCGCGGGGGACGGGTCGGCGTGCACGAGCCCGGCCGTCCGCGGCAGGCCGACGACGGCGCGCAGCAGCGTCCGCGCCACGGCGCCGACGTCGGTCCCGGGCGGCACCCCGTCGGCGAGCGTCGGACCCTCGACGAAGGCGGCGACCAGGACGCTCTCGTGGCACAGGTCGGTCACGGGGGACGGGACGGCGACCGTCGCGTGGCGGCGCAGCGCCCGGGCGGCGGTGCGCTGCGTGCCGGCCTCGTGCTCAAGGTCGAGCTCGTCGAGGATGCGCTCGCGGACCTCGCCGATGAGGGCGCCGGCGTCGGCGGCGGGGAAGGCCGCGCGGGCAGGGGCGGCGAGCGTCTCCAGCAGCCCGAGGTCCGAGCGGATCGAGTCGCGCACCCCGGGCCGCAGGACCTTCACGGCGACGGGCCGGCCGTCGAAGGTCCCGCGGTGCACCTGCGCCCCGGGGGTCACCGCGACGGGCGTGTCGAGGTCCAGGTCGTCGAGGATCCTGCCGTGGTCGCGACCCCAGGCGTCCTTGAGGATCCGGCCGACGGCCTTGGCGTCCAGCGGCTTGACGGCGGCCGTGGCGGCGTCGAGCTCGGCCATGACCGCGTCGCGCACCGGGGCGGGGACGGCCGCCGGGTCGACGACGCCGTGGGCCTGCGCGAAGGCGATCCGGCCCGACGTCGTGCTGCGGGCCAGCTGCAGCGCCGCGGTGAGCAGCGAGCGGACTGCGGGCGGGAGCTGATCGTCGGCCATGCACCCTGTTCTAGCGGGTCGTGGGGGCCCGGGGACTGGACGCCGCGCCCGCGAGGCGGCAGGGTACGGGCGGATGCCCGCGTTCACCGGTTGGCCGAAGGCCGCGATGACGTTCCTCGCCGAGCTGGAGGCGAACAACTCCAGCGACTGGTTCAAGGCGAACCGGGCGCGCTACGACGAGCTGTGCGCCGAGCCCGCGCGGGCCCTCGGCGAGGATCTGGCGGACCTCGGCGAGCCCAAGCTCTTCCGGCCGTGGAACGACACCCGCTTTCGCCCCGGACCGCCCGTGAAGGAGCACGTCGGCCTGGCGATCGGCTACGAGGGCGCCGGCGGCTGGTACGTGCAGCTGGCGCTCGATGGGCTGCTCGTGGCGGGGGGCCTGCATGCGCCCAAGCCCGATCAGGTCGCCCGGCTGCGGGCGGCGATCGACGACGGCCGCAAGGCCGCGGGGCTGACGCGGGCGCTCGCGGTCGCGCGCGCGGGCGGCCTGCAGCTCAACGAGCCCGACCTCCTGCGGGTGCCGCGCGGCTTCGACGCCGAGCACCCCCGGGCCGAGCTGCTGCGCCGGCGCAGCCTGACCGTGTCGCGCACCATGCCGGTCGCGGCGTGGCTGCACGGGCCCAAGGCGCTGGAGCGGATCCGCGAGCCGCTGGACGCCGCGGCCCCGCTGGTCAAGTGGCTGCGCCGCCACGTCGGGCCGTCGCAGCCCCCGCCCGCGGCCTGAGCCGGCCTCCGGATCCGTCTCCGGTTCCCGTCCCCACACGGCGCGTGAGGATTCCCTTAGGGTTTCGACATGGTCGATCTTCGTCGTGTCTTCGCTGCGGTGGTCCTGTCCGTGGCGACGTTCGCGACGGTGGCCGCGCCCGCCTCGGCCACGTACGTCTCGGTCTTCGACGGGGCGCCCACCGTCTCCGCGGGGGCGACGGCGACGGATCTGCTGATCAGCGCCCCCGCGCCGGGCACGATCCGCTTCGTCGAGACCGACGCCGCCAACGACCTGACCGAGTCGTCCCCCGCCTGCGACGAGGTCTCCCCGGAGCGGGTCGACTGCACCGTCGCCGGGACGCCCACCGTGTTCTTCTTCGGCAGCCCGCAGGGCGACACGGTCGACGTGGACGCGAGCGTCACGACGCGCGTGGAGCTCTACGGCTCCGGCGGCGACGATCTGCTGCTCGGCGGCAGCGGCAGCGACCGTCTCGGCGGCGGCACGGGCAACGACGAGCTCGACGGCCGCGACGGCGGCGACCTCGTGGAGAACGGCTACGACGACTCGGCGACGTCGACCGCCGCGGACGGCGCCGACACCTACCGGGACACCGGGACGACCGGGGTGGACTCCCTGAACTTCGGACCGCAGACGGTCAAGGTCGCGATCCTGGTGGACGGCCTCCCCAACGACGGGGCGGCCGGGGAGGGCGACAACGTCCGCGACGGCTTCGAGCAGCTTCGCGGCACCGCCTACGACGACACGATCAGCGGCGGGGACGCCGCCGAGAAGATCAACGGCTCCGGTGGCGCGGACTCGATCTCCGGCGGCGGTGGCGCCGACACCCTGGAGGGCAACGGCGGCAGCGACACCGTCAACGCCGTGAGCGAGGACGTCGACGCCGCGGTCCTGTGCGACTCCCCGTCGGACAATCCCGCCGGGGTCGGCACCGCCGACGTGGCGTTCGTCGACGCCGGGGACCCCGAGCCTCAGGGCTGCGAGACGATCAACCGGCCGGGCCCGGGGACCGGGACGACGCCGACCACGCCGACCACGCCGGCCACGACCCCGACGACGCCCACCACGACGGACACCCCGCGACCGCCGGCACCGGCGTGCCCGTCGGCGGTCAGCCTCTGGGTGCCCGGCGGCTACCGCAGCGACTTCGCGCTGACCGACAGGGAGCTGCAGGTCGACCTGGACGTCGCCGGGCCGGGCTGGCGGATCGCGGGGGAGGTGTCCGCGAAGGGGATCGGGACCCTCGCCAGCGGCTCGCTGCTCTCCAAGGGCGAGAGCGAGGAGCTCCTCGAGCTGCCGTTGAAGGCGTCCGCGCGCAAGAAGCTCGCCGCGCTGAAGGATCCGCTCGGCGCGACGCTCGCGCTGAAGGCCTCGGCGCCGGGCTGCGCGACGGTATCGGGCAAGCCCGTGAGCTTCAGGTTCCTGGACCGGACGCCCGGCCGCGCGGGCAGCCGCAGCGTGCGGGCGCGGGCGGCGGCGTTCCGCCCGTACACCGGCACGGCGGCGGACTTCGAGATCGACGGCTACTGCCGGAACGAGGTGAACTCCTACGGCACCCCCGCGCAGTCCGAGCTGTTCTACAAGCGCTGCGCCCGCAGCAGCGGCCCGGCCAAGAAGACGACCTGCGCAGAGTGGGACAAGACCCGCAGCGTGCAGGTCGGACCGATCGAGGCCTTCTCCGACTGCTTCACGTTCGACCCGGAGACCGCCCGCTACGAGTCGCCGACGCTCGTGCGCCTCAACGGGCTGGAGCTCGTGCCGCAGTCGGGCACGATCGTGCTCAACCAGCAGTCGAACACCCTCAGCTCGACCGGACGGGTGCGCATCTTCCTGCGCGCCATCCCGGGCGACTACCCGGTCGACGCGCAGGGGCGCTTCCCGGTCATCTCCACCGACCGCGGGGCACGCATCGAGCTGCCGTTCAACCAGGCGCTGCGAGGCATCCCGCTCAGCGGGGGCAAGAGCATCGATCTCCCGGTCCCGCCGGCGAACACGGCGGGGGTCGTGCAGGCGCCGGTCGCCGGGGGCAAGGTCGGGTTCTTCAAGAGCATGCTCCTGACGAACGTCCGGCCGTCGTTCGACTTCTCCCACGACGGCGGCTACGGCACCGGCAAGGTCTCGTTCACCGTCGGCCTCACGCCGCCGATCCCGGAGAAGGTGTTCGGCGCCAAGCTCCCGTCCCTCGGGGGCCTGGAGCTGGGCACGGAGGTCACGATCCAGGCCAGCAACGCGGCCGGCGCGGACCTGAAGGCGAAGGCCGGGTTCAGCGATCCGCTGGCGAAGTTCAAGCCCCTGCAGATGGGCCCGCTCGAGCTCCGGGACGCCTCGATCGTCGCGTCGACGGACCTGAGCGTGACGCTCCGGGGCGAGGTCGCGATCCGGACGGCGGGCACGTCCCCGGCCGCGCTCGACAGGTCGCCGACCGTCGCGGGGACCTTCGAGTTCGCCGCCTACAGCTTCAAGGGCGCGTCCGTCCAGCTCGACGGGATCAACAAGCCGATCCCGTTCGCGGCGCCCTATCCGATCTTCCTCCAGCGGCTCGGGTTGGGGGCGACGGCCGACCCCTTCTCGTTCACCGGCAGCGCCGGCGTGACCTTCGGGCCGTCGATCTTCTTCCGGCCGCTCGGGTCGCGGCTGGAGTTCGCGAGCCTCGACGCGTCCGTCACGGCGGGCTACCGCAAGGGCGACGGGGCGATCCCCAGCGAGCTGACGTTCGGCCCGGCGGTCCTGAAGGTCGGCCTCTTCCAGGTCGCCCAAGGCCGGCTGGCCATCACCCCAGAGTCGACGTCGTTCACCGGCGGCTTCGGCTTCCCGCCGCAGCTGCTGCGGCTCGGCTTCGTCCCGTCGCTCGACCTCGACGTCAGGGGCTACGTGACGCGCAAGGCGTTCTACGGCGGGGCGATCGGGCGGTTCACGGTCCTCGGCGCCCCGCTCGTCGCCCAGGTCCGCATCAGCGAGAAGGCCCTCGTCACGTGCGTGGGCCCGGCCGCCTTCCAGGCGGGCTCGGCGTACATCTGGGAGACCGGGGAGGTCCGCCTGATGTCTCGTGCGTGCGGCATGCGCCCGGCCAAGCGCCGGCCGGCGCGCACCCGCGCCGACGGGGCCCCGACGTCGCTCACCGTCGCGGCGGGCCTGCAGGCCAAGACATTCGAGTTCATCGGGACGACGGCACCGCCGCGGGTCGTGCTCACCGGGCCCGGGGGCCAGCGCGTCGAGACCCCCGAGGCAGCGGACGGCGGCGTGCTCGACGGTCGCTTCCTGCTCGCCAAGGACCCGGCCAACCGGTCGACCGTCGTGACGCTCTTCAAGCCGCAGGCGGGCACGTGGCGCGCGGACCTCATGCCCGGCTCCGACCCGCTGGCGACGATCGGCGAGGCCGATCCTGACCCCGAGCCCGAGGTCGAGGGCCGCGTCCGCCTCGGCAAGGACGGCGACGCCAAGCTCACGTTCGCCGTCGAGAAGGGGCAGGGTCGCCGGCTGCGCTACGTCGAGCGGGTCGGCGACGAGCAGCAGGAGCTCGGCACGAGCAAGCTCGACGAGGGCAGCCGGACGTTCACGCCGCTGAGCGCGACGGGGCTGCACACCGTGGTCGCCACCGTCGAGGACAGCGAGGGCATCCCGCAGTTCGAGGTGCCGGTGACGAAGTTCCGCGTCAACCGCGTCAACGAGGCGGACCCGATGGAGACCTGCCGCGTGCGCCGGCGCGGCTCGACCATCCGCCTGACCTGGGGGCGTGAGGACGACGACCTGCTCCGCGTATCGGCGCTGCTGAAGCTCAAGGACGGCCGCACGACGAGCCAGAGCATCGACATCGACGAGCGCACCGCCGTGTTCACGAACGTCCCGCGCGAGCAGAACGCGGTCGTCGGCTGCACCGGCATCGACGCCCGCGCGAAGTTCTCCAAGCCCGTGTACTTCCAGACGAAGGGCAAGCCGATCGACTTCACCGCCCCGGCGCCGGTCGACAACCCTGACGCGGAGCTCGGCTTCGGGCTCATCGGCTGACCGTCAGGGTAAGTAGCGACTTTCGATACCACTGCGTATCGAAAGTCGATACCGTGCGCGGGATGAACCCGTTCCACTACCAGGGGCCGGTCGTCCCCGGCGACCTCATCGACCGCGCCGCCGAGCTGCACGCCCTGCAGCGGGCGGCGGCCGACCGGGTCGACATCCGCCTGGCCGCGCCACGCCGCTACGGCAAGAGCAGCCTGCTCGAAGCCCACATGGCCGCGATGCGGGAGGTCGGGCACCGCGCCGTCCGCGTGGACTTCTACGGCGTGGCGACGATCGCCGACGTGGCGGCGCGCGTCATGACCGCCTACCGCCAGCTGCCGGCCGACCCCGGGCGCCTGCTCGAGCGCCTGACGCAGCAGCTCGGCCTGACCGTCGGGCCGGCCGGGCTCTCGGTGCAGCTCGGCCCGCGGCCCGGCGGCGGCCTCTCCGCCGACCAGGCCCGGCACGTCCTGCTCGAGGTCCTCGACCTCCCGGGCCGCCTGCACGAGGCCGACCAGGGCCTGACCGTCGTGTGCTTCGACGAGTTCCAGGACCTGCTGACCGCCGACGACCGCCTCGACGCGCTGGTGCGGTCGGTCATCCAGCACCACGGCCGTGCGGCGGCGTACGTCTACGCCGGCAGTCGTCCGTCGCTCATGCGCGAGATGTTCTCCGACCACGAGCGTCCGTTCTACGCCCAGGCGCGGCCGCTGACGCTGCCGGTCCTGCCGGCCGCCGAGGCGGTCGCCGACCTGCAGGCCGTCTTCGCGGGCCACGGCCTGGACGCCGGGTCGGCGCTGGCGCAGATCGTCACGCTCACCGCCGGGCACCCGCAGCGCACGATGCTGCTCGCCCACCACCTCTTCGCGCTGCTCGACGACGGCGCCGAGCCCACCGACGACGATCTCGCCGCCCGCACGCTGGCGCTCGCGCTGGACGAGACGGCCGACGTCCACCAGGCCGTGTGGGAGTCGCTGGACCGCCCGGCTCGCGCGGTCGTCGTCGCGCTCGCCGACGGGCTGGCGCCGACCGGGCAGCGGGCGGCGCGCGAGCACGCCATCACCCGCAGCAGCATGCAGCGCGCCCTGGACCGCCTGGCGTCGGACGAGCAGCACGTCGTGCGCGACCGCGACGGCGCCCGCCTGCTCGATCCGCTGTTCGCGGAGTGGTTGCGCCGCCGCTGAACCCGGCCCGAGGCCCGCGACGGGTCAGGCCGCGCGGCTGCGCAGCGCCCGCGGCAGCTCCGGGGCGGCCTCCAGCAGCTGGGCCCCGAGCGACCGCAGGACGCCCAACCGCTCCTCGGGGCGCAGCGAGAACGCGTACGCCTGCGCGTCCTCGTCGGACGCGATCCCCATCGCGCTGCGCTGGGCGGCCGGGACGACGCCGCCCAGGACGAGGCCGAGCAGGTAGCCGTCGACGTCCTCGGCCT
Source organism: uncultured Conexibacter sp. (assembly GCA_964600395.1). Taxonomy (GTDB): domain Bacteria; phylum Actinomycetota; class Thermoleophilia; order Solirubrobacterales; family Solirubrobacteraceae; genus Paraconexibacter. Next base: position 22,770 of record CAZRLR010000019.1, read on the forward strand.
CGAGGTCCGCGATGCGCCCGCCCTCCGCCGGCGCGCCGGCGG
>CAZRLR010000020.1:0-22218 GCA_964600395.1 uncultured Conexibacter sp.
CGAGAACCGCTCGGGCGACGCGCTGGTCCCGAACCTCGCCGATCTCGCCGGCGCCTCCAAGCGCTTCGCCGACTACTGGAAGGGCGGCCTGGGCGTCCGCGCGACGAAGGTCGGCGGGCCCGTGACCGTCGAGGGCGCGCTGCTCGGCTTCGGCTACAACGTCGGGCTCACGGCGCTGCGCCTCCTGGTGGGCGTCGTGCTCGGGATCGGCCTCGGGGTCGGTCTGGCGGTGCTCGTGAGCTGGTCGACCACGCTCCGCGGGCTGTTCGCGCTCCTCGGCCACTTCGCCCGGATGCTGCCGCTGCTGGCGATGGTGCCGCTCTTCTCCCTGTGGTTCGGGGACTCCGAGCACGGCTCGATCCTGTTCATCGCCTTCACGGCGTTCTCGCTGCTGTTCGTCATCGCGCTCAACGCGATCGCGAACGTCTCCCCGCACGCCGAGCAGTACGCGCGGTGTCTGGGCGCCAGCCGCGCCCGAGCCTACTTCCAGGTCGTCCTTCCGGCGGCCTTCCCCGAGATCCGGTCGGGCATCCTGCTCGCCGTCGGCTTCGGGTGGAGCGCCGCGATCGCCTCGGAGTACCTCGGCCAGGAGTACGGCCTCGGGCACATCGTGCAGAACGCCGAGTTCTTCGGACGCACCGACCTGCTCGCCCTCATCGCGTTCATCGCGCTGGTGCTCGCCGCGCTGTCGCTGTGGGCGGTCGGCACGCTGCTGACCTGGGCCACGCGGTGGGCCGAGTGAGGCGGGCAGGCGTCGCCGGCGACGAGGCCGACCCGACCGCGGTGACCGTCGCGCTGCGCGAGGTCCGTGACGCGGCCCGGCGCGGGACGGGCCTGCCGGCGGCGATCGTCCGGGCGCAGGCCGCGGGCGGTCGGGCGCCGGCGATCCACCGGGCCATGCGTGAAGGCTGGGGCCCGCGTCGCCCCTCCCCCGTGCCCTGAGCCGTCAGCGCAGGGCCGCCTCCAGCGCGAGGGCGAGCGCGAGCAGGGCCGGCTCGCCGCCGGCGCGGCCGTGCAGCTGCAGCCCCAGCGGGAACCCGTCGGCGCCGCGGCCCATCGGCAGCGCGACGGTCGGGCCCGTCGCCTGGCTGAACGGGATCGCGAGCGCGAGCAGCGCGGGCCGCAGCTCGGCCTCCCCGCCGACGAGACGGACGCTCGTCGCGTCCCGGCGTGGGGCGCTGCACGGCGCCGCGGGCATGACGAGCGCATCGAGGCCGGCGGCCAGCGCGGCGTCCACCGCGGCGGCGATGCCGGCTCGATGGGCCCGACGTGCCTGCACGGTCTCGGCCGGGTACCCGGCGCCCCGCTCGAGCAGGGCGCGCACCCGCTCGGCGTAGTGCTCGCGCTGCTCGGCGAACCACGGCGCGTGGACGGCGGCGGCCTCCGAGAGCTGGACGACCATGTGCGTCTGCTCGACGTCCTCGAGCTCGGGCAGCGTCACGCCGACGATCTGCGCCCCGCGGGCCGCCGCGGTCGCGAGCGCGCGATCGAAGCTTGCGAGCACCTCGGGGTCGCACCGCGTCTGGTGCCAGTCGTCCACGACGCCGAGGCGCACGCCGTCCAGTCGCCCCGGCGGGGTCGGGCGCGACGCGGCCCAGGCGACGAGGGCCGGGTCGTCCTGGAGCACGCCGAGGGCCAGGGCGGCCCCGGTGACGTCCCGCGCGAGCGGGCCGACGACGTCGTAGGTCGGTGCGAGGTCCAGGACGCCGTCGGCCGGGACGGAGCCACGGGTCGGGCGCACGCCGACGATCCCGCAGAAGGCCGCCGGCACGCGGAGCGAGCCCGTCGTGTCCGTCCCCAGGCCGAGGTCGGCCAGGCCGCCGGCCACGGCAGCCGCCGGGCCGGAGGACGATCCACCGGTCATCCGTGCGCCGTCCAGCGGGTGACGGCAGTCGCCGTGATGGGGGTTCAGGCCGTCGATCCCGAGCGCGAACTCGTTCGTGTTGCCCTTGCCGGCGACGGCGGCGCCGGCGGCGCGCAGACGCGCCACGGCCGTCGCGTCCGTCGAAGGATCGCGCCGCCAGCGGGCGCTGCCGGCGCGCGTGGGCAGCCCCCCGACGTCGACCAGGTCCTTCACGCAGACGTCCATGCCCCGCAGCGGCCCGTCGGGTGCCGTTGCCGAGACGGCCGCGCGCAGCAGGTACGCGTTGAGCGCGTCGGTCGGCGCCGGCTCAGCCAACGGTCAGCAGCCGGCGGGGGTTGTCGACGAGCATGCGGGCGATCGCGTCCTCGCCGAGCCCGGCCTCCCGCAGGTGGGTGCGGAAGGTGCGCATGACGTGGCCGTAGCCCACCCCGCCGAAGCGCCGCAGGTCGGTCTTGTGACAGATGTCCTGGGACAGCAGCACGCGGTCGCCGAACCCGTCCTCGACGAGGCGGGCGATCGCGATCGCCCGCTCCTGGTCGGAGGCGAACCAGAACGGGGCGTCCCCGATGGCGCTCGGCGAGTAGCTCTGGTTGCCGCAGGTGTCGTACTCGAGGAAGCAGCCGCGTTCGGCGATCGACCGCTGGTAGTCGAGCGCCCGGGCCAGGTCGCCACGGAAGCGGGTGAGGTTGATGTCCAGGTGGTCGGCCACGACCCGCCGCAGATCCGCGCCTTCGGCCTCCAGGAGATCCAGGACCTCGTGGGCGTTGTCGGAGTTCGGGCTCAGGTGCACCGTGATCGCCACCCCGGTGTCGACGTGGGCTCGCGCGGCGGCGCGCAGGACCTTGGCCTCCGTCGGGTGCAGGACGGCCGAGGCGCCGATCTCGCCGATGATGCCCGGCCGCACGCCGGTGTCGCCGATCCCGTCGGTCAGCTCGGACACGATCCGTGCGTGGATCGACTCCAGCGGCTCGTCGTCCAGGCCGGGGCGGTGGGACGGGTGGACGTAGTGCCCGCAGCCGGCGACGACGTGCAGGCCGGTCTCGCGCGCGGCGCGCAGCAGGACGCGGGGGTCGCGGCCGATGTCCTCGGGGGTCACGTCGACCACGGCGCCGCCCCCCGCCTCGGCGTGCGCCCGGAGCTCTTCGACGGCCGCGTCGGCGTCGGTCAGCAGCACGTTGTCGCGGACGCCGTTGAGGTCCAGGCGCAGGCGATGCAGGTCCTCGAGACGGACGGGCTCCTCGGCGTGCGGCGCGAGCGACGGGTCGCCGGCCGGCGGCAGGTAGCACGTCATGTCGATGAACAGGTGCTCGTGCGTGATCGTCGGTCCGAGCTCCTCGGGTGCGATCGGCCCGTCGACGGTCATGACATGCGGCACTGGTGGTCCTTCCGCTCAGTGGAAACTGATTGTCTGTGCAACTACACGCGGAGCGTAGCGGGAACGGCCGCCCTCGACCACCGGGATCAGCCCTGCGCCGGCACGTCGTACCGCGCGCGCAGCGCGGCGACGTGAGCGGGCCGCAGCGGCGTCCACGCCTGCAGCAGCTCGGCGTAGGCCTGCGCCCGGAACGACGGGGTGGCGCCGGCGCCGAGCCGGTCGACGAGCTCGGCGACCTCCTCGCGGTGGGCCACGACCTCGGGCAGCTCGTCGCCGTCCGTCGGCTCCCAGAAGAGCAGGACGAGCGTGCACGGACCGCGTGTCGCGAGCGCCTGCAGCGACAGAGCGTGCCTGACGAGTTGGGGCGCGTCCAGGTGACGGGGCGTCCAGCGGCCCTCGAGCAGCGCCGCGAAGACGTCCGCCCAGCCGTCCGCGAGCGCGGCCGCCATCGCCGGGCGCCGGTAGGCCGGCGCCCACGCACGCGGCGCCCGCGGGGCCAGGTGCTCGGTGAGCTTGGACTCCACCCCGGTGAAGGCGCCGTCCGCGCCCGGCAGCGCGACGTCGAGGTTCGGCGTCCCGCCCCCGTGCGGGATCAGCAGGCGTTCCTCCAGGCGGACGTCGGCGAAGCCCGCGAGGCCGGCCACCGGCAACGCCCCCGGCTCCGTCCGCCAGGGCGCGAACGCGCCGGCGACGAGGGCGGTGGACGACCAGGCGCCGTGGGCGGGGACCGCGCCGGTCCGGGTGGGACGCAGCTCGCCCTTGGCGCCGCGCGAGAGCTCGGCGTGGACCCAGGCGACGTCCGCCGCGCTGAGCGTCGGGACGAGCGCCCGCGCGAGGTCGCGGGTGTGCGAGGCGTCGTGCCGCTCGGGGGCGGGCACGAGCGCGGCCAGCCGCGCCGAGAGCGCCGCCCGCGCGCGCCGCTGCAGCGACGGGGTCACGGGACGGGCCCGGCCTGGCGCCCTAGCCGCGGTCGCGCGAGGGATCGATGAGGAACTTGCTGCCGGTCGTCCGCTTGGACGCCTCGGCGAGGATCTGGGGGTCCAGGACGTCCCCCAGCCCGATCGTGTGCGCGTAGCTCGAGGCGAAGGTCGTCGTGGCCTCGGCCAGGATGCGGGCGCGCATCCGGCCGATCGCCTCGCCGCCCAGGCGCCCGAGCGCGTTCGTCAGCAGGAAGCCGGCGACGCTCCACGTCAGGCCCATGCGCCGCTCGATGACGGTCGGCGAGAAGTCCAGGGAGCCGTAGACGTAGACCTGCTTGAGGACCGTCGTCCCGTACGGCGTCCACGACTGCAGCGGCGGCTGCGCGCGCTCCATCGCGTTCAGGATGTCGCCGGCCAGCGTCCCGCCGCCGATGGCGTCGAAGGCCAGGGTCGCGCCCGTCGCCCGGATCGCCTCGGTGAGCGCGTCGGCGAAGTCGGGCTGCGAGGAGTCCACGACGTGCTCGGCGCCGAGCCCGCGCAGCAGCGCGACGTGCTCGGCACGGCGCACGACGTTGACGAGGCCGACGCCGTCGGCGGCGCAGATCTTCACGAGCATCTGTCCGAGGTTCGACGCGGCCGCGGTGTGGACGAGCGCGGTGTGGCCCTCGGCGCGCATCGTCTCGACCATCGAGAGCGCGGTGAGCGGGTTGACGAACAGGGCGGCACCGACCGCCGTGCTCACGTCGTCGGGCAGCTCGACGACAGCTGCCGCGTCCGCGACGCGGAAGTCGGCCCACATCAGGCCGCCGAACAGCGCGACGCGCTTGCCCATGAGGTGGCCGGCGTCCGGGCCTGCGGCGACGACCGTCCCCGCCCCCTCGTTGCCGACCGGCAGCCGCTTGCCCAGGCGGTCGCGATAGACCGGCAGGACGGCGGCCGGGACCTCGCCGACGACGTCCGCGCCGTCCTTGCGCAGGGCCGCCGGGTCGGTGGCCCCGAGCAGGACCCCGAGGTCGGACGGGTTGACGGGCGAGGCCTCGACGGCGACGACCACCTGGCTGCCCTGGGGCTCGGGCACCTCGCGCTCCACGAGCGAGAGCCGCAGCGTCCCGTCGGAGTCGATGAGCGATCGCAGGCTGCGTCCGGTGGTCATGACCGCGAACCTACCGGCAACCTGGGGCGGGCGACCGACTCCCGTGCGGTCGACCCGCGCCACCGCCCCGACGGCGGATACAGTCGCGCCCGATGTCGTCCGCGAACACCCGACCGTGACCGACGGCACCGGCCTGACCCGCCGGCAGCTCGTCGGCGGCGCGGCCGCGGCGACCGTCGCAGCCTGGACGCCGGCCTTCCGGACCGGTGCCCTCGGCGCCGCGCCCACGCGCTTTCCGGCCGGCATCGAGCTGTACCGCCAGGGCTTCGTCAACTGGAGCCAGGCGATCCGCGTCGACGCGCTGTGGACGTGCGCGCCGCGCACCCCCCAGGAGGTCGTGGCGGTGGCGAACTGGGCCCATGCCCACGGCTACCGCGTCCGCGCCCGCGGTCACATGCACACCTGGTCGCCGCTCACGGTCGTCCCGGGCCGCGCTCCGGCGTCCCGCCGGGTCGTGCTCGTCGACACGACGCGGCACCTGACGGGCGTGACCATGGCGTCGGCGACGACGGTCCGCGCGCAGGCCGGAGCCGGCATGGAGGCGGTGTTGACGCTCCTCGAGCGCCACGGGCTCGGCTTCACCGCCACCCCGGCGCCCGGTGACATCACGGTCGGCGGGGCACTGGCGATCGGCGGGCACGGCACCGCGGTGGCCGCCCGCGGGGAGCGGCGGGCGCCCGGCCAGACCTTCGGGTCGCTGAGCAACCGCATCACCGAGCTGACCGTCGTGGCCTGGAGCGCCCGAAGGCGTCGGTACGTCCTGCGCACGATCCCTCGCGATCACCCGGACGCCGCGGCCTTCCTGACGCACGTCGGCCGCGCCTTCGTCACCGAGGCCACCCTCCGCGCCGGGCGGGACGACACCCTGCGGTGTCAGAGCTTCGTCGACATCCCGGCCTCCGAGCTCTTCGCCGCGCCCGGCACCGGCGGCGCCCAGCGCACGCTGGCGTCGTTCCTGGACGCCACGGGTCGCGTCGAGGCGATCTGGTTCCCGTTCACCGACCGGCCGTGGTTGAAGGTGTGGAGCGTCGCGAAGGACCAACCGGCCGGGGCCACGGCGGCGACCGCGCCGTACAACTACGCCTTCGCCGACGCGATCGACCTGAAGGCCAACGACGCCCTGGACCGCGCGACGGTCCGGGACCCGGCGTCCACCCCGGCGCTCGGGCGGCTGGCGCTGCAGACCACCGAGTCTGCCCTGGCCGCCGCCGGCGCCGATCTGTGGGGGCCGTCGAAGAACCTGCTGCTCTACGTCCGGCCCACGACGCTGCGGGTGACGGCCAACGGCTACGCGATCCTCACGCGGCGCCGTGACGTGCAGCGCGTGGTCGCACGGTTCGTCGCGTTCTACGACGCCGCACTGCACGCGGCCGCAGCGCAGGGCGACTACCCGGTCAACGGGCCGCTGGAGATCCGCGTCACCGGGCTGGACCACCCGGCGGACGTCGGCGTCGACGGTGCACGGGCGCCGGCGCTCTCCCCCCTCTCCCCCCGCCCGGACCGCCCCGAGCTCGACGTCGCCGTCTGGCTGGACCTCCTGACCTTCCCGGACACCCCCGGCGCCGACGCGTTCATGCGCCGTGTCGAGCGGTGGATCTTCGCGACCTTCACCTCGCCCGACGCAGAGGTGCGCCCCGAGTGGTCCAAGGGCTGGGCGTACACGACGACGCAGGCGTGGGACGACCCGACCGTCCTGCACCGGCGGATCCCCGCCGCCTACCGCGCCGGTCGCGGCGGTCGCCACGACTGGGACTGGGCCCGCGGCCGCCTGCACGCCGCCGACCCCCACCGCGTCTTCTCCAACGCCTTCCTGGACCGCCTGCTGGGCTGACGGGCGCTCCCAGGACGGCCCGCCGCCCGGTCCCGGTACCGTTGCGCCCCCGTGACGAGCCCTGATCGCGAGCCGACGAAGGCATGAACAACCGCAACCCGCGTCGACGCCCCCCGAAGGCGATCAGCGACAGCCAGCACAGCATGCTCACCGAGATGCACCGCGACGTCGACGAGCGCCGCCTGCCGCCGCAGATCGTCGAGCTCTACGAGCGGGCGGTCGGCGGCGAGCCCGTCACCCAGCGCGACGTGCAGCGCATCATGGAAGGGCTGAAGGAGTACGCCAAGCCGAACGACCAGCTGCCGCTGCGCGCCAAGCAGCTGTACTGGGTCGAGCGGGCCCAGGGCGAGGCGGCGGCCACGGCGGCCGAGGCGCTGACGCGCGACCAGTTCCCCCGGCTCGTCCTCGAAGCCCTGGCCGCCACCTACGGCACGAGCGACTTCGACGAGATCCTCGAGCTGGACCTGGCGACCGTGAAGCGCTGGGCGCTGCAGCTCGTCGGCGGGACGAGCCTCATCTTCGGGTCCTCGCAACGCGAGCGCCACACGACGCTCATCCAGGCCGCGGTGCAGCCCCGGGACCTGCAGGCGCCGATGAAGCGGCTGTACGCCGATCTGCGCCGCGCCGCCGGCGCGGAGTAGGACCCGACGGAAGTCGGCTTTTCGAGGTCGACAGCGGTCTCGGCCCGACCTAGCATCGGCGGATGCGAGCGAAGCTGCCGAGCCCGTCCATGGCCGTGGCGTGCGTCGCGGTCGTCATCGCCTCCGGCGGCGGGGCCTACGCGGCCGGCACCCTCGTGACCGGCCGCCAGGTGCGCGACGGGACGCTGTCGAGCGCCGACATCAGGGACGGCTCGCTGCTGGCCAAGGACTTCAAGGCCGGTCAGCTCAAGGCCGGGCCGGCCGGGCCGGCCGGTCCGGCCGGCGCTCCGGGCCCGGCAGGTGCCAACGGGCAGAACGGCCAGAACGGCCAGAACGGGGCGGACGGCGCGCCGCCGAAGCCGACCCTGCACGGCACGCTGACCGCGACGGTCAGCGGCGGCACGAGCTACGTCGCGCCGCTGTACGACGCGACCCTGCCGATCAAGGTGACCGGCGCGGGCAGCGGGTCCGGGAGCGGGACCGTGCAGTACGGCGACCTCGCGATGACGAAACCGACCGACGCGACGACGGCCCCGCTGGCGAAGCTCGCGACGCAGGGCAAGTCCTTCACCGGCGTCACCGTCCGGCTCGACCGCCCCGGGACGTCGAGCCCGCAGGCGGTCTACAACCTCAGCGAGGCGTTCCTCTCGGGCGTCACGAGCGACGACGGCACCGACAGCCTGGGCTTCACCTTCGGCAAGATCCAGGTCATCACCTACAGTGCGGACGGCTCGTCGAGCTCCTACACCTACAACGCCAAGACGACGGAGATCACGACGCCCTAGCGCGTCCGGCCGCGATGACCGACCTGCGGGCGATGGACGCCACCCTCGACGGGTACGCCTGGCTGCCGCGGATGATCGACAAGGCCCGCGCCGCGCAGGACGGCACGCTCGGCGACCGCGTGCACCCGTGCCCGGTCGACCGCCGCTGCCTGGCGCTGCTCGGGATCGACCTGGGGACCTTCCACGCGGCCGTGGCCGGCGCCGGCGACGACCGGGGGGTGCTGCGGGCGCTGCGCGCGGCGGGCGTCGCGTCGGCGGAGGAGGCGTGGTTCGACGCGCCGGCGTGGGAGGACGCGCTGCAGGCGATGGTCTGGCCGTCGGAGGGCGAGACGATCAGCGACCGCCCCTCGCGCAACGTCGTCATCCTCGCCGCGCGCGAGGCGCTGACCGTCACCTGGTCACGCTACGCCGCGGGCGAGCGGGGCCCGGACCTGCACCTGCACCGCGCCCACACCGACGCGTTCTACGTGCTCTCGGGCGCCCTGACCTTCACGCTCGGCCCGGACGGTGGGCGCACGGTGCGGGCGACCGCCGGGACGTTCGTCGCCGCTCCCCCGGACGTCGCCCACAGCTTCGGCAACGACGAGGCACAGGACGACGTGACGTGGCTGAACCTCCACGCGCCGGACGCCGGCTTCGCCGCGTTCCTGCGCGGTGCCCGCGACGGACGGTCCGTCCCGTTCGACGCCTTCGACGTCCCCGCCGAGGTCGACGACCCGGGCCGTCCCGCGGCGGACGCCGTGGTCGTGGCGCCCGGCCCCGACGGCGGCCTGACGGTCGAGGGCGCCGGGCTGCGCGTCGTCGCCGACCGTTTCCGCGTCGACGTCCACGCGCTCGCGGACCCCGCCGCCGCGCCGGTGTCCTTCTGCCGGATCTGACCGGCGCCGCCGGTCAGACCCGCGCGAGGAAGCCGAGCGTGCGCTGCAGCAGCAGCGCCGTGGCCTCGGCGTCGTAGGACGGCAGCGACGCGTCGGCGAAGTAGTGGTCGTCCCCGTCGTAGAGGAAGAGCTCGGCATCGTCGGCCTGGGCGACCAGCGCCCGCGCGGCGTGGACGTCGCCCTCCCCGACGAAGATCGGGTCGTCCGCCATGCCGTGGACCTGCACCGGGAGGTCGGCCGGCCAAGGCCCGAACTCCTCGATCGGGACGCAGGAGTAGTAGAGCAGGGCTCCCCGGGCCCCGGCCCGTGTCTGGGCGAGCATCTGCGCGGGCACGACCCCGAGCGAGAAGCCGGCGTAGACGAGCGCCTCCGGCAGCTCTCGCACGGCCGCGGCGCCGCGCTCGGCGATCACCCCGAAGCCGACCTCGTGCACGTGCGCCATGCCGTCCTCGATCGTGCCGAACGTCCGGCCGCCGCCGAAGAGGTCGGGCGTGTGGACGTCGTGCCCCGCGTCCCGCAGCGCCACCGCGAACGCCTCGACGCCCGCGGTGAGGCCCTGGGCGTGATGGAAGAGGACGACCTCGGCCATCGGCCCATGGTGACACGCCGCCCGACGGCCCTCGACTGGCGCGCGTGCTCGGGGAGGTGCCGTCGCGCCGGGTCCCGCGGGCGCGGCCTGGGCACCGACGCGCTACGAGGACGAGCTCGTGATGAGCCTGCTGCGCGACGAGTGGCGCCCCTAGACGACCTGCGCCGCCGCGAACCCCGACGCCCAGGCCCACTGGAAGTTGAAGCCGCCCAGGTGGCCGGTGACGTCGAGCACCTCGCCGATGAAGTACAGCCCCGGGCTCTTGCGCGACTCCATCGTCTTGGGCGACACCTCGCGGGTGTCCACGCCGCCGAGCGTCACCTCCGCCGTGCGGTAGCCCTCCGTGCCGGCGGGCACGACCTCCCAGCGCGTCAGGCGGTCGGCGACCTGCGCCAGCTCGGCGGCCGTGTACTGCTTCAGCGGCTTGGAGGGGAACCAGCGCTCGGCCAGCAGCGCCGCCGTCTTGCGGGTGAAGACCTCCCCCAGGACGGTCCTGAGCTCGCTGTCGGGGCGGGCGGCCTGCTGCTCCTGCAGCCAGGCCGGCGCGTCGCGGTCGGGGAGCAGGTCGATGCTCACCGCGTCGCCGAGCTGCCAGAAGGACGAGATCTGCAGGATGGCCGGGCCGCTGAGCCCCCGGTGGGTGAAGAGCAGGTTCTCGCGGAAGCTCTGGCCGTTGCACGCCACGACGCACGCGACGGAGGTGCCCGACAGCTCGGTGCAGAGCTCCTTCAGCGCGTCGGTGATGATGAACGGGACGAGCCCGGCCCGGGTCTCCAGGACGGTGTGGCCAAACTGGCGGGCCACGTCGTAGCCGAAGCCGGTGGCGCCCATCGTCGGGATCGACAGCCCGCCGGTGGCGACGACGAGCGACGCGCACGCGACCTCGCCCATGCTCGTCTGCAGCGCGTAGCCCGCGTCCGTCCGCTCGATCGCGTGGACGGAGGTCTGCAGCCGCAGGTCGACGCCCGCCTGCTCGCACTCGTCCAGCAGCATGTCGCGGATCGCGCGGGACTTGCCGTCGCAGAAGAGCTGACCGAGCTTCTTCTCGTGGTAGGTCACGCCGTGGCGGTCGACCATCGCGACGAAGTCCCACGGGCTGTAGCGCGCGAGGGCCGACTTGCAGAAGTGCTCGTTCTGCGAGGCGAAGTTCGCCGGCTCGGCGTACATGTTCGTGAAGTTGCAGCGCCCGCCGCCGGACATGAGGATCTTCTTGCCGGCCTTGTTGGCGTGCTCGAGCAGCAGCACGTCGCGGCCGCGGCCGGCCGCGGTGAGCGCGCACATCATGCCGGCGGCACCTGCGCCGATGATCACTACGTCGGTGGAGCGCACAGCACGTCCTCAGCACGGCGGGGTCCGGGAGTGGACCCCGCTCGCGACAACGGTACGCGGCGCGAGCGCGGGACGGCGGTCAGGGCGCGGTGCCCGCCCTCGAGCCGTGGAGGCTCACGGTCGGCGGTCGCGCCGGAGCGCGCCACGCCTCAGGGCGCCTCGCCGACGTAGAACCACTGGCCGTCCTCGCGGACGAACGCGCTGCGCTCGTCCTGCTGCCCGCGCCGCCGGGCCGCCGGATCCCAGAAGTGCGCGACGAAGCGGACGCTGCCCGTGTCGTCCTCCGCCGTGCCGGCCTCCGTCTCCAGGATCTGGAGCCGCCGCCACTCCAGACCGGCCTCGAGCTCGAGGGCGACAGGGCGCGTCGTCGGGTGCCAGGAGAGCAGGAGGTAGACGACGTCGCCGACGGCGAAGGCGCTGTAGCGCGAGCGCATCAGCTGCTCGGCGGTGACCGCCGTCACGCGCCCGGACGCGCGCCCGCGGTGCAGCGCACCGCAGCACGCAGCGAACGGCTCGCCCGACCCGCACGGGCAGCGCTGCGGCACCCGGACGTCGCTCACCGCAAGCCCGGCGCGAGGGTCACGAGGCCGTCGTCCCGGTCCCGCGCCGCACGCGCGCGGTGTCCTTCAGGATCCGCGCGAGCTCCTGCGCGTCGGCGGGCTTGCACACGTAGTCGTCCATGCCGGCCGCCCGGGCGGCCGCCTCCCCTTCCGGGTCGGCGTTCGCCGTCATCGCGACCAGGCGCGGTCGTGCCCCCTCGGGCCACCGGCGCACGAGCGCCGCAGCGGCCTGCAGGCCGTCCATGACCGGCATCTGCAGGTCCAGGAAGACGACGTCGTACGGCTGACGGGCGACCGCCTCGACCGCCTCGGCGCCGTCGCCGACGATGTCCGCCGCGTACCCCAGCCGCGCGAAGACCCGGCGGGCGACGACCTGGTTGACCGGGTGGTCCTCGGCGATGAGCACCCGCAGCGGGTGCCGGTCCCCGGGCCGCACGTCCGCCGGCTCGCGCGTCGGGGCGGCGGGCTCGCGCCCCAGTGGCGGTCCGGTGGCCGGACCGGACGCCTCGTGGGCCCGGACGGTGAAGCGGAACGTCGAGCCCTCCCCCGGTGTGCTCGTCACCGAGATCTCGCCGTCCATCGCCTCCACCAGGCGCCGGGCGATCGACAGGCCCAGGCCCGTGCCGCCATGGGTGCGGGAGATCGATGCGTCGGCCTGGACGAAGGGCTCGAACAGCCGTGCCTGCTGCTCGGCGGTCATGCCGATCCCGGTGTCGGCCACCGCGACGTGCAGCTCGCGACGGCCGTCGCCGGGATCGGTCGCGTCGACGACGACGTCGATCCGCCCGCCGTGCGGGGTGAAGCGCACGGCGTTGGCCAGCAGGTTGACGAGCACCTGCCGCACCCGGCTGACGTCGCCCCGCAGCCAGCCGGGCACCGCCGGGGTCACGCTCGTGCGGACGGCGACGCCGGCGGCGCGGGCGTCGGCGGCGACGAGGTCGACGGACGACCGGACGCAGCCGCGCACCTCGAACGGGACGTCCTCGAGCTCCACCCGTCCGGCCTCGAGCTTCGAGAAGTCGAGGATCTCGTTGATGAGCGTGAGCAGGTGCTCGCCGCTGGTGCGGATGATCTCCGCGGCCTCGCGCTGCTCGGCGTCCAGGGGCGTCTCGGCCAGGATGCCGCTCATCCCGATGACGGCGTTCATCGGCGTGCGCAGCTCGTGGGTCATCGTCGCGAGGAAGGCCGACTTGGCCCGCGTCGCGGCCTCGGCCTCGGCCCGGGCGACGCGCAGCCCCTCGCCCTGCTCGGCGAGCGTCGCCGCCTGCTCGCGCCAGCGCGCGCCGGCCTGGGCGACGGCGAAGAAGAGCAGCGCCAGGAGCAGGCCGCCGGCGGCGACGAGCCACGGGGCCGCCCGGTCGGTCGTCGAGACGAAGCCCGGCCCGGTGACGTAGCGGACCTGCCACCTGCGCCCCGGCATCGCGACGCGCGTGGTCCGTCGGAGCGCCGCGTCGCCCGCCGCCGCGAGCGGCCGGGGCGCGCCGTCGGCGAGCACCCCCGCGGTCGAGTAGATGAGCGCGTCGTCCCCGTTGCCGGTGCCGTCGCGCACCTCGAAGCGCAGCGGCGACCCGTCGCGGCCCAGCAGACCGCGCGCGAAGTCCTCGGCGAGGAACGCCGCCGTGAGCCAGCCGAGCGTCCGGCCGTCCCGCTCGACGGGGACGTAGGCGATGAAGCCCGCCTCGTCGTTCGCGCTCCCGGAGAGCCGCAGCCGCGGGCTGAGGACGGCGGTGTCCTTCGCGGCGGCGCGCTCCATCGCCGTGCGGCGGCGGGCCTCACGCATCATGTCCACGCCGAGCACCCGCTGGTTGACGGTGCTGAACGGGGCGACGTAGAGGATCGGCGCGTGCAGGCGGATCGCGCCGCCGGACCCGTACGGCGCGCGCACGCGGTAGCGCCGCAGCACCGTGGGGTCCCGGAGCCCGGGGGGCGGGCGTTCGGCACGGACCCGCGCCACGAACGCCGGCAGCCCGCCGAGCGGGACCGCCGGGGCGTAGCTCAGCGACTTGAAGCCGGGGTAGCGCTCGCCGAGCCGCAGCGTGCGGACGTAGTTCAGCCAGTCCTCGCGCGTCACCTCGTCCGAGGCCCGGAACAACCCCAGGCCGCCACGCAGGACCTGGACGTACGCGGTCATGCGCTGTCCGAGCGCGGTGTCGATGCGCGCGACCTCCGCGTCCATCCGTGCGCGCTGGTGGCGCTCGACGACGCGCTGCGCCTGCCAGGTGCCCAGCGCGGTGGCGGCGACCAGCACGAGGACGACGAGCAGGCGACCGGTCGTCCAGAACCGCGCGGCGGCGTGCGGTCCGGCGGTCATCCGTCGTCGTCGCGATCCCTGGCCCATCGTCCCCTGCGCCCCCTGCGCATCCGCCCGCCGTCGCTCGGCGTGGCAGGAGACGAACAATAGTGGCGGCAGGACGGACCGGCGACGCCACCGGACGCGCTCACCCCGTCGGCGTGTCGCGCGCCGCGGGCGGTCGGCCCGCCGCGAGCCGCGCGTGCTCGTTGGCGTCGTGGGAGCAGAAGACGGTGACGTCGGCGTGGTCGCGCGCCAGCTCGGCCAGCGCGAGCGCGTTCTCGCGGCGCAGCGCCTCGTCGACGCTGTTGATGCGGTGGTAGACGGTCAGGCCGCGGCTGCGCGTCGGCGGCGTGGCGATCTCGCCCTCCTGCAGGTACGCGTCCCCGGCGTGCAGCAGCCAGCCGTCGCCCGTGTCGATCGCGTAGCCCGAGTGCCCCTCGGTGTGACCGGGCAGCGGGATCAGCCCGATCTCGACGCCGATGCCTTCCAGCAGCCGGACGCGCGGCAGGCCCTTCCACGCCTCGCCGTCGGCCACCGCGTGCTCCTGCCAGCGCGGGCCGTGCGCCCAGTGCGCGGGCCGGTAGCGCAGCTTCGCGTCCGCCTTGCGGGTCCGGGCGGCCGCGAGCTCGGTACCGTGCAGGTGCACGGTCGCGTTCGGGAAGTCGCCCAGGCCGCCGGCGTGGTCGAGGTCCAGGTGGGTCACGAGGATGTCCCGGACGTCGGACGGGTCGTGACCGAGGGCCCGCACCTGGGCGACCGCCGTCTGCGCCGGGTCCAGGCGCGCGCCGAGCAGATGCCGCGCGGCGCCGAGCCGCCTGGGGTCCGCCACGTCACCGGTGCCGTAGCCGGTGTCGACGAGGACGAGACCCTCCCCCGCCTCGACGAGCAGGCAATGGGCGACGAGGTGGCCGGGGTCGCGCGCGACGATCCCGAGCGGGCCGGCGGCGTGCGGGCACATCGTCCCGCAGTCGAGGTGATGGATCACGGGCGGCATCCGCGCAGCCTACGGTCCGACGGCGACCCGGGCTACGGCAGCGGCTTGAGCCCCCGGCCGGTCGCCGACTCGCTGCGGTACTCGAACCGCTCGCAGCCCTTGAACGTCCAGTTCACACGGCGCTTCTTCGGGAGGTGGACGATGTCGCGGCCCGGGCCGCAGTCGACGGTGCCCCGGCCGTAGCGCGCCTTGATCGCGTCGTTGCCGGGGCCACCGGACAGCGTGTTGCGTCCGGCCGCCGAGTAGAGGAAGTCGTCGCCCGGCCCGCCGTAGAGCACGTCGACCTGGTTCTTCGGCTGGCCCGTCCCGATGTGGTCGGCCCAGAGCACGTCGGCCTTCTCGCCGCCGTAGAGCGTGTCGGAGCCGTGCCAGCCCAGGAGCTCGTCGCTGTTGCCCGGGCGCCCGCGCAGGGTGCTGCCCTCGGTCTCGTCGGCGACCTGCACGTCCGACAGCGTCATGCGCGGCCAGAACTCGTGACCCGCGCAGGCCCGGACCGAGCCGCAGGACGTGCCCGGGATGTGGTTGGCGACCGCCGGCCCGACGGTGACGACCCCGACGGCCACAGCCGCCGCCGCGGCGACCGCGACCCGGACCCTGTCAGTGCGATGACGCATGTCCGGAAGGGTACGGCGAGCCCGGTCGCCTCGGCAGCGCGATCGCGCCGGGTCTCAGGGGGCGGCCGGCAGGGCGAACCAGCGCAGCTGGCGCCGCGCGAGGTCGACGAGCAGCCAGGACGGGCGCCCGCCGGTCAACGCCCCCGGGTTGGCGAGCAGCCGGTCCGCCCCGGCCGGGACGACGCCGCGGGTCGGGCGGCTCTCGGCGTGCGGGTGGCGGTCGGTCTGCGCCCACAGCCGCCGCTGGTGCGTGTGACCGTGCAGGGCCAGCCAGCCGGGGGTGGCGCGCAGGAGGCGCGCGGCCTTCGGCGCGCTGTCGACGAACTCCATGAAGGGGTCCTCGAGGCTTGCGTGCACGAGCCCGACGCCGTGGCGCTCCTCGACCGGCGACCAGCCTTGCACGGCCTGCGCGGTGGGCCCGTCGAGCAGCCCCCGCTGCAGCGCCCACAGCTCGTGGTTGCCCGCCAGGACGAGGTCGCAGCACGCGACCGTGGCCTGCACCGCGGCGGCGTGCACGGCCGGCGGCGCGCCGAGCAGCGCGTCCACGACGTCCCCCAGGCACCACAGCTCCTGCGCCCCGGCCGCACGGGCGGCGGCGACGAACGCGTGCAGGCGGCCCGTGTGCAGGTGGACGTCGGCGCAGACCCCGACGAGCGTCGTCCCGGGGCTCGCGCGCGACGCCTCGCGCGGTGACGACATGCCGCGACGATAGGGCCCGCGCGCCACGACGGGCATGAGGACGGCCACCGGCGGGGAGGGACCGTCCATGCGGAAACCACTTCTCCTGACCCTGCTGGCGGCGCTCCTGACCGCTGCCGGCCTGACCGCGACCGCCGGCGCCCACCGGGACGGCCGGCCCTCGTCCAAGCGGGCGCTGCCCGCCTCCTACGTCATCCCCGGCGACCGCGTCTTCCCGGAGGGCATCGCCCGCGTCCCGGGGAGCCGGACGTTCTTCGTCGGCTCCACGACCGACGGCACGATCTTCCACGGCGACGTCGCCGCACCGCAGCTGAGCGTCTTCGCGGCCCCCGGCGCCGACGGGCGCACCTCGGTCACGGGCATGAAGGCAGACCGCCGCGGGCGTCTCGTCGTGGCCGGCGCCGACACCGGCAAGATCTTCGTCCTCTCCACGCGGGACGGCTCGACGCTGAAGGTCCTCGACACCGAGCCCGCGGGCGCGCCGACCTTCCTCAACGACGTCGTCATCGCCGGCGGCTACGCGTACGTCACCGACTCCCAGCGCCCCGTGCTGTTCCGCTTCGCGCTGCGCAAGGACGGGACGATCGGCCCGCTCGAGCGCTTCGTCGACTTCACCGGGACGGCCTTGGCCTACACGACGGGCTTCAACGCCAACGGCATCGCCGCCTCCCGCAACGGGCGCGTCCTGACCATCGTCCAGTCCAACACCGGGCGCCTCTTCCGGGTGGACACGCGGACGAAGGCCGTCAGCCAGATCGACCTCGGCGGCGCGACGCTGACGAACGGCGACGGCCTCCTGCAGGACGGCGACCGGCTGTACGTCGTCCGCAACCAGCAGGAGCTCATCGTCCCGGTGAAGCTCACCCGCGCCGGGCGCCGCGGCACGGTCGGCACCGGCGTCACCGGCCCGCAGCTGCAGTACCCGACGACGATCGCGTCCGACGGCAAGCGCCTGCTCGTCGTCAACGCGCAGTTCGACAAGCGGTCGGCCGGCGTGGCGCCGGAGCTGCCGTTCACCGTCGCGACGATCGCCGCGCCCAAGCGCGTGCGGTCGGCCGGCGGACGCTGACGCCCCGACGCCCGCGCCCCCGCGTAGGGTCCTGAGCGATGCCCGAGGCCACGACCACGACGGCCTCGGGCGACGCGCTGGCGGGCGTGGTGCCCGGCCTGCTGACGGTGAGCGCCGTCTTCCTCGCCGTGCGCGCGGGCGGCCTGACGGCCCTCCCGGCGTTCGCGCTCGCCGACGCCGCCGGTCTCGCGGTGGCCGTCGTCGTCTCCCGGCGCGCGGCCGGGGCGCAGGCGGCGGTCGGCCTGACCGTCACCCTCGTGCTGGCGTTCTCGCTGCTCGTCGGCGTCCTGGCGGAGTTCGTGCTCGCCGTCGCCGGGCTGTAGGACGGTCTGCGGGCCCGCCTCAGCGGCCGGTGCGCCGGGCGGTGAAGGCGGCGTTGCCGAGGCAGTCGCCGACCGACAGCTCCACCCGGCCACCCGTGATGCGCCGGCCCTGCAGCCGACCGCGCACGCGGATCGCCGTCGCGGACGCGGGCGCGCTCGCGGCGACGAAGCGGCCGTCCGGCGCGACGCGGACGCGGATCAGGCGGGCCGTGCCGATCTGCGTCGTGAACTGCCCCGGCTGCAGCCCCGGGCAGGTCATCGGGACGTACGCGGCGAGGTCACGCAGCTCGCGCCCGCCGCCCGTGGCGCGCAGCGTGATCGAGCGGATGCCGGTGCCCGTCCCGCGGTAGCGCCCGTCGTCGCGACGCGTCGTCGTGCGCCGTGCCGAGGCCGGGCGGACGATGACCGCCCGCGGCGTGCTCGTCAGCGTCTCGTCGCCGAGGCGGACGACGGCGCGGAGCGTCAGCGCGCCGGCCGCGGCCGGGGTGACGACGGCCTCCCCGCGCCCGCCGAGCACCGTCGCGCCGCCCGCCCGCACCCAGCGGCGGCCGGCCCGTCGCTCGACGGTGATCGCCGTCCCGTCCGCCGCGCCCGTCGCCGTGACCGGCACGAGCACGGGGTAGGTCGCGTAGGCCGCCCCGAACGCCCCGACCGCCGGGACGACGGTGGCGCGCAGCACGACGCGGCGGACCGGGCCGGTCTCGTAGCTGCCCTCGCATCCGGTGCACAGCCGCCAGACCTGCCAGAAGTACGTCCCCGGGGTCTCCTGCGGCCGCGGGGCGGCGCCGCCGGCGCCGAGCGTGCCCTCGCACGTCCCTTCGGTGCTGCCCGCCCGCCCCGGGTCGAGGCTGACGGGGTCCGCGAGGCGGCCGTCGGGGCCGAGCGCGGGGCTGCGCGAGAAGCTGACGCCGTGCTGCGGCGGCCCGCCGAAGACCGAGAAGCCCTCCCCCGCGGACGAGACGCGGTAGACCGGGCAGGTGAAGGTCACGCCGATCCCGTCGGGGTCGACCGGGACGACGGCCCCGTCGGCCGGCGTCAGCGGCACGGACGGCTCGTCGCCCGGCAGCGCCGGGGCGGCGGCCGGGACGGCGGCGACGGCGACGGCGAGAAGCACGGCCGCGACGAGGCCGTGACGGCGCCGTCGCGAGCGTGACCGGGCGGGGGTGACGCGCGGCATGGCCGACAGGCTACCGGCGCCCCGCCGGCCGGTCTGAGCCGTGCGGCACAATGCGGGCCATGGTCCGCCGCCCGCCCGCTCGCCCGTGACGCACCGCGAGCGGATCGACACGCTCGTCGAGGCCTACCTGCGCACGGACCCCGACCGCGCGGCACCGACGGCAGCCACGGAGTTCGCGCGCTTCGCCGCCGTGCACGCCGCCCGAGGCGCCCGCGTGCGCCTCGTGCACGGCGAGGACGGCACCGACCCGGCGCGACCCCGGCACACCTGGGTGCGCGTCCTGAACGTCGAGGGCATCCACGGCTACGACGTCGACGTCATCGGCGGCGCGGGGGACGGTGCGGTCCTCGTCTGGCCGATGGACGGGGCCCACCCGGAGGCCGGCGTCTTCCGGACCCTGCGCGTCGAGGGCGCCGTCCCGCCGGGCTAGGACGCGCGGTGCTCGAGCGGGTGCGCCAGCGGGCCGGGGCCGAAGAGCTCGACCGAGCCGCACCGGGGGCAC
Organism: uncultured Conexibacter sp.; assembly: GCA_964600395.1. Taxonomy (GTDB): domain Bacteria; phylum Actinomycetota; class Thermoleophilia; order Solirubrobacterales; family Solirubrobacteraceae; genus Paraconexibacter. Next base: position 19,597 of record CAZRLR010000020.1, read on the forward strand.
CCGTACTCGTGGTAGCCGACGTGCTGGGTGCGGCCGTCGAGGCGGTCCTCGCGCACCGCGCCCTCCGCCGGCAGGGCGGTCACCTGGACGTCGCGGCGTCCGGCGTAGGCCCGCGGGACGCCGCAGCGCGGGCAGCGCAGGTCGAGCGTCGCGGTGACCTGCGCGACCTGCGCGGCCGCCGCCTCCCGGGCCTCGCGCGCCCGGGCGTCGATCGCCGCGGCCCGCGCCTGCAGCGCCCGGGCGTCCGCCAGCCACGCCTCGGCCTCGGCGACGGTGAGCTCGCGCTCGTGGGTGCGGCCGCCGAGATCCACCGTCTGCAGGACGGCGTGCGTCGCCTCGGCGCGCGGGACGTCGGCGCTGCCGGGGCGCAGCCCGCCGCGCCTGGCGCGCCACGTCAGCACCGCGCCCATGGCGTCGTCCGGCAGCGGGGCGGCCAGCTCGATCGTCGGTCCGTCGCTCATGGCCGCCATCGTAGGCGTGGCGTGCGGCTGCGAACAGGCCGCGGGCGTGCCTCAGCGGCGGTAGGCGGCCTTGGGCCCGCGGTCGTCCGACAGCGACTCGCGCGAGCGCAGGACGAGGTGCTCGATCGCGTCGGCCAGGTGGACGCGGTCGATGTTGTAGTCGCCCCGCTCCACGCGCAGGCGGTGGGCCTGCAGCAGGACGTCGGCGTGCGTGTGCCCGGCGGGGGGCTCGAAGCGGTAGGAGGCCAGCTCGATGAGGAGGCCCAGCGGGTCCTTGAAGTAGATCGAGTCCATGAAGCCGCGGTCCTTGACGCCGCTGTGCTCGATCCCACGCTCGTCCAGGCGCTCGACGGTCTGGGCGAAGGTCGCCTGTGAGATCGACAGCGCGAGGTGGTGCACGCAGCCCGGATCCGTCGGGGTGCGGCGGCTGTCCGGCGTGCGCGAGTCGTCCGTGAAGATCGTGATGAGCCGCCCGTCGCCCGGGTCGAAGTACAGGTGGCTCTCCCCCGGGTTGTCGAGGTTGGGCTGCTCGAAGACGAACGGCATGCCCATGACGCCCTCCCAGAAGTCGATCGACGTCTGCCGGTCGGCGCCGACGAGCGTGATGTGGTGGATCCCTTGGCTCTGGAGCTTGCGCATGCGACAAGCCTCGCAGCCCCGTCGGAGTCCTGGCGCGGATACCGTCTGCCGGGTGCGATCGCGTCGTCCCCGACTGGCTGCGGTGCTGGTGGCCGCCACGCTGCTGGGCGCCTGCGGGTCGGGCACGGACGCCGCCGACCCACCCGCCGCGGCGCCGGCCCCCGCCCCGGCCGCCGGCGCCGGCGGCGGCCCCGTGTCGGTGACGATCAGCGCCCCCGACAACGGCGCCACGGTCGACCTGCGCGGGCGGCGGACGACGAGGCTGGCGATCGCGGGGTACGCCGCGCCGGACACGGCCGGCGCGCTGACGGCCGGCTGCCGGCCGACGGCGTGCGCCCGGACGGTGAGCGCCGACGCCGACGGGCGCTGGACGGCCCGGCTGCGCCTGACGGTCGGCGCCGGCCAGCGCAGCCTGGCGATCAGCGCCGCCCCCGCCGACCCCGCCTCCGGCGGTGCGGCCAACGCCGTCCTCGTGCGCCTCGTCCGGGCCGGGCGGACGCCGGCGAGCAGGCGCGCGCGGCGCTCCCCGACGCCGTCCCCGTCCCGGACGACAGGGCCGGCCACGACGACCGTCCCGTCGGCGGACGCCGCCCCCTCCAACCCGACCGCGGCGATCCCGGAGCCGAGCCGGACGTCCCGCCCGGGCCGCGTCCTGCTCGTCGGCGACTCGCTGGCCGAGGGCATCGCGCCGCTGCTGCCCGCCGCGCTGCCCGGCCGGACGGTCACCGTCGACGCCAAGACGAGCCGCCCTCTGGCCACCGGCATGCAGCTGGCCCGCAGCGCGCCGCGGGGGTCGATCCTCGCCCTCAGCCTGTTCACGAACGACGACCCCACCGGCGTGGGACGCCTGGAGGCCGCGGTGCGGGAGTCCGCGCGGATCGTCGGGCGCGAAGGGTGCGCGGTCTGGGCGACGATCGTCCGCCCGCCCGTCGGCGGCGTCTCCTACGCGGCGGCGAACGCCCGGCTGGAGGCGCTCGCCGGCGACCCGGGCCTTTCGGGCACCCTGCGGATCGTGCCGTGGGCGCGACAGGTCGCCGCCCACCCCGCCTGGCTGGCCGGGGACGGCGTGCACGCCACGCCGGAGGGCTACCGCGCCCGCGCCGCCCTCTACGCGCAGGCGATCGACCGCTGCTGAGCGGCCTCACGGGTCGCCGTGCGGCAGGATGCGTGTCCGTGGTCAGGAACTGCTCCTCCATCATGCGCGACCTCCTCCCGGGGCGGGCGCCGGCGCTCGCCGTGCTCGGCACGATGCTCGTCGCGTTCTCCGCGCCGACGGCCGGCGCCCAGACCGCCGACCCGGCCCCCGCCGGCACACCGCTGCACGCCGACATCGCCGACGGGCAGCTCGGCTGGCTGCGCCTCCGGGTCACGGCGGACCCCGGCGACACGATCACCGTCACCGAGCGCCCCGGCGCGGGCCCCTCGAGCGTCGTGGCGCGCTTCGTCCTCAGCGCCCCGACCGGTGGCCGCGCCCACCTGGCGGCCTGGCGCTGTGACCGACGCGCACGGCAGTTCACCGTCT
>CAZRLR010000021.1:0-12683 GCA_964600395.1 uncultured Conexibacter sp.
CTCCTGAACCTCGCGCTCGTCGAGCGGGTCTTCGACGTCCCCGGGGTCTTCTCGCGCCTGCCCCAGGCCGTGGCGACGGGGGACGCCGCGGTGCTCCTGGCACTGACCGCCGTCGGCGCCGCCTTCATCTCGCTCTTCGCGCTCGTGAGCGACGTGCTGCTCGCCCTGGTGGACCCGCGCGTGCGCTGAGCACCCCACCCCGGGAGGCGGGGCGGCCCGTCAGCTCTCGCCCATGGCGTCCATGTGCCGGCCGATCGCCTCCTGGACGGCCTTCTGCAGCCCCTGACGCTCGCGGGCGAGCGCCGGGATGTCGTTCGAGCCCGCGGCCGCCGCGACCTTCATCTGCCGCTCGACCGCGGCCAGACGCAGCTTGAGCACCTCGGCGTGCAGGGCGTCCGGGTTCGCGTCGGTCTCCCCCGCCCGGACGAGCAGCCCGGCCATGAGCGAGCCGAGCTCCAGGTCGTCCTCGGGCAGGTGCGCCATCGGCGCGTCGTCGTAGGCGAGCAGGTGCGCGACGGCCCGCCGGTGCACGCCCTCCGCGAACGCCTCCGCACCGCCCATCTCCCGGAGCGCCGCACGACCCGCCTCCGGCAGCGCGACGACCTGCACGAGGAGCGCGCGCTCGGTCCGCGCGTGCGGCCCGTCGGGAAGCGCCGGAACGACGACGGGCATCGGCGCGGGCGCCGGCGGCACGGCGCCCGATGCCGGTGCCGCGACCCGCTGGACGTGCTGCCCCGAGGACGGCTCGACGCTGTCGTGGTCCGGCTCGAGTGCCTCCATGCCCTCCCAGCCGTCCTCGGACGGCGGGGCAGGCACGGGGGCCGGCGCGGCCGCACGGGGCGCCGGTGCCGGCTCGACCGGACGGACGACGGGCCGCCGCTGCGGCGGCCGGTCCACCGGCGTGCGCTGCTGCGGCGCGGCCAGCCACGAGGCGACGAGCGTCGGCGCCAGGTCGGTCCGGTCGGCGACCGTCCGCAGGAGCTCCTCCCGCAGCGCGCTGGGCGGAATGTCCTTGAACACCGGGCGCAGCTCGTCGATCGCCGCATCCTTGCCCTCGGCGGTCTTCAGATCGGCGACGTCGAGCACGCGGCGGACGCGGAAGGTGACGAACGGGACGCTCTGGTCCACGAGCCTGCGCATCGCGTCGGCGCCCTCGGAGTGCACGAGGTCGGCCGGGTCCATGCCCGCCGGCAGCGGCACGACGCGCAGCTGCAACTTGCGCCCGGCCGCCACGCGGGCGGCCCGAAGCATCGCCTCCTGCCCGGCGCTGTCGGCGTCCAGTGCCAGGACGACGACCGGCGCCAGCCGCGCGAGCTCGGTCACCTGGTCGGCGGTCAGCGACGTCCCCATCAGGCCGACGGTGTTGCGCAGCCCCGCCTGGTGCAGGGCGATGACGTCGGTGTAGCCCTCGGCGAGGATGACCTGCCCGGCCTTCGTCGCGTGGACGCGGGCGATGTCGCTCGCGTAGACGTTCTTGCCCTTGTGGAAGACGGGGCCGTCGTTGGAGTTCAGGTACTTCGGGCCCTTGTCGTCCTCGGCCAGGCGGCGGGCGCCGAAGCCCATGACGTGGCCCTTGCGGTCGCACAGCGGGAACGTGATGCGCGCGCGGAAGCGGTCGTAGGGCTGGCCGCCCTTCTGGGAACGGATGACGAGCCCGGCGTCCAGCAGCTCCTGCTCGGTGTAGCCCGCTCGCCGCGACGGGACGAGCACCGCGTCCCACTTGCGCGGGGCGTAGCCCACGCGGAACTCGCGCAGCAGGGCCTCGTCCAGCCCGCGCGAGGCGAGGTACTCCCGGGCGTGGGCGGCCTCGCGCGACTCCCACAGGTTGCGGACGTAGAAGTCGGCGGTGCGGCGCAGCAGCTCGGTCAGGCGGGACTGCTGCAGCCGACGCTTGGCGGCCGCCGGGTCCTCGTCCTCCAGCTCCAGCTCGACCCCGTAGCGCTCGGCGAGGTACTCGAGGGACGCGACGAAGTCCAGCCCCTCCTTCTTCTGCACGAACGAGAAGACGTCCCCACCCTCACCGCAGCCGAAGCACTTGAAGAACTTCTCGTCGGCGTTGATGTTGAAGGACGGCGTGCGCTCCTCGTGGAAGGGGCACAGGCCCTTGTAGCTCGCCGGCCCGGCCTTGCGCAGATCGCTGTACTGGCCGACCAGATCGAGGAAGTTGACCGCGTCGCGGACCTTCTCCTTGCTGTCGGCGGTGTACCTGGCCATCGGGCAGCAGCGTACCGGTGCGGGGTGTCGTCCCGGCCCCCGTGGCCGCCCCGGCCGCGGCCCGGCGGTGTGACACGATGCGCGCAATGGACGGGCCCACCGCGCGCGCGGATCGCTTCCCGCACTTCGACGCCCTGCGGGCCATCGCCGCCGTCAGCGTCGTCCTCTTCCACGCCGTCGGCTTCTTCGGCGGCGGCCTGGCCCCCGGGGCGACGGGCCGGGCGTTCATCGCGCGCCTGGAGGTCGGCGTCCCGATCTTCCTCGTCATCTCGGGCTTCCTCCTCTACCGGCCGTTCGTCGCCGCCCACGCCCGCGGGCGCCCCAGCCCCGCGGTCGGCGCGTACGCCTGGCGCCGCGCCCTGCGGATCGTGCCCGCCTACTGGGTGGCGCTGACGCTGAGCGCGGCGATCCTCTCGTGGGGCTACGTCTTCCGCGGCGGCCAGTGGCTCGTCTACTACGGCTTCGGGCAGCTCTACACCGCGCCGCCGCTGGACCGCGGCGGGATCGCCCCGGCGTGGACGCTCGGCATCGAGCTCTCGTTCTACGTCTTCCTCCCCTTCTGGGCGGCCGGCGTCCGCCGGGCGAGCGACCGTCGCGGCGCGACGCCGGAGCACCCGGGGCGTGATCGCGTCCTGCGCCACCACGCGATCGCGGTGGCGGGCCTGTGGCTGGCGAGCGTCCTGTACGCCGTCGTCCTCTTCGCGCTCGGCGCGGTGGACGACCCGGTCCGCGTGAACGACCCGGCGCTGCTGGCCCTGCCGGGGACGCTGGACACCTTCGCGCTGGGCATGGCGCTCGCGGTCCTGAGCGTCGCGCTGGAGGGGCGGCCGCTGCCGCGGGCGATGGCCGCCGTCGACCGCCGGCCGTGGATCGCCTGGGCGGTCGCCGCCCTCGCCTTCGTCCTCGCCGCGAAGGGCATCGGCCTGACCGGCGACCCGGTGCAGGCCGTCTCCCCCGCCCAGTACCTGGCCAAATGGCAGCTGTACGGCGTCGTCGCGGTCGGGCTGCTGTGGCCGGCCGTCTTCGGCGACCAGCGGCGCGGCGCGGTGCGCCGCGTCCTCGCGTGGCGGCCGCTGCCGCTCGTCGGCCTGATCTCCTACGGCGTCTACGTCTGGCACTGGCCCGTGTTGCTGCAGCTGCAGCGCTGGGAGCTGGCGGACGTCGACGTCGAGCCCTACCTCCTGTGGGCGGTCACCGGCCTGGGGCTGACGCTCGTGATGGGGACGCTGAGCTACGTCCTCGTCGAGCGGCCCGCGCTGTCGCTCAAGCGCCTCGTGCCCGGCGCGCACCCCGAACGCGACGCCGCCCCGTCGGCCCCCGTCGCGGTCGAGGGCGCCGCTAGCCCACGAACCCGTCCGGCACCGCGAGGGACTCGAACGTCCTGATGCAGTAGCGGTCGGTCATGCCGGCCAGGTAGTCGGTGATGCGCTGGGGCAGGTCGGCCCCAGGAGCGCCGCCGCCGTCGGGCGGACCGCCGGGGAGCGTGACGTAGTGCTCGAAGAGCGTCCGGATGACCGCGCGGATCTTCTCGTGCTCGCGGACGGCGGTGTTGCCGAGGTAGACGCGGTCGAACATGAAGGTGCGCAGCGCGTCCATCGCCGCGCCCGCCTCTTCGCCCTGGACGATGTCCCCGGCGGCGTCGGAGTGCTCGACGAGGTCGTGGACGAGACGGTCGATGCGCGTGGACCCGGTGGCGCCGAGCACGGCGATCGCGTCCGCCGGCAGGTCGTCCTCACGCAGGACGCCGGCGCGGATCGCGTCGTCGATGTCGTGGTTGATGTAGGCCACGCGGTCGACGATCCGGACGATCCGCCCCTCGAGGGTCCGCGGCTGCGGCGCACGCCCGGAGTGGCAGAGGATGCCGTCCCGCACGTCGTCGGTGAGGTTCAGGCCGGTGAAGTCGCGCTCGAGGACCTCGACGATGCGCAGCGAGTGCTCGTAGTGGCGGAAGGACCGGCCGAAGCGCTCCTGCAGCGCCTCGTCGAGGTACTCCTCCCCGATGTGGCCGAACGGCGCGTGGCCGAGGTCGTGCCCGAGGCCGATCGCCTCGACGAGGTCCTCGTTCAGGCGCAGCGCCCGGGCGACCGTCCGCGAGATCTGCGTCACCTCGATCGTGTGGGTCAGGCGCGTGCGGTAGTGGTCGCCCTCGGGGGCGACGAAGACCTGGGTCTTGTGCTTCAGGCGCCGGAAGGCCTTGGAGTGGACGATGCGGTCGCGGTCGCGCTGCAGCGGGCTGCGCAGCCCGCAGTCCTCCTCCGGCAGCGCTCGCCGGGCGGGGTAGGAGCGCGCGGCCAGCGGAGAGAGCTGCTCGGCCTCCCACGCCTGCCGCCGCTGCGCGTAGGCCGCGGCGACCGGTCCGGGGTGCGCGTGGGGATCCATTGCCCTGATCATCCCATCCGCCCGCGATGTGTCTCACCCGGCGAGGGCTACGCTCAGGCCCATGCTCGCCCTGACCGCCGCCCCCGCCCCGCCGCACGTCGCCCTCACCGAGGTGCCCGACCCCGAGCCGCTGCCCTCCGAGGCGCTCGTGCGGGTCACCGCCTTCTCGCTGAACCGCGGTGAGTGCAAGCGCCTGCCGACGATGGACGCGGGCGCGTTGACGGGGTGGGACGTGGCCGGCGTCGTCGAGCGCGCGGCCGCGGACGGGAGCGGGCCGCCGGCGGGCACCCGCGTCGTCGGCCTCGTCATGAACAAGGGCTGGGCGCAGCTCGTGCCCGTCCCGACCGACATCCTGGCGCCCGTCCCCGACGCGGTGAGCGACGCGCAGGCCTCGACGCTCCCGGTCGCGGGCCTCACCGCCCTGCACGCGCTGCAGCTCGGCGGCGTCGTCCTCGGGCACCGCGTGCTCGTGACGGCGGCCACCGGCGGCGTCGGGCGCTTCGCGATCCAGCTGGCCAAGCTCAGCGGCGCGCACGTGACCGCGCTCGTGCGGGACGTCGCGGTCGCCGACGAGCTGCGCGCCCTCGGCGCCGACGAGGTCGTCACCGCGCCCGAGGGCGAGTACCGGACGATCATCGACGGCGTCGGCGGCCCCATGCTCGGGCAGGCGCTCTCCCACGTCGAGCCCAACGGGACGGTGGTGTCCTTCGCCTCGACGGTCACCGAGCCCGTGAGCTACCCGACGCGCGAGCTCTTCGGCCGCGCCCCGGGCGCGCGCCTGTACGGCCTGCTCATCTTCCCGGAGCTGCGCCGCGAGGGCTCGGGCACGCGGGACCTCGCCCGGCTGGCGGCGCTCGTCGCCGACGGCCGCCTGGACTGCCAGATCACGCACGAGGCGTCCTGGCGCGAGGCCGGCGCGGCGATCACCGGCCTCGTCGACCGGACGATCACCGGCAAGGCCGTCCTGCATGTCGACTGACGGCGGCGGCCCGGAGCGCCGAGACCCGATCCGCCCCGGACCGGGGAGGACGATTCGGGTCTCGGCGCCTGAGAGGGGTCAGAAGCGCCGGTCGGCGATGGCCGCCTGCGCGGCGGCCAGGCGCGCGACCGGCACCCGCGGCGGCGAGCAGGAGACGTAGTCGATGCCCGAGTCGTGGAAGAACGCGATCGAGTCCGGGTCCCCGCCGTGCTCGCCGCAGACCCCGAGCTTGAGGTGCTCCTTCTTCGTGCGCCCGAGCCACGCCCCCATGCGGACCATCTGCCCCACGCCCGGCGTGTCGATCGTCTCGAACGGCGAGCGATCGAGGATCTTCACGTCCATGTAGCGCTCGAGGATGCGCGCCTCGATGTCCTCGCGGCTGAAGCCCAGCCCCGTCTGGGTCAGGTCGTTCGTCCCGAAGGAGAAGAAGTCGGCGTGGTCGGCGATCCGGTCGGCGAGGAAACACGCGCGCGGCAGCTCGATCATCGACCCGAACCTGAAGTGGCGGCCGCGCTGCACGCCCTCCTCGGCGGCGACGCGGTCCACGAGCTCCTCCATGAACTGCAGCTCGAGCTCGTAGTCGACCAGCGGGATCATCACCTCGACGTTCGCGTCCGGGACCCGCGCGGCGGCCCGGAAGAGCGCGCGGACCTGCATCTCGTAGAGCTCGGGCTGCAGGATCCCGAGGCGGACGCCGCGGGTGCCGAGCATCGGGTTCTCCTCCTGCAGCGACTCCACGCGGGCGCGTTCCGGGGACCCCTCCGGCAGCTCGTGCGGCTCGGGGAGGAACTCGTTCAGCGGCGGGTCCAGCAGGCGGACGCAGACGGGGCGCCCGGCCATGGCGATGAGGATGCGCTCGTAGTCGCTTTCCTGCAGCGGGCGCAGCTCGTCGATCGCCGCGTCGCGGGCGGCGTCGTCCTCGGCGAGGATGACCGCGGCCATGAGCGGCTGGCGCTCGCCGAGGAACATGTGCTCGGTGCGGCACAGGCCGATGCCCTCGGCGCCGAGCTCGACGGCGCGCGCGGCGTCCTCGGGCGTGTCGGCGTTCGCGCGGACGCCGAGGCGGCGGATCCCGTCCGCCCACCCCAGGACGGTGCCGAGGTCGTCCGACACGGCCGGGGCGGTGACCGGGACGTCGTCGAGCGTGATCTCGCCCGTGGACCCGTTGATCGCGATGAACCCGCCGCCGGCGACGGTCGTCCCGTCCGGGAGCACGAGGCGCCGCGAGCGCATGTCGATCTTCAGCTCGGCGGCACCGGTGACGGCCGGGCGGCCCATGCCGCGGGCGACGAGGGCGGCGTGCGACGCCTTGCCGCCGGTGCTCGTGAGGATGCCGCGGGCGGCGGCGAAGCCCGCCACGTCCCCGGCGTCGGTGAACGTCCGGACGAGGATGACGTCGCGGCCGTCGGCCTTGGCGGCGACCGCCTCGGCGGCGGAGAAGACGACCTCGCCCTTCGCGCCGCCGGGCGAGGCGCCGATACCGGTGGCCACCACCGCATAGTCGACGGACGGGTCGAACTGCGGGGACAGCAGCGTCTCCAGGACGTGCGGGTCGATCGTCATGAGCGCCTCGGCCTGCGTGAGCAGCCCCTCGCCGACGGCGTCGACCGCGAAGCGCACCGCGGCCTGCGCCGGGCGCTTGGCGTTGCGCGTCTGCAGCATGTAGAGCCGCCCGTCCTCGACGGTGAACTCCGTGTCCTGCATGTCCTTGTAGTGCGCCTCGAGCGTCCGCAGGATCTCCATGAGCTCGGCGTGGACCGCCGGCATGACCGTCCTGAGGTCGGCGATGTCCTGGGTGTTGCGCACGCCGCTGACGACGTCCTCCCCCTGCGCGTTGACGAGGAAGTCCCCGGACGGCTCGGGCGCGCCGGTCACCTCGTCGCGGGTGAAGACGACGCCCGACCCGGAGGTCTCCCCCTTGTTGCCGAAGACCATCTGCTGGACGTTGACCGCCGTCCCCCAGGTGTCGGGGATGCGGTTCAGGCGCCGGTAGGTCACCGCGCGGTCCCCGAGCCACGAGTCGAAGACCGCGCGCACGGCGCCGTCGAGCTGGGCCTGCGGGTCCTGCGGGAAGGCGTAGAAGGACTGGAAGGTCCGCGTGAGCTCCTGCAGCGCCTCGGGGTCCAGCTCCGTGTCGAGCGCCACGCCGCGGTCGCGCTTGAGCGCCTCGATGGCGTCCTCGAAGCGCTCGCCGTCGATGCCCACGACGACGTTGCCGTACATCTGCACGAAGCGGCGGTAGGAGTCCCAGGCGAACCGCGGGTTGCCGGTCCGGGCGGCCAGGCCTTCGACGGAGGCGTCGTTGAGTCCGAGGTTCAGGACGGTGTCCATCATCCCCGGCATCGACGCGCGGGCGCCGGAGCGGACGGAGACGAGCAGCGGATCCTCCGGGTCCCCCAGCCGCTTGCCGGCGTGCGCCTCCAGCCGGGCCAGCGCCGCCTGCATCTGCTCGGCCAGGCCGTCGGGCAGCGTCCGGTCGTGCTCCATGTAGGCGACGCACGCCTCGGTCGTGATCGTGAAGCCGGCCGGGACGCGGTCGGCGCCCAGGATCCGGGTCATCTCGGCGACGTTGGCGCCCTTGCCGCCGAGCAGCTCACGCTGCTCGCGCGAGCCCTCGCTGAAGTCCTGCACCCATACGTGACCGTCCGTGGCTGGCATCGCGGCAGCCTATCGGCGCCGGGCGGCCCGGTCGCGGCGGTCAGCGGGCGGTCGCCGCGCGCAGGCGGGTGTTCGCGTGGTGCTCGACGGTCTCGGAGATCGCGCGCTCGGCCTGACGCAGGACGCGCTGGCCGACGTCGACGGGGACCTGGGCCAGCGGCCGCCCGATCGCCTCGGTGAGGAAGGCGTGCGTCTCGGCGTCCATCCGGAAGGCGCCGGCCTCGCAGGCGCCGCACACGACGCCGCCCGCCGCGCCGGAGAACCCGACGAGATGCTCGGCTTCGCCGCACGCCGCGCAGGCGCGCAGCTGCGGCGCCAGGCCCGCGACGAGCAGGAGCTTCAGGCGGAAGGCGAGCTGGTTCTCGTGCGTGGCCTGCGACGGGAGCGTGGGCTGCGTCGCCGAGGCGCCGGCGTCCAGCAGCGCCAGCTCGTTCGCCAGCAGGTGGAAGACGGGCGGGCTGGGGTCGGGGGTGTCGAAGAGGCGGGCGACGGCGTCGCAGGCCCGGGCGGCGCTGTCGATCGCCGTCCCGTCGGCGCGCAGCGCGGCGTACGGCTCGACGGTTTCGGCGCTCGTGACGGTCATGAGGTCCGAGCGGCCCTCGTGCAGGACGAGGTTGAGGCGGAAGAACGGCTCCAGGCGCCCGCCGAAGCGGCTGCGCGTCTTGCGCACCCCCTTGGCGATGGCGCCGATCCGGCCGCGACCGGGGGTGTAGCAGTGCAGGATCCGGTCGGCCTCGCCGAAGCGCAGCGAGCGCAGGACGATGGCCTCGGTCTTGACGGGGCCGGCCACGGTCACCGACCCGCTATCTTTAGTGAAGTAATGGCCGATGTCACCGTCTACACCACCGACCCGTGCGTCTTCTGCTCGCGGGCCAAGCAGCTGCTCGCCAAGCGCGGCATCGAGTACGAGGAGATCAACCTCGCCCGGGACGCGGCCGGCCGCGCCGAGCTGACGGAGAAGACGGGCATGCTGACCTTCCCCCAGGTCATCGTGAACGGCGAGCTCATCGGCGGCTTCCAGGAGACGCTGGCCGCCGACAAGTCCGGCCGCCTGGCCCAGCTGCTCGCCGCCTGAGCGCCTACCACGCGCGCTCCGTGTAGCTGAGGTCCAGGCCCGCCTGGACCTCTTCGAGCGTCCGCCCGTCGGCGACGTGGTCGCGGAGGATCGCGCTCGCGGACGGCAGCTCCTCGCGTGGCGGCCAGGCCTCCGGGTCCCAGAGCCGTGAGCGCCGCAGCGCCTTGGCGCACTGGAGCATCGCGTGGGTCACGGTCACGCCGAGCGCGAGCTTCGGCGGACGCGGGCCGCCGGTGCCGAGCGTCTGCAGGAGCTCCGGGTCGGTCGTGAGGACCGCCGTCCCGCTGACGCGCAGCGACTCCCCCATGCCGGGCAGGAGGAAGAGCAGCTGGACCTGCGGGTTGACGAGCAGGTCGCGGTGGGCCTCGGCGCGGTTGTTGCCGGTGTAGTCCGGGACGACGAGACGGTGCTCGTCCAGGACCCGCGCGAAGCCCGGCGGCCCACCGCGCGGCGTCGCCCGGCAGGCGCCGTCCGCGCCGCTCGTGGCCAGCACGAGGAACGGCGAGCGCGCGATGAAGTCCCGGCAGTGCCCGTCGAGGGCGTGGACGTCCTTGTTCGCCGAGGTCGCCCGCGGTTTGCCGCCGAGGACCGCCTCGAGCGCCGCCTCGTCCGGCACGACGTGGGTGAAGCCGTGCTCGGCGCCCGCGCTCATGCGCCACGCCCCGCCGTCGCCCGCGGCCGCCGGCGCACGCGCGGGACCGGCTGGCAGCGCCGGCAGACGTAGGTCCCCCGGCCCGCGGCGACGAACTTGACGATCTCCGTGCCGCACGTCCCGCACGGCTGGCCGGCGCGCAGGTGGACGAGGAACTCGTGCTGGAAGCCGCCGTACACGCCGTCGGGGTGGCGGAAGTCGTCGATCGTCGCGCCCCCGGCGTCCAGCCCGGCCTGCAGCGCGTCGCGGACGGCGCCCGCCAGCGCCTCGTACTGCGGGCCCGTCAGCGACCCGGCCGGGCGCAGCGGGTGGATGCCCGCGCGGAATAGCGCCTCGTCGGCGTAGATGTTCCCGACGCCCGCGACGCGGCGCTGGTCCAGCAGGAACGCCTTGACCGGCGCGCGCCGGCCCGCGGCCAGCGCCTTGAGCACCGGCCCGGTCAGCGCGCCGTCCTCCAGCGGCTCGACGCCCAGTCGCGGGGCGAAGAAGGCTTCCAGCGCCGGGGTGCCCAGCACCAGCTCGCCCGTCCCGAAGCGGCGCGGGTCGCAGAACGCGAGCTCGTGCCCGTCGTCGAGCGCGAACGTCACGCGCCGGTGGGGCTGGTCGGGCGCGGTGTCGTAGAGCAGCGTCCCGGTCATCCGCAGGTGCACGAGCAGGTGCACGTCGTCGGCGAAGGCGAAGTCCAGGTACTTGCCGCGGCGCCGGAGGGCCTCCAGGCGCCGGCCGCTCACCGCATCGCTGACGACGGCGGGGTCCAGCGGCTGCGTCCAGCGGGCGTCGTGGATCGCCAGTGCGGTGACCGTGCGGCCCTCCACCAGCGGCACGAGGCCGCGGCGGATCGTCTCGACTTCGGGCAGCTCGGGCACCCGTCGAGTATCGCAACGCGCGCGGCGCCTTCAGCAGAACGGGCGGCCCGGCATCCCGGGGACGTCCTGGCCGGTGAGCCAGCGGTGCACCGAGGCGCCGACGTCGGCCATCGGGCCCTCGTGGCGGCGCCCACCGTCCCCCGCGAAGCGCGCGAGCAGCAGCGCGTGCTCGCGGGTGTGGTCGAAGTGGTCGGCGAACGGGTCCACGCCGTGGTCGGAGGTCAGGACGAGCAGGTCGTCCTCCCCCAGCCGCGGCAGCCACGTCGCCAGCTCGGCGTCGATCGCGCGCAGCGCCCCGTGAAAGCCCTCGGTGTCCTTGCGGTGCCCGAAGCGCTGGTCGGTCTCGATGAGGTTCGTGAAGACGAAGCCCCGGTCCAGCTCGCCCAGCAGACGCCGGGTGTGCTCGAGGCCGGCGGCGTTCGTCGCCGCGGCGTGCTTGCGCGTCACGCCGCGGTGGGCAAAGAGGTCGTCGACCTTGCCGACGGCGTGCACCGGGACGTCCGCGTCCTGCAGCGCGTCGAGGTAGGACGTCGACGGCGGCTCGATCGCGAAGTCCCGCCGGCCGTCGGTCCGGGTGAAGGCACCAACCTCGCCGGTGAACGGCCGGGCGATGACGCGCCCGACGGCGTGCTCGCCGACCATCACCGTCCGCAGCGTCCGGCACAGGTCGACGAGGGCGCCCTCGTCGAGCACCGCGTCGTGCGCGGCGATCTGCATGACGGAGTCCTGCGAGGTGTAGAGGATGAGCTCGCCCGTCTGCCGGTGGTGCTCGCCGAAGTCCTCGATGACGGCGGTGCCGCTGTAGGGCCGGTTGCAGCAGAAGCGGTGGCCGGTGGCGGCGGAGGCGGCGGCCACGACGTCGGCGGGGAAGCCGTGGGGATAGGTCGGCAGCGGGGCCGGGGGCACGACGCCCATGAGCTCCCAGTGGCCGGTCGTGGAGTCCTTCCCCGGGCCGAGCGGGTGCAGACGGCCGTGCAGCGCCGGCGACGCGCTCGGCGGGACCCCGTCCAGCGGCCGGATCGAGCCGAGCCCGAGCGCGCCGAGGACCGGGAGGTCCAGCCCGCCGACGGCCTGCGCAAGGTGGACGAGGGTGTCCGTCCCGGCGTCGCCGTAGTCGACGGCGTCCGGGAGCGCGCCGGCGCCGCAGGCGTCCAGGACGACGACGAACGCGCGGCGGCGGCGGTACCGGTCGGCGGTCACGTGCCGTCCCCGGGGGCGGTGAGCTTCGCGGACGCGATCAGGGGGCGGAAGACCTCGCTGTCCACCCGCCGGAAGTCCTCCTCGGGGGCGAACGCGTCGATGACGGTCTCCGCGCCGAAGGCGTAGACGTGGGTGGTGCGCACGGTGCGCGGCCGGCCGTCGACGGTCTCGGTGCCGCGCACCTGCACCGCGGGATGCCCGTCGACCTTCAGGCGCGCGCGCTTGATCTCGGTGAACGTCGGGTCGCGGGCCTTCGCGGCGGCCACGAGCGCCGTGGCGGCGGCGTCGAGCGCCTCGGCGGTGGTCGGCAGCGGCTCGGTCCGCGGGTAGCGGAACACCCCGATCGTCGCCTCGCCGGTGGCGATCGTCACGACGGCCGGGGCCTCGCCCGGCGTGCGGGCCCAGCCGGCCGGGACCTTGGTCAGCGTCAGCCCGGCCTGCGGGAAGGCGGCCGTCGTGGTGCCGAAGGCCGGGCCCGGCGTGGCGACGTCCGGCGGCGGCTGCCGGCTGTTGCCGCAGCCGCCGACCGCCAGCGCGGCGCACGTCACGGCGACGGCCAGACGAGCGGTCGTGGGGACGGCGGCGGGCATCGGCGTCGATCGTGCCACACCGGCCGGAGGCCGCGCCGCGCCGGTCAGCCCGGGCCGACGGACGCCCGCG
>CAZRLR010000021.1:12783-21872 GCA_964600395.1 uncultured Conexibacter sp.
GATGTGGGCCCATCCGGGGGAATCAGGGTCGCGGTCCGACTGACGCTCGCGGATGTGGGCCCATCCGGGGGAATCAGGGTCGCGGTCCGACTGACGCTCGCGGATGGGCTTGGAAGTAGACGTCCTTCAGGCGCTCGGCGCTGAGGTGCGTGTAGATCTGCGTCGTGGCGATGTCGGCGTGGCCGAGCATCTCCTGCAGGGAGCGCAGGTCACAGCCGCCCGCCAGGAGGTGCGTGGCGAACGTGTGGCGCAGGGTGTGCGGGCTCATCGCGTCCTGCAGGCCCACGGCACCCGCGTGACGCTGGACGATCTTGTAGAGGCCCTGACGGGTGAGCCCGCCGCCACGCTGGTTGACGAACAGGTGACGCTCCTCGCGCGCGCCGACGAGCAGCGGGCGCCCGCGCTTGAGGTAGATCGAGACGGCGGTGACGGCCTCGCGGCCGACGGGCACCAGGCGCTCCTTCGAGCCCTTGCCACGGGCGCGCAGCACCCCGACCTGCAGGTCCAGGTCGCCGACGTGCAGCTCGATCGCCTCGCTCGCGCGCAGCCCGCAGGCGTACATGAGCTCCAGCAGCGCCCGGTCGCGCAGGGCGGCGGGGCTCGTGCCGGTCGGGGCGGCCAGGAGCGCGGCGACCTGGTCGCGGCTGAGAACCTTCGGCAGCTTCTGCTGCTTGCGCGGGGCGCGCAGGTCGGCGGTCGGGTCGCCGTCCATCAGGCTCTCGCGGCGCAGGTGGCGGTAGAACGAGCGCAGGCACGCGGTCTTGCGCTGCAGCGTCGCCGGCGCGACGGCCGGGCGCTCCGGCGTCCCTTCGGCCAGGTGGGCCATGAACGCCGCCAGGTCGGCGTGCTGCACGGTGAGCGGGTCCAGGCCGTGGGCGTCGAGGTAGGCCCCGTACTGCAGCAGGTCCGAGCGGTAGGCCTCCAGGGTGTTGCGCGACAGCCCGCGCTCGAACTCGAGGTAGGCCAGGAAGTCCAGCACGTGGTGCCCGAAGGCCTGGCCGGTCAGGTCACCGGTCGCGATCGCCATGCACCGGGGATTCACCGGCGCCCGCCGGGTCCCTCGTCACTGCAACGCCGCTGTCACCGGTCGGAATCCGACCCTTGAGCGCCATTGACAGCGTCCTGACGCCGGATGCTGTCGGCATGCAGACAGGCCATGGGCAATGGAAGTGACCAATGCGGCAGGGTGCGCGCAGCCAACCTAAGGATATTCTAAATGAACGTCGATTTCAGAGCTTTTTCTGCCGGCCTAGCCACCGTTCTCGCGCTCGGCGCGGGGGCTGTCTCCGCCTCTGTGGCCTCCGCGGACGGGCTGAACGCCTACCGCGTGAAGGCCACCTCGGCCAACCTCAAGGTCCTCGCCCAGAAGGGCTTCGACGTCACCGAGGGCCGCAACTTCGAGCGGGGCACGATCGACGTCGTCTCGACGTCCGCCCGCCTCGGGGCCGCCAAGCTCGGCGCCGAGCGTCTCTCTGATTTCCGCGACCCCAAGGCCGCCGCCTCCGGCGCCGGGCGCCGCGCGGGCTCCCCCACCGCCGGGGCCTCCGACTCCGCCTTCACCGTCTGGACGAAGTACGACGCCGTCGCGGGCGACGACAAGGAGCAGTACACCGAGGAGTACGACCGGCTCACCGCCGACTTCCCCTCGATCGTGAAGCGGCGTGTCGTCGGCCAGACCTACAACGGCCGCGACATCGTCGCGCTGCAGGTCACCAAGGGCGCGACCGGCGCCGACATCCCCGGCCGCCCCGCCGTCCTCTACACGGCGATGCAGCACGCCCGTGAGTGGCTGGCCGGTGAGACCTGCCGCCGCACGCTCGAGTACTTCGTGAGCAACTACGGCAAGACGACGAGCGCCGGCAAGGAGGTCACCGCCCTCGTCGACAGCACCGAGCTGTGGTTCTCCTGCGTCGCCAACCCGGACGGCTACGAGTACACCTTCACCCCGGGCCACCGCCTGTGGCGCAAGAACCTCGCCGACAACAACGCCGACGGCAACATCACCGACGGCGACGGCGTGGACCCCAACCGCAACTACCCCTCCAACTGGGGCCGCGACGACGAGGGTTCGTCCCCCGATCCGCGGAGCGAGACCTACCGCGGGCCGTCCGCCGCCTCCGAGCCCGAGACGAAGGCGATGCAGGCCCTCTTCGAGGAGATCCACCCGGTCTTCCACAAGAACGACCACACCGCGGCGCAGCTGCTGCTGTACCCGCAGGGCTTCCAGCAGGACACGCCCACGCCGGACAACCCCATCTTCACCGCGCTCGCCGGTGACCCGTTCAAGCCCGGCATCGAGGGCTTCCTCCCGGAGCTGTCGGCCGGCCTGTACATCACGAACGGCGACTTCACCGACTACGCCTACAACCTGGCCGGGTCGCTCTCCTTCACCCCGGAGGGCACGGCCGCCGAGGACCCGGATGTCTCGGGCTTCGAGTACGCGGACTCCCCGCTGCAGGTCGACCAGGAGTACCGCCGGCACCTGCAGTTCGCCCTGGACCTCGCCAAATCGGCGTCGCACCCTGACGACCCGACGTCCCACCTGGGCAACAAGGCGGCCGCGTTCGACGTCGACGCGTTCAAGTTCTCCTACGGCGATCCGCAGGCCGTGGGCGCCGTCGTCAAGCGGTCGCTCGGCGCGGTGACGATGAGGTTCCGCGTCAACGGCGGGGCCACGCAGTCCGTGCCGACGAAGGACTACCTCGGCGGCGAGAAGTACAACAAGGACAAAGGCCTCTTCTACCGCCGCGTGCGGGGCTACGTCGTCGGCACCGAGCCCGGCCAGCAGGTCGAGGTCTGGTTCACCGGCGGCGGGCAGGAGTCCTCGCACTTCACGTACACCGCGGTGAGCGAGACGACGAACCCCGTCCTCCTGCTGGCGAACGAGGACTACTCGGGCAAGCAGCCGAACGCGGCGCCGGCGGCCGGGCCCTCGTACCTGGACACCTACAAGGCGGCCCTCGACGCCGCGGGCGTGAAGTACGACGTCTACGACATCGACGCCCGCGGGCGCACGGCGCCGAACGCGCTGGGCGTCCTGTCGCACTACTCCCACGTCGTCTGGTACTCCGGCGACGACTACATCACCCGGGCGCCGGACGCCCCGGGCGGCTCGGGCATGGACCGCCTCTCGGTCGACACCCAGAACGAGGTGCGCGACTTCCTCAACGACGGCGGCAAGCTCTTCTACTCCGGCAAGAACGCCGGGCGCCAGTTCGCCGAGGGCTACAGCTACAACCCGTTCCAGGTCGAGGAGGGCACGTACTGCCAGAACGCCAACCCGACGTGCATCATCTCGCAGGACGACTTCCTGCAGTACTGGCTCGGCGCCTACCTGCGGGTCGGCGGCGGCGGTGAGGACCCGGACACCGGGGACGCGTTCCCGGTGCACGGCAGCTCCGGGGCGTTCTCGGGGCTGGACCTCGAGCTGGCGCCCACCGGCGGCGACAACGACCTCAGCACGGCGACGCTGCTGACGACGTCGTCGATCCTGGACCCGGTGAGGTACCCGCTGTTCGGGGACTCCAAGTCGGTCGCCGAGTGGCAGCGGCCGTACGCAGCGCCGTTCGCGCCGCACGCCGGCGCCTGGTTCGTCAGCGCCGGGGCCGACGACGCCGCCTACAAGCGGCTGCAGAAGACGTTCACCGTGCCGGCGACCACCGGCTCGACGTTCGACTTCTGGACGTCGTTCGACCTCGAGGGCGACTACGACTTCGAGTTCGTCGAGATCCACACCGTGGGCCAGGACGACTGGACGACGCTGAAGGACGACAACGGCAACACGTCGACGGACGTCGGGCAGTCCTGCCTGGCCACCGGGGACGGCTCCAACTGGCAGTCCATCCACCCGTTCCTCGCCCACTACCAGACGAAGAACGGCGACGGCTCGGCGTGCTCGTCGACCGGCACGTCGGGGGCGTGGAACGCGGCGACCGGCAGCTCCGGCGGCTGGCAGCACTGGCAGATGCCGATCCCCGCGGCCTACGACGGCAAGACCGTCGAGATCGCGATCTCGGTGGCGACGGACCCGGCGTCCCTCGGCCTCGGCGCCTGGGTCGACGAGGCCAAGCTGCTCGACAGCTCGGCGAACCCGGTGAACTCGGCCGACCCGTCGTTCGAGTCCGGTGACGACGACTGGACCCGCCCCGGTCCTCCCGGCCCGGCCGGCTCCCAGGCCCAGAACCCGGCCGTCGGCTGGGACCGCGCGCAGAACGCGCCGTTCGTCGAGACGCCCATCGTCACGACGACGGACACGGTCTACACGGGCTTCGGCCTGGAGGCCGTGACCGGCGCCGCGAAGCAGGGCGACCTGATGAAGGCGGCCCTGGCCCACCTCGGGACCCCGGCCAAGCCGACCTTCGACGCCCCGGCGCCGACGGTCGACGGGGCCGGCAACTCGGGCACCCAGCCGAACCCGGGCACGGGTCCGGCGGTCCCGGGCAACCCGAACGTGCCGCCGAAGAAGCCGGTGGTCAAGAAGCGCCTGAAGTCGCTGAAGCTCGGCTCGCGGTCGCTGGCGGCGGCGCTCAAGCGCGGCATCGCGGTGACGACGTCGTGCACCGCCGGGTGCACCGTGACGCTGAAGCTCACGGTCGACACCAAGACCCGGCGCAAGTACCGGCTGCCCGGCCGGACGCTGGGTGCGGCGACGGTCCGTCTGACGAAGAGCGGCACGCGCATCACGCGCATCCGCCTGCGGTCGGGCTTCGCGCCGCGGCTGAAGAAGGCGCGGTCGCTCCTGGTCACGGTGACGGCGACCCAGACCGGCGTGAAGCCCGCGGTGAAGAAGAGCGCGAAGCTGCCGCTGAAGCGGTAGCCGACCGGTTCGGTCAGGCCGGCCCTGCGCCGCGGCGACGTCAGCCGCGGCGCAGGTGCTCGCGCAGCAGCAGCAGGCCGATGAGCGTCTTGGCGTCCGACACGGCGGCGATCGCGCCGTCCAGGTCGCCCAGCGGCCAGCGGACGAGCTCGATGCGCTCGTTCTCGCCCGAGTCGGCGTGGGCCTCGCTCAGGCCGGTGGCGCGGTAGAGGTGGACGGTCTCCCGGTTGACGCCGACCGAGGGGTAGAAGCTCTTGAGGTGCTCCCACTCGCTCGCGGCCCGTCCGATCTCCTCCGCGAGCTCGCGCTGCGCGGCCGGCAGCGGGTCCTCCCCCGGCTTGTCCAGGCGGCCGGCGGGGATCTCGAGCATGTCGGGCTCGAGCACCGCCTCGCGGGGCTGGCGGATGAGGAAGACGTGCTCGGCGTCGTGGACGACCATGCCGACGGCGCCGGGGTGGGTGACGACCTCCCGGCTGACCTCCTCCCCGTCGGGGTAGCGGAAGCGCTCCTCCCGGACACCGACGATGCGGCCCTGCCAGATCTGCTCGCCGCCCAGCGGCTCGAAGTCGCGCTCACTCATGGGCGTCAGTCTGCCGCAGGCGCGGCGAGCTGCACCCCGCAGGCCAGCGCGGCGGCGAAGAACCCCGGGTCCTCGGCCGCGCTGCGGCCCATCGTGCGGGACGGCAGGCCGCTGGCGACGTACGCCTCGACGTCGACGGCGTGGGCAGGCCAGGCGTGGAAGCCGTGGTCCTCGGGCGGGACGACGCCCACCGGCAGCGGGACCTGCACCGGCTGCAGCAGCAGGTCCACGACGGTGCGGGTGTGGTGGCTGATGCCGCGGTGGCGCGGGCGCCCGTCGCCGTCGGACATCCGCGCGCACAGGACGGTCGGGTACCCCAGCGCGAGCGCGGCGAGCGCGGTGTCGAGGGCGACCATCCCGCCGTGGCCCAGGCGCGAGCCCGAGCCGAGGATGCCGGGCCCCGGGCCGCACAGGGCGACGTCCCAGCCGAGGACGGCGATCGCGTGGTCGATCGCGCCGATCGTCGTGATCGCCTCGCCGTCGCCGCCGCCGTAGGCCGGGCTCGCGGTCAGGTGGCCGTGCAGGAGCCCGCGCTCGCGCAGCTCGGTGACGACGCGGGAGTGGCCGCCCGGCAACGCGCCGCCGGCGGTCTGCACGTAGCCCACGCGCGGCGGCCGGTCCCCGGCGGCCTGCGCGATGGCCCAGGCGATCGGGGCGAGCTGCCCGTGCAGGCCGAAGACGCCGACGGTGCCGCCGTCGTCCTGGCGCCGGGGCGCCGGCGAGGGCGCGTCGAGCTCCTCCTCGACCGGCAGCACGGCGTGCTGCAGCGGGCTGTAGTTGAGCTTCATGACATGGGCGCCGGTCACCCCCGCCCCGCCCAGGCCACGCGTGAGGTTGACGTGGACGACGTCGAAGCCGCCGGACCCCAGACGCAGGTCGACGGCCTGGGCGTTGACGACGACGTCGTCCCCGACGGCGCTGGCGCCGAGCAGGGTGACGTCGGCGATCGCGGCGCGGCGCGTCCCCTCGATCTCGACGACGAGGCGCTGCTCACCGCGGTCGGGCGGCGGGTCGGCCTCGACGACCGTCCCGCGCCGCAGCACGAGCCTCACGGCTGCGCGACCTCGTGCAGGATCGCGTGGGTGACGTCGAGCATGTCCTCCAGCGCGACGGCGGTCACGCGCTCGGTCGGTTCGTGGTTGCGCTCGGTGCCGTTGGCGAGGTTCGTGCAGGCAAAGCCCTGGGCGCGGAAGGCGTTGGCGTCCGCGCCGCCGCCGGTGACGATCCGGGACGGCTCGTAGCCGCAGGCGCGCAGCGCCGCCTCGGCGGCGACGACGGACGGCTCGGTGCCGACGACGCGGTAGCCGGCGAAGAGACGCTGGACGTCGATGTCCACGTCGCAGGCGCAGCGCGCGTCGTTGGCGCCGTCGTGGCAGGCGTCGACGATCCGGGCGACCGCCGCCTCGACCTTCTCGTCGCTGAGCGAGCGCGCCTCGGCGAGCACGACGCAGTGCTCGGCGACGACGTTCGTGCCGCCGACCCCGCCGTGGACCGAGCCGACGTTCGTCGTCGTCTCGGCGTCCAGGCGGCCGAACGGCATCGCGGCGACGGCCAGCGACGCGGCGAGCACGGCGGAGCGTCCGTCCTCGGGCCGGATCCCGGCGTGGGCGGGCTTGCCGTGGAAGCGCGCCTCGATCCGGTGGTAGGTCGGAGCGGCGATGACGATGCCGCCGATCGGGGTGGCGTGGTCGAAGACGTAGCCGAACGCCGATCGCAGCTGGGAGCAGTCGAAGGCCTTGGCGCCCTTCAGCGCGACCTCTTCGGCGGCGGTGAAGAGGAGCTCCACGCCCACGGGGGGCCGGCGGCCACCGCCCTCCGGCGGGCGTGCGTACCGGCGCGCGAGCGCCAGCAGCGCCGCGACAGCCGCCTTGTTGTCGGCCCCGAGGATCGTGTCGCCGGCGCTCGTCCAGGCGCCGTCGGCCAGGACTGGCTCGATCGGCGCGTCGTGGGGGACGGTGTCCAGGTGTGCGCACAACAGGACGAAGCCGTCGGCCTCCCCGGCGATGCGGCACAGCAGGTTGCCCGACCCGGCCCCGGTCTCGCCCGCCGTGTCGTCCTCGACGACCTCGTGCCCGAGCGTGCGCAGCAGGCCGGTGACGTGGTCGGCGATCGCGCGCTCCTCGCCCGACACCGAGCGGATGCGGCACAGCTGCGCGAAGTCCTCGTGCAGCTGCGCGCGCTCGGCGTCGGTGGCCCGCCCGGGTCGGGCGCCGTGCATCAGGCCCGGGAGGCGCGGATCTCCGCGTCCGCCGGCTCCGTCGTCCGGGACCGGGCGCGCACGAGCGCGGCGGCGACGAACTCGCGAAAGAGCGGCGCGGGGCGCTCGGGCCGGGACTTGAACTCCGGGTGGAACTGCGAGGCCACGAAGAACGGGTGGTCGCGCAGCTCGATGATCTCCACCAGGCGCTCGTCGGGGGACGTGCCCGAGACGACGAGGCCGGCGGCCTCCAGGCGCTTGCGCAGCGAGATCGAGACCTCGTAGCGGTGGCGGTGGCGCTCGTAGATGACCGCCTCGCCGTAGATCTCGCGGGCCCGCGTGTCGGCGTGGAGCTTCACGGGGTCGGCACCCAGGCGCATCGTGCCACCCAGGTCGGAGACCTCCTTCTGCTCGGGCAGCAGGTCGATGACCGGCCACTCGGTCTCGATGTCGAACTCGGTCGAGTTGGCGCCGGGCATGCCGGCGACGTGGCGGGCGAACTCGCAGACGGCGATCTGCATGCCGAGGCAGACGCCGAGGTACGGGATGCGGTGCTCACGGGCGATCTTCGCGGCGAGGATCTTGCCCTCGATCCCGCGGCCGCCGAAGCCGCCGGGGATGAGGATGCCGTCGGCGTGGCCGATGCGGGCCAGCGCCGTCTCTTCGTCCGTCAGCTGCTCGGAGTCGACCCAGTCGATCTCGACCTTGCCGCCGTCCAGCCAGCCGGAGTGGCGCAGGGCCTCGGCCACCGACAGGTAGGCGTCCTCGAGCTGGACGTACTTGCCGACCAGGGCGATCTTGAAGGGCTCCTGCGCGGCGGCGGCGCGGTCGCACAGCTCCGCCCAGCTGCGGGTGTCGGCCGGCTCGGCCTCCAGGCCCAGCTCCTGGAGGATGAAGTCGTCCACGTGCTGCTCGGCGTACCAGAGCGGCACGTCGTAGATGTTGCCGACGTCCTTGGCCGAGACGATCGCCTCGACGGGCAGCGACGCGTAGAGGGCGATCTTCTTGCGGATGTCCAGGCCGAGCTCGTTCTCCGAGCGGCAGAGGACCATGTCCGGCTGGATGCCGATGCGGCGCAGCTCGTTGACG
The DNA here is from genome assembly GCA_964600395.1 of uncultured Conexibacter sp. Lineage (GTDB taxonomy): Bacteria > Actinomycetota > Thermoleophilia > Solirubrobacterales > Solirubrobacteraceae > Paraconexibacter. Next base: position 21,466 of record CAZRLR010000021.1, read on the forward strand.
GAGTGCTGGGTCGGCTTCGTCTTCAGCTCGCCGGCGTGCCCGATGTACGGCACGAGGGTCAGGTGCACGAAGAGGCAGTTGCGGCGGCCCACGTCGACGGGGAACTGGCGGATGGCCTCGAGGAACGGCAGCGACTCGATGTCGCCGACGGTCCCGCCGATCTCGGTGATGACGACGTCGACGTCGCTCGTCTCAGCGATGAGCTTGATGCGGTTCTTGATCTCGTCCGTGATGTGCGGGACGACCTGGACGGTGCCGCCGAGGTAGTCGCCGCGGCGCTCGCGCCGGATGACGGAGTTGTAGATGCCGCCGGCGGTGACGTTCGAGGCGCGCGAGGTGTTCGCGTCGGTGTAGCGCTCGTAGTGGCCGAGGTCGAGGTCCGTCTCGGCGCCGTCCTCGGTGACGAA
>CAZRLR010000022.1:0-21650 GCA_964600395.1 uncultured Conexibacter sp.
GGCGAGGTCATGCGCGCCGGCGCGGTCGGCGAGGTCATCGCCTCCGCCCACCCCGAGTTCCCGGTCGGCGCCCACGTCTCCGGCGCCTTCGGCGTGCAGTCCCACGCGCTCTCGGACGGCAAGGGCGTCCATCGGGTCGACCCGGCGCTCGCACCGCTGCCGACGTACCTCGGCGTCCTGGGGATGACGGGCATGACCGCGTACTTCGGCCTGCTGGACGTCGGCAAGCCCGAGGCGGGGCAGACGGTCGTCGTCTCGGGCGCCGCGGGCGCGGTCGGCGGGGTCGTCGGCCAGATCGCGAAGCTCAAGGGCTGCCGGACGATCGGCATCGCCGGCGGGGCGGACAAGTGCCGCCACGTCGTCGACGACCTCGGCTTCGACGCGTGCATCGACTACAAGGGGCAGGACGTGTCGGCCGGCCTGCGCGAGCACTGCCCGGACCGCATCGACGTCTACTTCGACAACGTCGGCGGGGACATCCTGGACGCGGCGCTCGGCCGCCTGGCGATGCACGCCCGGATCGTCATCTGCGGCGCGATCTCCCAGTACAACGTCACCGACAAGGTCACGGGACCGTCGAACTACCTCTCGCTGCTCGTCAGCCGCGCGTCGATGACCGGCATGGTCGTCTTCGACTACGCCGACCGTTACGCGCAGGCCGCGCAGGAGATGGCCGGCTGGATGGCCGAGGGCAAGCTCCGCGCCCAGACGGACATCGTCAAGGGCCTGGAGACCTTCCCCGACACCCTGCTGAAGCTCTTCCGCGGCGAGAACACCGGCAAGCTCGTGCTGGAGGTCTGAGGGCCGGGCCGCCACCGCGCGGCCGGTACCCTCCGGCGCAGTGCCCGACGACGCCGAGACCCCCGAGGCCGCCGTCGCGCGCCTGGCCGCGCTGCGCCGGCGCCTGGCCGCGGCCGACGGCTCGACGGTCGCCGTGCGGACCGCGGGGCGGCTGCGGCGCGTCCTGCCCGGGGACGCCCGCTACGGGGACGCCCTCTCGACCGCCTCCGAGCTGCCGCACGACCTCATCGGCCGGGAGCTCGCGACGCTCGGCGCCGAACGCCCGAGCGCAATCCGGGAGCTCGGCCTCGGCGCCCTGCAGGTCTGGCAGGCGCTGAGCGAGGGGCTCGGGCGCGGCCACGGCGACACACCGGTGACGATCCTCTTCACCGACATCGTCGGCTTCTCGTCCTGGGCGTTGTCGGCGGGCGACAGCGCGGCCGTCGCGCTGCTGCGCGCGGCCTCCGGGGCGCAGGAGGACGCGATCGCCTCGCACGGCGGGCGCGTCGTCAAGCGCCTCGGCGACGGGCTGATGGCCGTCTTCGTCACCCCCGAGGAGGCGGTCGCGGCCGCCCTGGACGCGCAGCGCCGCATCGCCGAGGTGGACATCGACGGCTTCCGCCCGCAGCTGCGCGCCGGCCTGCACGTCGGGACGCCGCGCAAGCTCGGCGGCGACTTCCTCGGGGTGGACGTCAACATCGCCGCGCGCGTGGCGGACGCCGCCAAGGGCGGCGAGGTCCTGGTCTCGGACCCGGTCGCCGACCACCTGGAGGCCGACGGGCACGCCTTCGCCTACCGGATCGGGCGCCGCAAGCGCCTGAAGGCCGCCGGTGCGCCGCGCGAGCTGCGCGTGCGCCGCGTCGAAGCGGCCTGACCGATCGCCGGGCACGCCGTGGTCACCCCGTGACCCGTGCGTGTCGCGGGATCCGCCGCGGGCTACGGGCGGACGGTGATGCGCGCCTGCATCCCCGCACGCCGGTGCCCCGGCAGCGAGCAGAAGAGGACATAGCGCCCCGGGGTCAGGCGGTAGGTCCGCTCCAGGACGGTGCCGGGCGCCGCCTGCGGCGCCCGGGCGGGGGCGGCTCCGACCTGCCGCCCGCTGCGCGACAGCCGCCGGACGACGAGGTCGTGGGCGTCCTGCCCCCGGTTGGAGAGCTGCACGATCGCCGGACCGGCGACGAGCGCCGACCGCGAGAGGGCGAAGCGGTACTCCGTCGCGGTGACGAGCAGCCGCGCCGGCCCCGCCGGCGCCGCTCCGGCCCCGGTCACGAGACCCATGAGCATGACCGCAAGCGCAGCGGCGACGACGACGACGAGACCCCTCACCGGATGAGCCCGGGCCGCACGACGCCCTTGATCCCCGGCAGGACCGCGGCCGCGTCGCAGCCCAGCCACTGCTCGAGCAGCGCCGCGTAGACGCCGCGGAAGTCGCTCGTCGCCACGAGGTTGCCGTCCGGGTCGAGCTTGGAGAGCCCGGGGAACTCGCCGACCATCCGGCCCGTCACCCGCGTCCCCATGAGCAAGCCGAGGCCCGCGGCGCCGTGGTCGGTGCCGCCGTCGTTCTCCTGCGCGCGGCGCCCGAACTCCGACCACACGTGGACGACGACGCGGTCGGCCAGACCGCGGGCCTCGAGGTCGCGCTGGAAGGCCAGCAGCGTCTGGCACGTCAGCGCGAGCTCGTTGCGCATGACCTCCCGCTCGTCCGAGTGCGTGTCGTAGGACCCGGGCGCGGTGATCGCCACGCACCGCAGCGGCAGCCCGGCCGCGAGCATCGCGGCCAGGCCGGCCATCCGCTCGGGGAAGCCGTCCTCGCTCTTGGGGTAGGCGACCGGCGAGACGAACGACGGGGCGTCGGAGTGGTCGTCCTGCGGCGGCGCGAAGGGCGCCAGCTGCCGGCGGATCGACGCGGCCTGCACGGCGCCCGCCGCGGCCTGGCGCAGGGCCGGGTCCGCCGAGCCCGCGTGCGCCGCGCCGAGCTTGCCGAAGGCGTCGAGCATGAGCGCGTCCACGTCGCCCCACACGCCGCGGGCCCAGAAGTCGAACGCGCCGGGCGAGTCCACGGCGGCCACCGGCTTGGACGCCGTCGCCAGCGCGGGCGCCAGCGCCCCGTCGAGCGACAGCCCCTGCAGCGGGTTGTCGGCCGAGCCGACGCGGTCCAGGTACCGGCCCATCCAGCCCGTGCGGCCCCGCGGGTCCAACGCGCCGACCTCGTAGAAGTGGCGCGAGACGAAGTGCGACTGGTCGGGGTGCTGGTAGCCGACGGCCGGCATGACGCAGAGCTTGCCCTCGTCGTGGAGCGTCGCCAGCGGCGCGGCGGACGGGTGCCAGCGCAAGCGGTCGTCCTCCGCGAACGGCGTGCCGCTGCCCGCGCTCAGCGCGAGCGACGGACGCAGGCGGCGGTACTGCGGGTCGCCGACCGGTGCGAGCACCTGCAGCGAGTCGATGCCGCCCTCGAGGTAGACCTGGACGACGACGGGGTCCGCCGGGCCGGCGGCCGCCTGGGCGACGCCGGGCTCGAACAGCCCGAGCCGGCCCGCGCCGTAGACCGACAGCGCCAGGGACGCCGAGCGCAGGACGAAGGCGCGGCGCGACATCCCGGTGCCGGCCGGGGCGGGCATGCCGGGCTCGACGGCGGGCAGCCCGGCGCCGGCGGCCGCGGCGGCCCGGGCGCGCAGGGCGCGGTGGTTCTCCGAGCAGGCGGCCATCAGCTCGTGTGCAGGTCGGGGGAGGTGGCGATGAGCATGAGCAGCGCGTTGTGCTTGAGGACGGAGAACGGCGCGAGCTTCCACGGGCGGTCCGCGACGCGGCGGGCGTCCGCGGCGAAGTCCTCCAGCGCCGCGCGGGTGGCGGGCGTGAGGGTCGGCCGGCCGAGCGCGTCCAACGCACGGTCGACGGCCTGCGCGGCGGTCAGGCCGACGTGCAGCGCCCCGGTCGTCTCGTTGTCGTCGAGCGACGTGCCGTCCAGGACGGTGTTCGCGGCCAGCCAGCGCCCGCGCCACGTCGCCGTGTCGATCCAGCGCTCGGCGTCCCAGCCGGCGACGTTCGGCGGCTCGAACAGCCGCTGGCCCGTCAGGCCGCAGAGCCAGCTCCACGCGTCGGTGTCCACGCCACGGCCGACCGCCCGCAGCAACCCGGCGACGTAGACGACGGGCGGCTTGACCATCCGCGGGCCGGCGTGCAGCGCCGGGTGGCGGAGGATCGCCTCGACGACCGGCCGGATCGCGCCGCCCGAGCGGCGATAGAGCGCGGCGAGCGCCGCCGCGTCGCGGGCGGACGGGGCGACCGGGACGAAGTGGTCCCACAGCCGGCGCACGAAGTAGGACGGGTGCTTGGGGTGCGCGAGCGCCAGGCGGACGGCGTCCTGCCAGTCGAAGCGGCCGCGGTGCCCGAAGATCGTCTTGACACCCGGGTCGTGGGCGGCGGGGTCCAGGCGGAAGTGCCGCGGCCGGCCGTCCACCCAGTCGTTGCGGAAGCCGGTCAGCGCCCGCGCCGCCTCCCGCACGTCCCGCTCGGTGTAGCCGCGCCCCGCGCCGAGCGTGAAGAGCTCGAGCATCTCGCGGGCGTAGTTCTCGTTCGGCGCGTCCTTGCTGTTGTCGACCCCGTTGAGCCACATGAGCATCGCCGGGTCGCGGGTCATCGCCGCGAAGAGATCGCCGAAGCGCCCGAGCGCGTGCCGGCGCAGGGTCCGGTTCTGGTCCAGCAGCAGGTCCGGCGCGACGGCCTGCACGGAAGTCGCGAACCAGTCGTGGAACACCAGCGTCATCCGCTCGACGAGCGGCGCCTGCGTGCGGATCATCCGGTCCAGCCACCACAGCCCCTCGTGCCCCCACGCGTCGCCGGGCGCCAGCGGCTTGCCGTCGACCGACGGGGCCGGGCCGACGAGCGCCGTGGACACCGGCCGGGTGAGCGAGCGGACCGCGCCGTCGAGCCCGAGCGCCGCGAGCTTCGCCGCCTCCCCGGGTCGCGGGCCGAAGCCGGCGCGGAAGAGCAGGCGCTCGGCCTGCGCGGCCTCGAACGGGCCGCGGTAGACGGGGAGCGCCGCCGTGGGAGCCGGCGTGGGGCGCCGGACGGACTGGGCGGGACGACGGGTCGACATGGGGTGGTCTGGGTCTCATCGGCGGGTGGCGGCCGTCCCCTGACCCCGACGGACCGGATGCCGACAGACGTCCGCGTGTCAGGGGTTGCGCAGGCGCGCCCCGGCGGCGCGCTTGGCGGCCGGGAGCAGCAGGCTGCGCGGGACGAAGCGCCCGCCGAGGACCATGCCCTTCGTCGCCACGCCGGGGACGACGGAGCGCTTGCCGTGCAGCATCCCGCGCACGGCGGCCGCCGCGACGTCGGGCGCCGAGACCGCCAGGCCGCCGGGCGCCATGTCCTCCACGTCGCCCACCCCGGCGACCTGCCCGAACTCCGTCGCCACCGGCCCGGGCGAGAGCGTCGTGACCGACACGCCCGTCCCGCTGAGCTCGGCGTGCAGCGACTCGCTGAAGGTCTGGACGAACGACTTCGTCGCCGCGTACGTCGCGAAGCCCGGGATCGGCTGGAAGGCCGCGACGCTCGCGACGTTGAGGATCGCGCCGGCCCCCGCCTCGACCATCGGCCACAGGAAGGCGCCGGTGAGCTCGTGCAGCGCCAGGACGTTGAGGCGGACCATCTGCTGCTCGCGGTCCAGCGGCAGCCCGTCGAAGCGCCCGAAGGAGCCGAAGCCCGCGTTGTTGACGACGCCGCTGACGTGACCGTCGGCCTCCGTCAGCCGCGCGATGAGCGACCAGCGCGCGCGGTCGTCGGAGAGGTCGCAGGCCTCGACGCCGACGGTCACGCCGGCCGCGCGGCGCAGCTCGGCGGCGAGCTCCTGCAGGCGGTCCTCGCGGCGCGCGACGAGCGTCACGCCGTGGCCGAGGTCGGCGAGGCGGCGGGCGATCTGCTCGCCGATGCCGGAGCTGGCGCCGGTGACGAGGACGGTCGCGTCTGGGCTCGGTGCGGGGAGGGCCATGTCCTTCAGCCTACGGTCAGCGCGGCCGTCCGGACGACCCGCTCAGCGTCGCCGCATGGCGCGGAACTCGTCCAGGACGTGCTCCTCGCGGAGCGTGTCGACGCCGGCCGGGTCGACCTGGAAGTCGTGCGCGGCGTCCGCGCACCAGAACCGCGGGTGGCGCGCGAGCCACGCCTGGGCGTCGCGGGCGCCCTCCTCCAGCAGCCGCTCGACGAAGTGCTCGTCGAACATGAGGAACGACAGCAGCTCCCCGCGGGCGGCGGTGCGCCCGCCACCGACGAGGCGCGAGAGGACGGGGTAGTCGGGGGACCGCCAGCCGCGCCAGCCCGCGTAGTGCTTGCGGAAGACCTCCTCGGCGATCCGCCCGATCGTCCCCTTGTGCTCGGGTGCGACGAGCGCGTAGGAGACCTTGCGGTAGGGCTTCTTGCCCTGCGAGACGCGATGGTTGCGCGCCGCCTGCGAGAAGCCGCCGCCGCCGGCGCTCTCGGCGTAGAACGTGTTGACGGAGGCCAGGCGGTGCAGGTCGGCCGACACCTGGTCGACGAGCAGGCCGTCCAGGATGTTCGCGGTGACGTCGGCGAGGCTCGGCTGGCGCGGGATCGTCGGCGGTGGCGGCGGCGCGGCGAACGGCTCGAAGCCGATGACGATGACCCGCTCGGCGCCCAGCGCCAGCGCGGGTGCGATCGGCGAGTTCAGCCGGGTGCCGCCGTCGATGTAGAAGTCCGCGGCGGTCGCGGGCGTCGTGACCTGCACGGGCGGGAAGAGCAGCGGGATCGCGGCGCTCGCGCGCACGTGCTCGGCGGCGAGCGCGCCGACGCGGACGTAGCGCACGTCGTCGGACGCGCGGGACGGCGGGACGGGGCCGGCCGTGTGGACGAAGGCGACCGGCCCGCCGCGGGTGAGCGCCGTGGCGATGACGCAGACGGACTGCACGACGCCGTGCTTGACGTTGCGCTGCAGGGCGACCCAGTCCACCCAGCGGTCCAGCGACCCCGCCAGCGGCGTCGGGTCCATGATCGAGGCCAGGCGGACGCCCGGGATCTCGAGCATCTCGCCGAGGAAGCGCAGGCCCGTCAGCGGCAGCGAGGGGCCGATGATCGGCCGGATGACGTCCCCTTTGCGCATCTCGCGCCAGCGGGCGAGCATGAGCTGGGCCTGCTCGGCCGCCGGCTTGTCGGCCAGCGAGCCGAGGAAGGCGGCGTTGATCGCCCCGACGCTCGTGCCGCAGGAGATCGTGATGTGCTCGCCGCGGGCCTCCAGCGCGGGCAGGAGCACCGACAGGGCGCCCGCCTCGTAGGCACCGCGGGCCCCGCCGCCGGGCAGCACGATGCCGATGCGCGGCTTGCCCGCGTGTCCCTCGTCGGCCATCGTCCCCACAGGATCGCGCACCCGGGGCGCGGGTGACACCTCCCTGACGTCGAAGCCGGCGCCGTCCGCGTTGGCCCTGACGGCGGGTGCTCAGGGCGGGCACATGGACGGGACGCGATCCACCGGGCGGGGTGGATCGCGCCGTCCGTCCAGCTCCGTGACAAGCGGATGCCTCCTCCCGGGCGGTTCCCCAACTACCCGGCAGGCGCCTAAGTCCCTCCCGGCATCGGCGTGCCACGGGCGGATCTTGACGCCCGTCGGGCGCGCTGGACGGACGGACGACGCGGCTCTGGCAGGCTGTGCGCGTGTCCCGCGCCCGCCCCTTCGCCCAGGTCGACGTCTTCACCACCGTGCCCTATCGCGGCAACCCGGTCGCCGTGATCCTCGACGCCGAGGGGCTGGACACCGCAGCGATGCAGCGCATCGCGCACTGGACGAACCTCTCGGAGACGACGTTCGTCCTGCCGCCGTCGACGCCGGGCGCCGACTACCACGTGCGGATCTTCACCCCGTCGCGCGAGCTGCCGTTCGCCGGGCACCCGACGCTCGGGACCTGCCACGCCTGGCTCGCGCACACCGGGCGGACGGCCGCGTCGGGCGAGGTGCTCGTGCAGGAGTGCGGCGCCGGCCTCGTCGACGTCCGCGCCGGCGACGACGGGACGCTCGCGTTCCTCGCGCCGCCCCGGCTGCGCGAGGGGCCGGTGGACGACGACCTCGCCGACGAGGTGGCGCGCTGCCTCGGCGTCGGGCGCGAGGAGATCGTCGACCTGCAGTGGGCCGACAACGGCCCCGGGTGGATCGCCGTCCTGCTCGAGAGCGCCGCGGCCGTCCTGGCCGTGAAGCCCGTCGCCCGGGGCTCCCTGGAGCTCGGCGTCGTCGGCCCGCACCCGCCCGGCGGCCGGCACGCGTTCGAGGTCCGCGCGTTCTTCCCCGAGCACGGCCAGCTCGTGGAGGACCCGGTGACCGGGTCGCTGAACGCCGCGCTCGCCCAGTGGCTGCTGGCGGACGGCCGCGCCCGCGCCCCCTACGTCGCCCGGCAGGGCACGGCGCTCGGGCGCGCCGGCGACGTGCACGTCACCCAGGACGCCGACGGCGGGATCTGGGTCGGCGGCGGCGCCGTGACGTGCGTCGCCGGGACCCTGACGGCCTGAGCGCCCTGCGCTAGAAGTCGAAGTCGCGCGGCGGCTTCTGCTCGAACCAGAGCCGGTCGTGCTCCGGCGTCTCCTGGAGGAACTCGGGCGTCTCCTCCAGCTCGTCGTGCTCGCCGGGTTCCTCGTCGGCGGGGACGACGTCGGGCGCGACGGTCTCCGGCGTGACGGGCGGCGCCGGCGCAGCCGGGGCCTCCGCAACCGGCTCGGCGGGCGGCGCCGGGACCGCCTCGGCGGCGTGCAGGTCCTCGAGCGAGAAGGCGACCGTCTTCTGACCGGGCTCCTCGTCGTCCCCGGGAACCGCCGCGACGACGTCGTCGGCGACCGGCTCGACCGGCGGCGCGGGCACCTCCAGGACCGGCTCGGGTTGCGGCGCGACGGGCTCCGGGGTGACCGCGGGTGGCGCGACGACACCGGCGTCGGGCGCCTCGTCCACGGGCGTCGGCTCCAGGGGCGCGGACGCCTCGTGGGCGACCGGCTCGGGCATCGGGTCCGCGTCCGGGATCGCGATGTCCTCCCGGCGGACCGGACCCAAGGCTTCGTGCTCCTGCCGGGCGACCTCGCTCGCGTCAGCGCCGTGCAGGCGCTTGAGCTCGAGGTGCTCGCGGATGGCGTCGTCGAGCAATCCCATCGCCCGGAAGCCTACCCACCCGCCGGGACGGTCGTGCAGCAGCGCGTGCGCCCGCGACGGCGCCGGGCTGCCGCCGTCAGGACGACGGCACCTCGGTGGCGCAGACCGTCCGGTTCTTGCCGGCGTGCTTGGCCTCGTACAGGGCGCTGTCGGCGTCGGCCACGAGCGCCCGCGCGTCGGCCGAGAGGTCCGGGTGCGTCGCGACGCCGAAGCTCGCGGTGACGCGCAGCGGCTGGTCGTCCGCCGTCCGGATCGGCAGCCGCAAGGCCTCGATGCCCGTGCGCACGCGCTCGGCGAGCTGGAAGGCGCCCTCCTCGTCGGTGCCGGGCAGCACGACGGCGAGCTCCTCGCCGCCGTAGCGCGCCGGCTCGTCGATCTCGCGCGAGAGCTCCCGGAGGATGCGCGCGACCTCCTTGAGCACGAGGTCGCCGGCCGGGTGGCCGTACGTGTCGTTGACCTTCTTGAAGTTGTCGATGTCGAGCATGACGAGGCTGACGGGTTGCTCGAAGCGCCGCGAGCGCTCGACCTCACCCGCCAGCGCCTCCTGGAAGCGGCGGCGGTTCGACAGCCCGGTCAGCTCGTCCGTGACGGCCTGGCGCTCGACGGTCTCGTGCAGCCCGACGTTCTCGATCGAGACCGACGCCTGCCCGGCGAGGTAGTGGAAGAGCTCGCGCTCGGACGGGGTGAACGCGCGGTCCGGTCGCGCGACCGACACGATGCCCGTGATGCGCGGCGGGCCGTCCGGGTCGGACTGCTCGGCGGCGCGCAGCGGGTGCGCGAGCGCCGCGACCTCCCCGACGCTCGCCTCGTGCGGGGTCCCCGCCTCCAGCACGCGGGCCTCGGCCTGACGCAGCGCGGCGGTCAGGTCGTCCAGCGAGCCAGCCTGGGCGACCTGGTGCAGCTGGCCGTCGGGCTTCGTGCGCATCGTCGCCCGCCCGCCCGTCGCGCCGGAGCCGTCGACGGCGGTCCGCAGGACGATCTCCAGCAGCGCGTCGCGGTCCAGGTTGGACGCGAAGGTCTCACCGATGCGCCGGATCGCGAGCGCCAGGCGCGCCTGCTCGTCCTGGACCTGTTGGATCTTCTCCGCCAGCTCGGCCGACATGTGGTTGAACTCGTCGCCGAGCGCGGCGAACTCGTCGTTCCCGACGGTCGGGACCCGCGCGCTGAAGTCGCCCGAGCCGATGCGCCGCGCGGCCTCGAGGAAGCCGCCGATCTGCCGCTGCAACGACCGCGAGACGAGCAGCGCGAACAGGAAGGCGAGGGTGAAGAAGCCGAGGAGGATCGCGGCCGCGACGAGCCGTGAGTCCCGGACGTCGGCGGACGTCCGCGCCGTCGAGTCCAGCACCGCGACCTGGACCTTCGTCGTGCCGAAGCCGGGGACCGGGAAGGCGGCGGTCCGGTAGGAGCGGCCGCCGACCTCGATCGTCGACGGCTTGCCGGACAGCGCCGGCAGCGACACGGCCCGCGGCAGCGTGCTGGCCAGGGGACGGCCGTCGCGGGTGACGACGACGTCGAGGCCCGTGACGCGGCGCACGAGCGACGCGTACGCCTTCGGGCCGGTGGCCGAGACCTCCAGGCGCCCGATCGACGTCCCGCCGGCGTCCTGCAGCTCGCGTGCGGCCGGAAAGGTCGCCGTGGAGGAGCCCACGTCGACGAACGGCTGCCCGTCGCGGGTGACGACGATCCGCTTGAGGTCGAGCTGCGTGAGCAGCCCGGTGGCCCGCCGGCGGGCGGCCGCGACGTCCCCGGTGCGCAGGGCCTCGGCGAGTCGACGGTCGCGGCCGACCTGCACGAGGCGCGTGTCGGCCTGCTCACGGCCGTCCTTGTAGAGGTTGATCGCGGCGGACTGCCGGGCCGCGACGCGCGCGTCCTGCTTGCCGTTCTCGTTGTCGGCGATGAGGCTGAACAGGACGACCGTCAGCGAGACCATCGGCACGATGACGATCAGGACGAAGAACAGGGTGAGGCGGCTGCGGAAGCTCATGCGGGGTGTGCGCGGTGACCGTCGTCGTGGCCGACGCCAGCGTCGGACGGCCGCGCTACGGGCAGCGTACCCACGGTTATCGGCATGGCGCAGCGCTTTGATGAGCGCGCCAGGACGCGGGCGGACCGCCGACCGGCGGCAAACCGTTGTACGCTCTGGGTCCCTCCGGGGCTGTAGCTCAGCTGGTAGAGCGCTGCCTTCGCATGGCAGAGGCCAGGGGTTCGAGTCCCCTCAGCTCCATGATGCGACCCCCGGGACATGGACCCTCATGTCCCGGGCGCCCGGTCGGCCGTTCATGCGCAGGAGACGGCGGCCGCCGACGCGTCGTACGTGTTGAAGCAGGTCAGCGTGCTGCCCGGCTTCTTCACGGTCGTCGCGTCGATCCGCGAGACCGCCACCGCCGTCGCGGTCCCGAGCGTGTCGAAGGCGAAGCCCGTCGCGGACGACGCGAGGCTGACCGCGACGTTCGCGTGCTCGACCGTGACCTTCGGGGCGCCGCTCGTGCTCTGCACGCCGACGCCCACGTTGCCGGCGCCGTTGTCGAAGGCGATCATCGTCCCGCCCTGGACGCTGATCGTGCCGCCGGTCGTCCCCTGCTGGTGGACCGCGACAGCGCTCCCGACGCCGGCCGCCGCCGTCTGCCCGTCCGCCTGCGCGTCGACGTCGACGAGCACGACGGGGAAGCTCGCGCGCTGGTCGAGCCCGTACGCGACGTCCCCCGCCCCGCGGCCCTGGCCGGAGAGCAGCGAGTCGCGGACGGTGACCCGGCCGGCCCCGGCGGGCACGAGCAGGGCGGTCCCGCTGCCGTCGACCGCCGCCTGGCCGCCACGCAGGGCGCTGTCGCGGATGATCGTCCGGCCGGAGGGGGAGGTGGACGCGCGCACCCCGACGGCGTCGAGGCCGCCGTTGAGGACCGACAGGTCGCTCAGGCCCGAGCTGCGGCCGAGCTGCACACCGGTCCCGCCGTTGACCACCGTGCTGATCCGCGTGTCCTCCCGGCCGGCACCGCGGACGGAGACGTTGTCGGGCAGTGTGAGCGTCTGCGTCCCGAGGTCGTAGGTCCCGGGCTCGAGCTCGAGCAGGGCGGGGCCGGCGCTGGGCAGCGCCGCGGCGGCCGCCAGGAGGGCGGTGCCGTTCGCCGCGTTGTCGGCGTGGTCGCCGCGGACGACGACGATGCGCCCGTAGGCGAAGTCCTTGCCGTCGGCGCCATTCGTGCCGTTCGTGCCGTTCGTCCCGTTTGTCCCGTTTGTGCCGTCCTTGCCCGCCGGCCCGGTGGGCCCGGTGGGCCCCGTCCGTCCGGTGGGTCCGGTCTTGCCCTTGAGGGCCTTGAGGACCGACGGCGAGATCTGCTTCGTCGAGGTGATGAGGTACTTCTTCGCCGCGACCGCCGACCCGGTGAGGGCGACGACCATCGCGGCGACGGCGATCCACGTGGCGGGCTGGGCGAACGTTCGACGCATGGCCGAATTGAACCGGACCGCCCAGCGGGATACGACCGCCGGCCGCAAGGGCGGTCGGCGCGCGACCTCAGCCTCGTCACGTCCGGCGGCTGACTCCGTGCGAGACTGGACGCCGTGAGCATCCGCCGCCGTACGAAGATCGTCGCGACCCTGGGACCCGCCAGCGAGACGCCGGACATGCTCGACCGGCTCATGGCCGCCGGCGTGGACTGCGTGCGGATCAACTGCTCCCACGGCACGCAGGAGGAGCAGCGGCACCGGACGCTGGAGGCGCGCGCCGCCGCCGAGCGCGCCGGACGCACGATCGGGATCCTCTTCGACCTGCAGGGCCCGAAGCTGCGCCTGGCCGGCAGCACCGAGCTGCGCCTCGTGGGCGTCGGCGACCTCATCACCTTCGTCGGCTCGGGCACCGACGTCGAGCGGGGGGACGTCGTCGTCGACTTCCCCGACTTCGTCGCGCTCGTCACCGACCGGTCCGAGCTCGTCATCGGAGACGGCCTGCCGCGCTTCGCCGTGCGCGAGATCGACGGCCCGCGCGTGCAGGCGGTGGCCCTCAGCGCCGGCCCCCTCTCCGGACGCAAGGGCATCAACGTCACCTACGCGCGGCCGAACCTGCCGGCGATCACCGAGAAGGACGTCGCGGATCTCGCGCTCGCCGCCGAGGTCCACGCCGACTTCGTCGCCCTGTCGTTCGTGCGCTCGGCCGCCGACATGGACGACCTGCGCGGGCGCCTGGAGGGGTTGGGGTCGCGCGCGCGGACCGTCGCGAAGATCGAGAAGGTCGAGGCCTACGAGCACCTGGACGAGATCCTCGAGGCGTCCGACGGGATCATGGTCGCCCGTGGCGACTACGGCGTGGAGGCGGGGGCGGCCCGCGTCCCGCTCATGCAGAAGGACACGATCCACCGCGCCACCCAGGTCGGCAAGTTCGTCATCACCGCCACGCAGATGCTCGAGTCGATGATCCACGCGGCCGAGCCGACGCGCGCCGAGGCGGCCGACGTCGCCAACGCCGTCATCGACGGCACCTCGGCGGTCATGCTCAGCGCGGAGACCGGCATCGGCGAGTACCCGGTCGAGACGGTCCGCTCGATGGCGATGATCGCGCAGGCCGCCGAGGAGTACCCGGTCATCCACGGGCGGGCCCGCAGCGTCCACCCGGCCCACTCCCCGGCGGCGACCGTCCTGCACGCGGCGGTCCAGCTCGCGCACGCGCTGGACGCCGAGGCGCTCGTCATCCCGACCGCGAGCGGCGGGGGCGCGCGGGCGTGCGCGAAGTACCGCCCGGCCCGCCCGATCATCGCGCTCGCGCACGACCCCGTCGTCGCGCAGCAGCTCACGCTCGAGTGGGGGGTCATGCCGGTGACGATCGAGCTCGCCGAGACGGTCGAGGAGCTCGTGGACCAGTCGCTGGACACCGCGCGCGACGTCGCCGGCCTGCCCGTCGACGGTCAGGTCGTCCTCACCGCCGGGCGTCGCACCGGGACCCCGGGGGCGACGAGCCTCATCATGCTCAGGGAGATCCCGCCGAAAGCTTCGTGAGGAGCCCTGACGGGCTCCTACGAACCTTTCGGTCGGGCGTTGGCCCAGGGGGCCAACGTCCCGCCATCGACCTGGCGCTGCTTCGTCAGTGCTCGGTGGGGAGCGCCGTCTCCAGGGCGGCGACGACCGCGCGCCCGTGGATCTCCTCGACGGCGTCGAGGACCTCGAAGACGACAGGGCGCGCGACGGCGTCCCCCTCGCGCTCGAGCAGCTCACCGGAGACGAACTGCGCCAGGCCGTCCCGCAGGACGCCGATCCGCGCGACGGACGCCTGGATGCGGGCGACGCCGCCACCGCCGCAAAGGTCGGCCAGCACGTCGACGAGCATCGTCAGTTCGCGGAGCGCCAGCGCGTCGTCCGTGGAGATCTGCACCGCGGCGTAGCGCGCCTCGCGCACCGCCCGCAGCGCGTGCAAGGACGCGTCGACCTGGACGGGCTCCAGGTCGAAGGTCACGGCGACGGACGGCAGGCCGTTGCGGTCGGGGTACGTCTCGATGTGGTGAGGGAGGAGGACCACGGCTTTCAGTGTAGGTATCGGCCCGGCTGCCCAGATGGATGACCGTCAAGCGGAACTTCCCCGCCGTCGAGGCCGCCGGGCGCGTGGACGCTCAGACGACGACGGGCAGCGGACCGTCCAGGAGCACGTCCACGCCCTGGGCCGGCAGCGGGCGCGCGTAGTAGAAGCCCTGGGCCAGCCGGCAGCCCAGCGCCAGCAGCGTCGCGGCCTGGGCCTTGGTCTCGACGCCCTCGGCGACGACCTCGACCCGCAGGCTGCGCGCCATGTTCACGATCGCCGCGACGATCTTCTCGTCGTCGCTGCTGGGCTCCAGGTGCGTGACGAACGAGCGGTCGACCTTCAGGACGTCGATCGGGAAGCGCTGGACGTAGGCCAGGGAGGAGTAGCCCGTCCCGAAGTCGTCCAGGACGAGCGCCACCCCGAGCGCCTTGAGCGCGTCGAGCGTCGTCTCGGCCTGCTCCATCAGGACGGTCTCGGTGATCTCCAGGTGCAGGAGGGACGGCTCCAGGCCGGTCTCCGCCAGGACCGCCGCGACGACGGTCGTCACGTCGGGCTCGGCGACCTGCCGTGGGGAGAGGTTGACGGCGATGTACGGCGCCGGGCGGTCCGGACGGGCGGCGATCCACGCCGCGGTCTGCCGGCAGGCCTCGCGCAGGACCCACTCGCCGATGCCGACGATGAGGCCCGTCTCCTCGGCCACCGGGATGAACTCGACCGGCTGCATCAGCCCCCGCTCCGGATGCTCCCAGCGCACGAGCGCCTCAAGCCCCTGCACGGTCCCGGTCTCCAGGTCGACGATCGGCTGGAAGACGAGGCGCAGCTCGTCGTCGCCGACCGCGCGGGCGAGGTCGGCCTCGATCTGCAGGCGCGAGCTCGCGCTCTGGCGCATGCGCTCGTCGAACGCCTCCACGCGGCCACGGCCACGGTCCTTGGCCCGGTACATCGCCGCGTCGGCCTCGCGGACGAGGTCGTCGGCGTCCGCCCCGGGCCCGCGGGAGGTGGCCACGCCGAGGCTGGCCCGGACGCTGAGGTCGCCGTAGCCCCCCAGCGCGAACGGCTCACGCAGCGACGCCGCGACGCGGTCGGCGATCTGGCGCGCCTCCTCGGCGCCCGAGAGGTCGTCGAAGATCATCACGAACTCGTCGCCACCGAAGCGGGCCACGGTGTCCCCCGCGCGCATCTCGGCGTCCAGCCGCGCGGCGAAGAGGCACAGCAGCTGGTCCCCCACGCCGTGGCCGAGCGAGTCGTTGATGAGCTTGAAGTGGTCGATGTCGAGGAAGACGACGGCGACCTCCGAGTCCCGGCGGGCGCCGTGGGCGAGCGACAGGCGCAGGCGGTCGAGGAAGAGCGCGCGGTTGGGCAGGCCGGTGAGCGGATCGTGCAGGGCCTGGTGGCGGATGCCCTCCTCGGCGCGCCGGCGGTCGATGACGTCGGCGAGGATGTTGGCGACGGCTCGCAGGAAGTCGACCTCCTCGCCGGAGAACGGGCGCGGGCCGGCGCTCTGGCAGCAGAGCACGCCGTAGGCCGAGTCCCGGGTGGGCACGGGCATGACCACCCCGGCGCGGGCCGGGGCGTCGCCGAGCCCCTGCGGGAGCGCACCGGCGGCGGCCGCGGCGTCGGCCTCCAGGCCCGTCACGACGACGAGCTCGGCGCCGGCCCGCGCGTCGAGCAGGCGCCGCTGGGCCGTGCGGGCCGTCGTGGCCTGCACCCGCATGCCGCCGTCGGCGTGCTCGAGGACCGCGACGACGTCGCTGTCGAGCACCGAGGCGACCGTCCGGCAGAGCTCGTGGGTGAGCTCGGTCAGCTCGCCGCCCTCCAGCGCCCGCTGGCCCAGCCGCGCGATGGCGGCCTGGCGGGCGATCGTCCGCTCGAGCTGCTCCTCGGTCGCCCGCAGCCCCTCGCGGGCGACGTCGAGCGCGCGCGCCGCGCGGGCGACCTCGCCCTGCATGTGGTTGAAGGACTCGGCCATCGCGCCCACCTCGTCGCGCGAGTGGACCCGCACCGGCTCGATGGCGATGCTCACGTGCGCGGCGTCCAGCCGGCCGTCGCCGAAGGCCTCCATCGCGAGCGTGAAGTCCGCGAGCGTCCCGCGCGCCAGGCGGTCCGCCGCGCCGGCGACCTCGCTCGTGGCGTGGGCGATCATGCCGGGCAGGACGAGGCCGACGGTGACCGTGAGGATGGCGACCGCGACGAAGATGTCCGCCAGGGCCGAGAGCAGCTCGTCCTGGCCGGCGGGGACGTGGCTGACGGCGAGCAGGTAGCCCGCCCCGTCGAGGGACATGACGGCGACCATCGCGCCGGTGAGCTTGAGGTGCAGCGAGCGGGGTACGCCACGCTCGCCGGCGGCGCGGCGGTCGCGCCACGTCCGCCACCCGTAGAGCGCCGAGCCCGAGTAGGCGAGCACGAGCCCGGAGATGACGGTCGGCAGGCCGAACTGCTGGAAGCCGAAGACCGTCGAGATCCCCCAGACACCGGCCGCGCCGACGCCGAGGCCGATCGTGCCGCGCGGCGCCCGGTAGGGCCGGCGCATCTCGGGGGCGTCGCGCCGCAGGAGCCAGACCGCGACGCTCGGCAGCATGATGCCGATGAGGTAGCAGAAGTTCGCGGCCGCCAGGAACCACAGCGGGTAGCCCGAGAGGAGGAAGACGATCGCGCCGAACGCGGTGAGCGACGTCGCCACCCACGGGACGTCGAAGCGGTTGCGCCGGGCCAGGACGCGGGGCACCAGGCCGTCCTCGGAGAGCTGGGACATCGTCCGGGCCGCGCCCGCCAGCGGCTGCAGCGTCCCGTGGAACATGTTGAAGACCATGAACCAGATCGCCGCCGACTTTGCCGCACCGCCGAGCAGCGGGGCGAAGGTCGGGCCGAGCGTCCTCATGAGCTCGCCCTCCAGGCCGGTGCGGCCGATGACGCCGAGCCAGACGACGGGGATGACGAGGAAGTACAGCGACGCCATGCCGGCCGAGACGTACATCGCCCGCGGCAGCGAGCGCTCCGGGTCCTTCATCTCCCCGACGTGGCAGGCGGCGGCCTCGAACGCCGGCGCGGCGAAGCCGATGAGGTACAGCCCGGCCATCGCGCTCGTCAGCGCGCCGAAGCCGCCGTCGAACGGCGTGTCGAGCGAGAACGACGTCGCCCGCGCCCAGTCCACGTCGCCGGCGATGACGGGGATGAGGACGGACCCGAAGGCCAGGAGGGCCGAGGTGCAGGCGATCGGCATCGCCAGGCGCGCGACCCAGCGCACGCCGCACAGGTTGACCGCGAGGAAGACGAGGATGATGCCCGTCGCCAGCGCCTCGACCGGGACGCCGGGGAAGTACCAGTGCTTCAGGGCGCCGGCCGAGAGGATCGAGGTCAGGCCGCAGGTCGGGATCCACCCCCACCAGTACGAGACGCCCGCGAGGTTCGCCAGGACCGGGCTGTAGGGGCGGAAGGCCTCGGCGCAGGTCGCCGCGATCCCGCCGACGCGCTTGGGCCACATGAGGACGAGCTCGGTCCAGCCCGGCAGCGCCGCCCAGCTGACGAGCAGCCCGACGATGAGCAGCGGGACGGCGGCGGTGCCCTGCGCGAGGACGATCGCGGCCATGAGGAAGAGGCTCTGGTTCGAGCCGCCCATGGCGAGCGCCACCGCTCCCGGCCACCCGATCGTCCTGGGATGGTCGGGCATCTGCGGCTCGGGATTGGCCACGGCGGGGGCGTGCATCGACAGGTCCCGTTATCGGCATCGCCCGGATTTGCTTGATATCCGACGTTCCGGCGGGCGCGAGGCGGCCGGCGCCCGCGCGCCCGCCGGGGTCCTCAGACCGTCGTGACGACGGGCTCGCCGACCAGCCCGAAGCGCTGCAGGCAGCCCAGCAGCTCGCGGTGACCGAAGGCCTGGCAGCCCGAGGCGAAGCCGACGCGACGTGGCGGCTGGTTGAGCAGCGAGTGGGCGCAGAAGGCCTGCAGGAGGCCGGTCTGCTTGTAGTTGCAGGCGCCGCGGATGACGACCTGGACCGAGCCGAGCGGGCCGCTGCCCACGACGCTGTCGAGCGAGCGGTTGACCCGCGGGTTCTCGCGCGGCGGGGTCTCCGTGGCCGGCAGCTGGGCCATGACCGCCTCCAGCGCCCCGGCCTGCTGGTCGGCCGGCAGCGTCTTGACCTGCTCCTCGACGATGTTGACGATCTGCACGACGCCGCTCATGACGTCGCGGCTGAAGACGCCGCCCTTGGACTTGCAGGTCACGACGCGCGGGTCGTCCTGGAACCACACGGGGTGCGAGGTGCCACCCCAGGGCAGCGTCAGGCTCGTCTCGTGCTGCCCGGGGACGTTGCACTCGAAGGTCACGTTGCCCGGCCACTTCACGAGCTCGTCGTTCTCGAGGTAGAAGTGGTCGGCCATCAGGATCGTGAAGATCGAGTCGGTGGACGCGATCGTCGGCTGGCCGCCCCAGAGGACGAGGGTGTCGAGCGTGTCGACGGACGGGTGCTCGAGCGCGATGTTCGCCGCGATCTCGCCGTTCGTGTACATCTGCGCGATGCAGGGGGACAGCAGCAGGCCGGCCTCGGCGAACGCCGCGCCGAGCTGGTCGCGCACGTCGATCATCCAGTTCTGCTCGCCGGTCGTGTCGATGTAGTGCGCGCCGACCGCGAGCGCGGCCTCCGCGACGACCATGCCGTAGGTCGCGAACGGGCCGACCATGTTGCAGATGACCTTCGCGCCCTCGAAGGCCTCCGTCAGCGCCTCGAGCGTGTGCTCGACCGCGGCCACGGAGTACGTCGCGGTCTCGATGCCGGGGACCTTGTCCATGATCGCCTGCAGCTTGTCCGCGTCACGACCGGCGGCGACGAAGGGCACGTGGTACTCGCGCAGGTACTCGGCGACCAGGCGGCCGGTGTAGCCGCTGGCGCCGTAGATGACGACGGGATGCTGTGAGCTCATGAGGCGACGCTAGTCCGGGTCCGCAGCGGCGCGGCTGTCGCGGCGTGCCAGGGTCACCGGGCCTTTCTGTCGGCGTGCGACAACGCCCGGGGGCTAGCGTCACGGGGGTGTCCCGCGCCGTCCTCGCCCTGCTCGTCGCGCTCGTGCTCGCGGCCGCCGGCTGCGGAGGTGGCGGCCGGGACGGCGCCGGTCGTGACGCGACGTCCACCCCCGAGCGTGTGCGCCCGGCGACGGCGCCGGTGGACCGCAGCGCGCTGGTGGCGGCCACGCCCGGGGTGCGCCAGCGGGTCCTCGGACGCGGGGCGGGCACCGTCACGATCCTGGAGCCCACCGGGCAGGCCGCCGGCCCGCGGCCGCTCGTCGTCTTCCTCCACGGCTGGGGCGCGCTGTCGCCGGCGTTCTACGGGCCGTGGCTCGTGCACCTCGTCCGGACCGGGCAGACCGTCGTCTACCCCCGCTACCAGGCGTCGATCCTCGAGGACCCGACCCGGGTGCTCGGCACCACGGTCGCCGCGCTGCGCCGGGCCTTCCGCGTCGCCCCGCCGGCGACGGGCTCGCTCGTGCTGGCCGGTCATTCCGCGGGCGGCGCACTGAGCGCGGACGTCGCCGCGCTGGCGCCCTCGCTGGGCCTGCCCCGGCCGGTCGGCGTCTTCGCGGCCTACCCGGGGCGCCGGCTGCGCGGGGTGGCGGCCGGCATCCCGGCGGTCGGCCTGGCCGGCCTGACGCGCGGGCGGGTGCAGGTCGAGGCGCTGGGCAGCGAGCGCGACGACACGGTCGGGACGGCGGAGGCGCACCGGATCGGGCGCCTGGGGACCTACGTCGCGGTGACCGACCCGCGCGTGGGCGAGCACCGCGCGCCGCTGCAGACCGACGCCGCCGCGCGGCGGACCTTCTGGGCGCGCCTGGACGCGCTCATCGCCCGCGCCCGCGCCCGGCGCTGAGGCCGGACGGCGTCAGCGCAGGCCGCCGGCCAGCGCCGAGTTGGCGACCTTGATCAGGCCCTTGCGGTCGGTCGGGTCGTCCTTGGCGCCGTCGAGCTTCAGCTGGAAGGTGAAGATGAGGCCGTAGCGCTTGAAGGCGATCGAGGGCGCCGAGCAGCTCGCGCCGCAGCTGAGCTTGCGGAAGCGGCCCTGCACCCCGCCGCGCAGCGTGACCCGCTGGCCGTCGGAGGCGTTCAAGGCCCGCGCCGCCTTCTCGCCCGACAGGTTGCCCGCGGCGCAGACGTTGGCCCCGTTGCAGTCGGGCACGTAGCCGAGCACGACGTCCCAGCGCTTGGCCGAGGCCGTCACCTCGGGGTAGAGCGACTTGCCCTTCAGCGGCGAGACGGGCAGGACGGACGGCAGGACGACCGGCAGCGTCGTCTTCGCCTTGAGCTGCTTGAGCGTCGAGCGCAGCGACTTGGCGACGGGCGCCGGGGCCGCCTGGGCCCCGGTCTGGGCACCGGCCAGGACGACGGACGAGAGGACCGCGAGCAGCAGGGGTCGACGCATCGGCGCAGCGTAGACGAGTTCCGGGACGGCGCGGGGCCGCGGCTGTCAAAGTCCCCGGTGCATGGCCAAGGCACCGAAGACCAGGAAGTACTCGCCGCGGCGCTCGCGGGAGGAGCGGCGTGAGCAGCTGCTGGACGCCGCGCTCGTCATCGTCGACGCCCAGGGGTTCGGGGCGTTCTCGATCGAGGCGGTGGCCCGGGAGGCGGAGCTCGCCAAGACCGTCGTCTACGCCTCGTTCGACAGCCCGCACGACCTGCTGCGCGCGCTCGTGGACCGCGAGCTGGACCGCGCCGTCGAGGACCTGGCCGCCGCGATCCCGCGCCCGCCCTACGAGGACCCCGCGACCGTCCTGCAGCAGGCGCTGCTGGAGGTGCTGCGCTCGGCCCGGCGGCGCCCGGCGACGTGGCGGATCTTCGTCCTGCCCGCCGACGGCATGCCGCCCGCCGCGCGGGAGGCCGTCGACCACCACCACGCGCGCTTCCTGCGGCAGATCGAGCCGCTCGTCTTCTGGGGCCTGGAGCGCCTGGGCAGCCCGCAGCTGGACGCCGAGCTGACGACGAACATCCTCATCGCCGCCTGCGAGCAGGGGATCCGCCTGGCCCTCACGGACCCCGAGCGCTTCACCGACGAGCGTCTGATGGCGTTCGCCGGCGAGCTCGTGACGACGTTCCTCAAGCCGCGCCAGTCCGCCTGAGGGCGGCGCCGCCCGCGGGCGCGACGCGCGGGCCGGCGGAACCGCGCTGTCGTCTGAGAACCACGATCTTCCGCTCGGCGGCCGGGGGGCGCGCCCCCAGCAGCGTCAGGTCGGCGTCGCCGTCAC
>CAZRLR010000023.1:0-1178 GCA_964600395.1 uncultured Conexibacter sp.
CAGCGAGGCGATCGGCCAGCGCGCCATGGCCGACACGCTCTCCGACGACTTCTGGCAGTCGGTCGCCACGCGCTTCAAGGACGACCGCGCGATGATCTTCGACGCCTTCAACGAGCCGTACTCCAAGGCCGCCGACGACCCGCACCCCTTCACGCTGACGTGGTCCTGCTGGCTGGACGGCGGCTGCTCGGCGCCCAACCAGAACGACGCGGGCGGCCCGAACACCGGCACCTTCACCGTCACCGGCATGAAGCAGCTCGTCGCGGCGATCCGCGGCGCCGGCGCCAAGCAGCCGATCATGCTCGGCGGCCTGGACTACGCGAACGACCTCTCGCAGTTCCTCAAGAACCGGCCCGCCGACGACCAGCTCGTCGCGAGCTTCCACAACTACGAGACGCAGCGCTGCCACACGGTGCAGTGCTGGGACGCCGAGATCGCCCCGGTGGCCGCGGTCGTGCCCGTCGTCGCCGGTGAGTTCGCCGAGAGCGACTGCAAGGCCGACCACGACATCGCCTTCATGAACTGGGCCGACCAGCACGGCGTCGGGTACCTGATGTGGCAGTGGGTCGTCCTGGCCGCCGACGAGAAGGCCAAGCCCGAGTGCGCGAGCCTGCAGATCATCAGCGACACGAAGGGCACCCCGGCCGCGCCGAACGGCACCGCCTTCAAGGCCCACCTCGACGCGCTGGCCGCCGGCGTCCCGGCCCCGACCACGGCGGCCCCGGCCGGCGGCTCGACGACGACGCCCACATCCACGCCGGCGCCCACCGGCTCGACCGGGACGCCGAGCCCCGTCGCCGCCGCGGCGCCGCGCCTGCAGGGCGTCGGCCTGGTGCGCGGTGCCCGCAGCCTCGTCCTGCGCCTGGACGCCAGCAAGGCGGGGACGCTGTCGGTGAAGCTGCAGCGGCGCAGCGGCCGCCGGCTGATCACGGTCACGACGGTCACCCGCAAGGTCCTCCGGGGGGCCAACGCCGTGAAGCTCGCCGACCGTCGCCTGCGGCGAGGCCGCTACGTCGTGACGGCCCGCCTGACCGACGCCGGCGGCCGGCGCTCGGCCGCGAAGGTGCTGTCGCTCACGGTTCGGTGATGGCCCGGATGGCGTCGGGGTTCACCACGGTGATCTCCCGGCGCCGCGTGGTCACCCAGCCGAGCCCGCGCATCGTCGCCAGGGCGCGGCC
>CAZRLR010000023.1:1188-20769 GCA_964600395.1 uncultured Conexibacter sp.
TCCAGGCTCGCGCCCGTCCACCCGGCGAGCTCGTCCTGGGAGATGGGCAGGGTGATGGTCCTCGCGCCGTCGCCCGCGTCCTCCCCGTAGCGATCGCAGAGCTCGAGCAACCGCGAGCCGACCCGTCCGAGAGCGTCCAGCGTGGCGCTCTCGAGGCGTTTGGCGTCCGAGTCGCGCAGGCGCCGGGCGAGCACGCCCATCATGTCCAGCGCGACCGCGGGGTGCGCCTCGAGGTAGCCGCGGAAGACCGGGCCGCGGATCGCGGTCGCCTCCACGTCCTCCACCGGCACGACGTTCGCCACCCGCGGCAGCCCGTCGATGACGCCCATCTCGCCGAGCAGCGCCCCCGCGCCCCGGAAGGCCAGCACGACCTCCTTGCCGTCGCGCGAGATGCGGCTCACCTTGACCCGGCCGCTGCGGATGATCACGACGCCGTCGGGGACCTGGTCGACGTGAAAGATCGCCTGGCCCTTGGCGTAGCGGCGCGGCGACCCCAGCGCCAGGAGCTCGGCGCGCTGGGTGTCGTCGAGGACGTCGGCCAGGTCCGTCCAGGCGGTCACACCCCGAAGTCTTGCGGATCGCGCCGGGCGGCCGTGGGCGTGCCTACGGCCGGCCGCCCGCGTCCTGCACGAGCAGGGCGATCTGGACACGGTTGTCGACGTCGAGCTTGTCGAGCAGGCGCGAGACGTGGGCCTTGACCGTCGGGACGGAGAGGTGCAGCGCCGCGGCGATCTCGGCGTTGGCCTGGCCCCGGCCCACGGCGAGGGCGACCTCGTGCTCGCGCGGGCTGAGCGTCGCCATGCGCTCGCGGGCGCGGTCGGTGCGGGCCGCGGCGTCCGAGTCGCCCGCGACGAGGGAGATGAGCCGCCGGGTGATCGCGGGGGAGAGCATCCCGTCCCCCGCGTGGACGAGCTCGATCGCGCGGACGATCTCCGCCGGCGGCGTGTCCTTCAGCAGAAAGCCCGCCGCGCCGGCCTGCAGCGCGCGCAGGACGAGCTCGTCGGCGTCGAAGGTCGTGAGGACGACGACGGCCGGCGGGTCGGGCTGCGCCGCGAGCAGCCGGGTCGCCGCGATCCCGTCGAGCTGCGGCATGCGGATGTCCATCAGGACGACGTCGGGCCGGTGCCGGTCGACGGCCCCGAGCACCTCGCGACCGTCGGCGGCCTCGGCCACGACCTCGATGCTCGCCGCACCGGAGAGCATCATCCGCAGCCCCGAGCGCACGAGCGCGTCGTCGTCGACGAGCAGGACGCGGATCACCGCGGGAACCTCGCCCGCAGGACGAACGCCCCGTCGGGGTCCGGACCGTGCTCGAGCGTGCCCCCGGCGAGCGAGACGCGCTCGGCCAGGCCGATCAGCCCGGTCCCGGCCCCGGGCAGCGCCGCCCCCACGCCGGCCGCCACGGGCGCGAGGCTGCGGACCTCGACCTCCAGGGTCCCGTCCGACGCGCGGACGGTGACCGTCACCGGCGCGCCCGACGCGTGCTTGCGGGCGTTCGTCAGGCCCTCCTGCGCGATCCGGTAGGCGGTGCGGCCGACCCCGGGGGCCAGGACCGCGTCGCCGAGGTCGATCCGGGCGCTCACGCGCATCCCCGCCGCCCGCGACTCCTCGACGAGGTCCGGCAGGTCGTCGAGGGTCGGCTGGGGCGGCGCGGTCAGGGTCTCGCCGCCGTCCTCGCGCAGGACGCCGATGACGCCGCGCAGCTCCTCCAGGGCCGCCTTCGCGCTCTCGCGGATGACGCCGGCCGCCTCGGCGACCTCGTCGGCCGGGGCGCCGGGGTTGAACTCGAGCGCGCCGGCGTGCACGGAGAGCAGCGACAGGCGGTGCGCGAGCACGTCGTGCATTTCGCGCGCGATCCGGCGCCGCTCGGCCGCGCGCGCCTCGTCCACGGCGTGGGCGGCCTGCTCGTTCAGGGAGCGCACGAGCTCCCGCCGCGCCCGGACGAAGAGGCCCCAGCCGAGCAGGACGGCCGTGAACAGCAGGCAGCCCACGGCGTTGACGAGATAGCCCCCGCCGAGGGGGTCGAACGGCGACAGGAGCGGGCTCGCGAAGGCCCAGGCGACGACGAGGGCGATGATGACGGCCAGGTCGCGGCCGCGGGCGCGGATCGCGGCGTTGAAGGTCGCCGCGAGGTTCGGGCCCGAGGCGGAGAGGACGACGAGCGCGACGACGCCGATGCCGATCCCGACGCGCCCGGGATGGCTGCGGCGCCAGCGCAGCGAGACGAGGGTCGCGATCCCGACCGTGACCGACACGACGCGCAGCCAAGCCGGCTCCGTCGCCCAGTCGTCCGCGACGGCGCCGGCGCTGACGGCGAACGCCAGCAGGTAGATCACCGCGTCGACGAGGCGGTCGCGGCGGCCGTGACCCGGGTCGGCGGGGTCGCCCACGACCGCCGACAGCGCGGCATCCGACCGGTGGGCCAGGCCGTCGGTGAAGCGGGCTGTCGCCGGGGAGGCCATCGCGCAGGCCGAAGGCTATGCGAGGCGCACCCCCGCCGCCCCCTACCAAAGTCGCCCTCGGCCGCCGCCCCAGGACCCGGCCGGCGTAGCCCGCGGGCCGTGGCCGACGCCCCGGCCGTCCGTGACCCTGACGGCATGATCGAAGCCGCAGGACTCACCAAGCGCCTCGGGGGCCGCGCCGTCGTCTCCGACGTCAGCTTCCGTTGCGAGCCGGGCACCGTCACCGGGCTGCTCGGTCCCAACGGCGCGGGGAAGAGCAGCACGCTGCGGATGCTCGTCGGCCTGTCGGAGCCCGACAGCGGCCAGGCGCGGATCCTCGGCGGGCGCTACCGGGACCTGCCGAACCCCGGCCGCCACGTCGGGATCCTGCTCGACGCCGCCGCCCAGCACGCCGGGCGCCGCGGCCGCGAGGCGCTCGCCGTGTCCGCCCAGACCATGGGCGTCCCGCAGGAGCGGGTCGGAGCGCTGCTGGAGCTCGTCGGCCTCGACGAGGCGGCCGCCCGGCGCCGCGTGGGGCGGTACTCGCTCGGCATGCGCCAGCGGCTCGGCTTCGCCCACGCGCTGCTCGGCAGCCCCGACGTCCTGATCCTCGACGAGCCGGCCAACGGCCTGGACCCCGAGGGCATCCGCTGGATGCGCGGGCTGCTGCGCGACTTCGCCGACTGCGGCGGCGTCGTGCTGCTCTCCTCGCACCTGCTGGCCGAGGTGGAGGCCGTCGCCGACCGGATGATCATCATCAGCGGTGGTCGCGTCCGGGCCCAGGGCTCCCGCGACGAGCTGCTGACCGCGTCCGGGACGCTCGTCGAGACCGACGACGCCGCCGGCCTGGAGGCGGCCCTGCGCCGGGCGGGCCTGGCGGGGCGGCCGGCCGACGGCGGCCGGACCCTGGTGGACGCCGAGCCCGAGGTCGTCGCCCGCGCGGCGATGGCCGGCGGCGTGGTCCTGCGCCACCTGGCCCCGGCGGAGGACGCCGGCCTCGAGCGCCTCTTCTTCGAGCTGACGGGTGCCGACGCCGCCGACGCGGCCACCCGCGACACCCCCGGCCATCGCCCCGAGCTGACAGGAGCCCGCACATGAGCACGACCGTCCGTCCCGCGACCGCACCCGCCCCCGCCCCGGCGCCCACCGGCGTCGGCCACCGGCACCCGCGGCCCGGCCTCGGCCGCCTCGTCGCCGTCGAGCTGCGCAAGATGCTCGACACCCGGGCCGGCTTCTGGCTGCCCGTGGCCATGGTCGCGCTCACCGCCGTCGCCGTCACCGTCCGCCTGCTCGTCGGGGACGCGACGACGCACACCTTCCCGCGCGTCCTGGACATTGGGATGCAGCCGGCCGCCATCCTGCTGCCGGTCCTGGGCATCCTGCTCGTCACCTCCGAGTGGACGCAGCGCACGGGGCTCATCACCTTCGTCCTCGTGCCGGCGCGCTCCCGCGTGCTGGGCGCCAAGCTCGTCGCGAGCTTCGTCTTCGCCCTGGCGATGTTCGCCGTGGCCGCCGGCATCGTCGCCGCCGGGGTGTTCGTCACCTCGTCCGGCGTCGCCGGGGCGTGGGAGGACGCCGTCCCGCTGCTCGGCCAGTCGGCGGTCTACGTGACGACGGGGATGGTGACCGGCGTCGCGTACGGGGCGCTCCTGCAGACCCCGGCGCCCGCCATCGTCCTGCGCTTCGCGCTGCCGACGGCGTGGTCGGGGGTGATGTCGATCTCCGCGTTGTCCGGCGTCGCCCCCTGGGTGGACGAGGTGAACGCCATCGGCAAGATGACGATCGACGTCCTGAGCCCGACCGAGTGGGCGCAGGTCGGCTCGACGCTGGCGCTGTGGATGGTGCTGCCGCTGCTCGCCGGCGCATGGCGGATCGCCCGGGGCGAGGTCACCGCCTGACGTCGTCGGCCCCGCGGGCGGGACGGCCGACGGCGGTGTCACGATGACCGCCGTGTCGCTGGACCGCAACCCGCCCCGGACGTGTTGCGACTGCCGGCGCTCGTGGGCCGTCCCGGCGGACGCGGGCATCGGCTGGTCGCCGACGGCGCACGGCTGGTCGTGCCCGGCGTGCAGCCGCGGCCGGGCCGCGCGCGTCGACGCGGCGGCCCGACGGCTCCTGCGCCACCGGGACCGGTGGTGGCTGCACGTCGACGAGCACGACGCGCGGCACGCGCGCTGCCTCTGGTGCGAGGCGGTCCGCCGCGCGACGACGATCGAGCTCAGCGCCTGACGCCACCGATGCGGGACGCCCGGGCCCGGGCCCTGCGGACTTTCCGCAGCGAGCCTGCGCGTTGCCCCCGATGGCGCGCGGCCGGCGCAGGGCGACGATGCACCGATGTTCCACCACGTGCTCGTCGGCGTCGACGGTGGCCCCGGCGGCCGCGACGCCATCGCCCTGGCCCGCCGCCTGGCGGCTCCCGGCGCGCGCCTCACCCTGGGGCACGTCTGGAGCAGCACGAAGGGCCTGATCAGCGCCGCGACGGGCGCCGAGCACCCGTCGGTCGCCGCCGAGGTGCTCCTCTCCCAGGTCCGCCTGGACGAGGAGCTCGACTGCGCGATCGCCCATCACGGCGCCGCGTCGATGGGCGCGGGCCTGCACGAGCTGGCCGCCGCCACCCAGGCCGACCTGCTCGTCGTCGGCTCCTCCGCCATCTCCGGCGAAGCGGGCAGCGCCACCGTCGCCGAGGACGTGCGCGCCGCCCTGCACGGGGCCGGCTGCGCCCTGGCCGTCGCCCCCGCCGGCTACGCCGGCCTCGTCTGGCCGATCGGCAAGGTCGGCGTCGCCTACACCGCCACGCCGGTCGGCGACACGACGCTGCGCTGCGCCAGGACCCTGGCCGCCGACTTCGGCGCGACCGTGCACGGGCTGACGGTCGTCCCGCTGCTGCCCTCGGCCTGGATGGGCGGCCCGATCGCGTCCGTCGCGGTGCTGGAGGACATCACGGGCACGTCGCTGCGCCGTGCGCGGCAGGCCCTCGAGGCGCTCGGCGTCGTGCCGCACGCCGTCAGCGGCCCGCCCGCGACCGAGATCCTGCGCTTCTCCGAGCACGTCGACCTGCTCGTCCTCGGCTCCCGCGGCTACGGTCCCGTCCGCCGCCTGCTGTTCGGGTCCACCTCGACGCAGGTGCTCGCCGGCGCGGCGCGGTGCCCCGTGCTCGTCGTCGCGCTGACGCGGAGCACGACGGACGCGGCAGACCCGGCGGGGCCCGCCACCGGTGCCCGTGAGCGCATCACCTCGAGCTGAGCCCCCGCCCGCCCGCCCGCTGCCGCCGGGCCTGACGATCCGTCCCGTCGGCCCGCAGGACGCGGACGGCCTGGCCGGCCTCCTGCGCGGGCTCAGCCGCGAGGCGCGCGAGCGTCGCTTCTTCACCGGCGCGGTCGACCTCGAACGGGCGATCGACTGGGCCGCGCACCCGGACGCCGTCGGCGCCTGCGGCCTCGTCGCCGAGCAGGACGGCGTGATCGCCGGCCACGGCGTCCTCGTGCCGGTCGACGCGAGCACCGGCGAGGTCGCCTTCGAGGTCGCCGAGCCGTGGCGCCGCCACGGGGTCGCCGGGGCACTGCTGCAGGCGCTGGAGGACGAGGCCCGCCGTCGCGGGCTCACGCGCCTCGTCGCCGAGGTGCTGGCCCGCAACCGCGACATGCTCGCGGTGCTGCGGGAGCACGGCCCGACCCACGAGACGGGTACGGGGGCGGACCTGCGGGTCGTGCTGCCCGTCGCCCCCCGGCGCCCGGGGGCCAAGCCGCGACGGCGTGTCGGGAAAGTACGGAGCGCGTGACGGGACGCCTGCGGAGGGCAGGGCGCGCGCCGCGGCGGAGGATGGAGCCATGCTCCTCATCAACCGCTCCCCGGGGATGTTCATCGTCCTCGCCAACCTCGTGGTCTTCGGCGTCATCGGCGTGGAGATCTGGATGTGGACCGCCGCCTCGACGCTCGCCGTGGCCTTCACGCTGACCCTCATCGCCGTCTGCGCCGGGGTCATCTGCCTGTCGGCCGTGCGCCTGCTCGACGACGCCACGGGCCTGCCCGCCACCGCGCCGGTCGCCGCCGCCGCGGACGCGGCCGCCGCGGTCGTGGCCGCGCCCGTCGCGATGGCGCCCGCCGTCGTGCAGGCGGCCGACGTGACCGTCGCGGTGCCCGCCCCCGCGCCGGCGCCGGCGCCGCGGACCCGTCCGACCGTCGCGCACGTCTAGGTCGAACGCGTGCACCTCGTCGCCGCCGCCGCGGGCCAGGTGGAGCTGGCCCGCTGGCAGTTCGCCATCACCACGATCTACCACTTCCTCCTCGTCCCGGTCTCCATCGGCCTGGCCGCCTTCGTCGCGGTCTGCCAGACCCTCCACTACCGGACGGGCAAGGACGTCTACCGCCGGATGACGGCGTTCTGGGGCAAGCTCTTCCTCATCTCCTTCGCCCTCGGCGTCGCGACGGGCATCGTCCAGGAGTTCCAGTTCGGCATGAACTGGTCGGGCTACTCGCGCTACGTCGGCGACGTCTTCGGCGCCCCGCTGGCGATCGAGGGCCTGCTCGCCTTCTTCCTGGAGTCGACGTTCCTCGGCCTGTGGATCTTCGGCCGCGACCGGCTCTCCCCGCGCCTGCACCTCCTGTCGATCTGGATGGTCGCCGTCGGCTCGATGCTGTCGGCGTACTTCATCCTCGCCGCCAACTCGTGGATGCAGCACCCGGTGGGCTACGAGATCGACAAGGTCACCGGCCGCGCCGAGATGACGTCGATCCTCGACGTGCTGACGAACTCGACGCTCCTGTACGCCTTCCCGCACACGATCCTCGGCGCGTGGGCGACCGCCGGCATGGTGCTCATCGCCGTCTGCGCCTGGCAGATGCGCAAGGGCCGCGCCGACGAGGTCTACCGCCGGACGCTGCAGCTCGCGCTGCCGATCGTCCTCGCGTCGACCGTGGCCACCGGCTTCATCGGCCACCTGCAGGGCCAGCTGCTCGTCAAGCAGCAGCCGATGAAGATGGCCGCCGCCGAGGCGCTCTTCGAGACGCAGGGCCCCGCCCCGTTCTCGCTCTTCGCGACAGGCGCCTGGACCCCGAACCCCGAGCGGACGAACGTCGACGTCCAGGTCCCGCACCTGCTCTCGCTGCTGGCGACGGGCACCTGGAGCGGCACCGTCGAGGGCATCAACGACCTCAACGCGAAGTACCGCGCCAAGTACGGGCCCGGGGAGTACGCCCCCGTGGTCGCGGTGACGTACTGGTCCTTCCGCGCGATGGTCGGCGCCGCGACGGTGCTCATCCTCCTGAGCGCCCTGACGATCCTGTTCCTGCGCCGCCGCAAGTCGCTCAGCGACCGCTGGCTGCTCGTGCTGACCGGGGCGGTCGCGCTGCCGTTCGTCGCGAACACCTCGGGCTGGATCTTCACCGAGATGGGCCGCCAGCCCTGGGTTGTGCAGGGCCTGCTCAAGACGGAGGACGCCGTGTCGCCGACGGTCAACTCGCTGTCGATCATCCTCTCGATGGTCGGCTTCACCGTCCTGTATGGCGTGCTGGGCGCCATCGGCGTGCGGCTCTTCCTGCGCACCGCCGACGCCGGCCCCGAGCGGCCCCCCGAGGACGGCCCGGACGACCCGCTGGCCCCCGCCCCGCCGTCCCCCGACCTCGTCCTCACGTACTGAGCCCCCGGAGCCCCCTGCCATGAGCACCCTTCAGACCGTCTGGTTCCTCCTCATCTGCGTCCTGTGGACCGGCTACCTCGTCCTCGAGGGCTTCGACTTCGGCGCGGGCGCGCTGCTGCGCGTCGTCGCCCGCGACCACGAGGAGCGCAAGGCCGTCCTGCACTCCTTCGGCCCCGTCTGGGACGGCAACGAGGTCTGGCTCCTCGTCGCCGGCGGTGCGACCTTCGCCGCCTTCCCCGAGTGGTACGCCACGATGTTCAGCGGCTTCTATCTCGCGCTGTTCCTCCTGCTCGTCGTCCTCATCCTGCGCAACGTCGGCGTCGAGTTCTGGGGCAAGCACGACGACCCCGTCTGGCGCGACCGCTGGGAGTGGATCATCACCGTCTGCAGCGGCGTCGCCGCGCTGCTGCTCGGCGTCGCGTGGGCGAACATCGCCCGCGGCGTCCCGCTGACGGACGCCGGGGAGTACGACGGGACGTTCTGGACGCTGCTCGGGCCCTACGGCCTGCTCGGCGGCGTCATGAGCCTCACGCTCTTCCTCGCCCACGGCGCGCACTTCCTCGCGCTGCGCACCCACGGCACCGTGCACGAGCGCTCCGTCGCGGCCACGCGCGTGCTCGCCCCGGCCGCCGCTGCCGTCGTCGTGCTCTTCGTCGCGGTGACGCTCGTCCTCCAGGACTCCGTCGAGCCCGTCTCGGCGGTCCTCGGCGTCGTGGCGGTCGCGGCCGTCGGCGGGGCGTTCGCCCTCTCGCGGGCCGGCCGCGAGGGTGCCGCCTTCGCGGCCAGCGCCCTGACCGTCGCGTTCGTCTTCGCGATGCTCTTCGCCTGGCAGTACCCCAACGCCCTGCCCTCGACCGGCCCCGGCCCGGACCTGAGCCTCGCGGCCGCCTCGTCCACGCCGTACACGCTGAAGGTCATGACCTGGGTCGCGGTCCTCTTCACGCCGATCGTCCTCGGGTACCAGAGCTGGAGCTACTGGGTCTTCCGCCGCCGCCTGGGCGCCGAGGACTACCGCCCGGGGGAGAAGACCCCGCTGGACGCGCTCGGCCACCAGCGCCCGCCGGACGCCGCGGCCGCCGCCGGCTGATGGACGACCGCGAGCTCTCCCGCCGCCTGCTGCGCCAGACGCCGCAGGCCCGCCCGGCGCTGCTGGCGATCGGCGTCGGCGCGCTGCTGACCGCGGCCCTGTCGGTCGCGCAGGCGGCGCTGCTGGCGACGATCGTCGCCCGTGCCTTCCTCGAGCACGACGACGTCGGCGCGCTCGCCGGCCTGCTCGGCGCGCTGGCCCTGGCCCTGGCCGCGCGCGCGGTGGTGGACGCCGGGGTGGGCTACGCCGGTCGCCGCGGCGCGCTGACCGCGCTCGCCGAGCTGCGCCGCCGGCTGGCCGACACGACGCTGCGCCGCCGTCCGGGCCTGCTCGACGGCGAGCGGTCGGGCGAGCTGGCGACCGCCGCGGTCCAGGGCGTCGACGGCCTGGAGGCGTGGTTCGCCCGGTACGTCCCGCAGGTCGCGCTCGCCGTCGTGCTGCCGCCGGTGATCCTCGCCTACGCCGCCACGCGCGACCTGCCGGCGGCGATCGTCCTGGCCGTCACCGTCCCGGTGCTCGTCGTCTTCATGATCCTCGTCGGGCTGCGCGCCCGCGGGCAGGCGCGGGCCCGCTGGCGGGCGCTGAGCGTCCTGGGCGCCCACTTCGCCGACGTCGTCCGCGAGCTGGACGTCCTGCGCGCGCACGCACGGGAGGACGCCCAGGCCGAGCAGGTCGGGGTGATCGCCGCGCGCTACCGCGACGCGACGATGGGCACGCTGCGCGTCGCCTTCCTGTCGGCCTTCGTGCTCGAGCTCGTCGCGATGATCGGCACCGCCCTCGTCGCCGCGACGATCGGGCTGCAGCTCGCCGCCGGGTCGATCGGCCTGGCCGCCGGCCTGACCGTCCTGCTGCTGTGCCCCGAGCTCTACACGCCGCTGCGCGGCGTCGGACAGCAGTTCCACGCCTCGGCGGACGGCCTGGCCGGCGCCGGCCGGGTCATGGCCGTGCTCGACGCACCGGACGCGGTCGCCGCCGTCGGCGAGCTCCCGGCGCCGGACCCGGCGCGCGCCCCGGTCGTCCTGGACGGGGTGCGCTTCGCCTACGGCGGACGCGAGGTCCTGCACGACGTGCACCTCACCCTCGCCCCGGGGGAGACCGTCGCGCTCGTCGGGCCCTCGGGCGGCGGCAAGTCGACGCTCGCGGCGCTCGTGCTGCACCTGGCCGACCCGACGGCGGGCGCCGTGTCGTGCGGCGGGGTGGACCTGCGGGACGTCGACGCGGCCGACTGGCACGCGCGCATCGCCTGGGTCTCCCAGCGCCCCGTCGTGCTCAGCGACACCCTGGCGGGCAACGTCCGCCTCGCGCGGCCCGACGCGTCGGCCACCGACGTGCTGGCCGCGCTCGTGCAGGCCGGCCTGGGGCCGCTGGTGGCGACGCTGCCGGACGGCGTCCACACCGTCGTCGGGGACGGCGGGCGCCGCCTGTCGGCGGGCGAGGCCCAGCGCCTGGGCCTGGCCCGCGCCTTCCTGTCCGGTGCACCGCTCGTCGTCCTCGACGAGCCGACCGCGCACCTGGACGCCGCGACCGCCGCGGCGATCGAGGCGAAGCTCGTGCGGCTGTGCCGCGCGCGCACCGCCCTGGTCATCGCTCACGACCCGGGCCTGGCCGCGCTCGCCGACCGGACCGTCGAGCTGCGCGACGGGCGCCTCGACGACCGCGACACGCCCGCCCCCGTCCCGTCCCGGGTCACCCCGGAGCTCGTGGCATGACCACCGCCGAGCGCCAGGCCCTGCGGCAGGTCGTCGCCCTCAGCGCGCCCGCCGGGCGCCGCATCGCCGTCGTGCTCGCCCTCGCGTCCGCGAGCATCCTGGCGGGCGTCACCCTGCTCGGCGTCTCCGGGGCGCTCATCTCCAAGGCGGCGCTGCGCCCGCCGGTCCTGTCGCTCAGCGTCCTCATCGTCAGCGTCCGGGCGCTCGCCCTCGTCCGTGCCCTGGCGCGCTACGGCGAGCGCCTGACCGCGCACGACCTGGCGCTCGGGTCCCTGGCGACGCTGCGCACCGCGTTCTTCGCCCGCCTGGCGGCCCAGCCGGCGGCCGCCGCCCGCGGGCGCCGCCAGTCCGAGCTGCTCAGCCGCTTCGTCGCCGACGTCGACCGGCTGCAGGACCTCTACCTCCGCGCGCTGACCCCGTGGGGGGTCGCCGCGCTCTGCGCGGGCACGGCGACGCTCGCCGCGGCGGTCGTCCTGCCCGTCGGCGCCGCCGTCCTGGGCGCGGGCCTGCTCGTCGGGGCGCTCGCCGTCCCGTGGGCGGGCGCCCGCATGGGGGCCGCCGCCGCACGGCGGCAGGCGGCCGCGCGCGCCACCCTCACGGCGGAGATCCTCGAGAGCACCCGCCACGGCGCCGAGC
This sequence comes from uncultured Conexibacter sp., assembly GCA_964600395.1. Lineage (GTDB taxonomy): Bacteria > Actinomycetota > Thermoleophilia > Solirubrobacterales > Solirubrobacteraceae > Paraconexibacter. The sequence continues at coordinate 12,698 of CAZRLR010000023.1, forward strand.
TCGTCGTCCTCGGCCAGGCCGGCGACCGCGCGGCCCGCCTGCAGGCCGCGGACGCGCGCCTGGCCACGCTCGCGCGCCGGGACGCCCTGGCCCTGTCGCTCACCGCCGCCGCCGGGCAGCTCGTGCAGGGCGCGACGATCGTCGGCGTCCTGCTCGCCGCGATCGGCCCCACCGCGGACGGGCGCCTGGACGGGATCCTGCTGGCGGCCCTCGTGCTCGTGACGCTCGGCACCTTCGAGGCGGTCACGCCGCTGCCGGCCTCCGCGCTCGCCCTCGCCGGGTGCGCCGCGGCGGCGCAGCGCATCGACGAGGTCGCCCCGGCCCCGGCCCCGGACGCCGACGCTGCCGACGCTGCCGCCGGGCGACCCGCCCGGCCGCTGCCCGCGGGCCGGGAGCTGCTCGTGGACGGCCTGACCGTCCGCGGCGACGGTGACGGCCCGCCCGTCCTCGACGGCCTGGCCCTCCGCCTGGCCGCCGGTGAGCGCGTCGCGCTCGTCGGCCCGTCCGGTGCCGGCAAGACGACGCTCGCGGAGGTCCTCGTGCGCCGGCGCGACGCCGACGCCGGCCGCGTCCTGCTCGGGGGCGTCGCCGTCCGCGACCTGGACGTCCACGCCCTGCGCCGCCGGGTGCGGCTGCTCGCGCAGGACGCCGGGCTCTTCACGACGTCGATCGCCGCCAACGTCCGCCTCGCCCGCCCCGACGCGACCGACGGCGAGGTCCGCGCGGCGCTGGAGGCCCTGGACCTCGGCGGCTGGCTCGACACGCTGCCGGAGGGCATCGACACGCTCGTCGGCGAGGACGGCGCGACCGTCTCCGGCGGCCAGCGCCGCCGCATCGCCCTGGCGCGCGCGCTCGTGGCCGACGCCGGGGTCCTGCTCGTCGACGAGCCGACCGCCCACCTGGACGCGGGCACGGCGCAGCGCGTCATGGACGCGCTGACCGTGCACGCGCGCGAGCAAGGCCAGAGCCTGCTGGCGATCGTCCACCCCGGGGTGGACCTGCGGGGCTTCGACCGGGTGCTGGAGCTGAGAGGGGGCGTCCTCGGCGAGCCGGCCGCTCAGCCGTCGAGCAGCCCGTTGTCCAGGGCGTAGCGGACGAGCTCGGCGCGGGTCGTGCGCCCGAGCTTCTGCTGCACGTGCGCGCGATGGGTCTCGACCGTGCGCACCGACAGGAACAGCTGCTCCCCGATCTCGGTGTTCGTGTGCCCGAGGGCGATGAGGCGCAGCACCTCGGCCTCGCGCTCGGAGAGGTCGTCCGGCCGGCCCCCGTCGGCGGGCGGCATCGCCGCCAGACGCGCGCCGAGCGACGGGTTGAGGTACGTGCCCCCGGCGGCCGCGCGGCGCACGGCCTCGACGAGCTCGGTGTCGGCCGCCTCCTTCAGGACGTAGCCCAGCGCCCCGGCCCGCAGCGCCCGGCGGGCGTACTCGGGGTCCTCCTGCATCGTCAGGACGACGACCTTCGTCTGCGGCGAGCGCTCGGCGACGGACGGGATGGCGTCCAGCGAGGTCGGCTCGCCGGGCATGTTGAGGTCCAGCACGAGGACGTCGGGCTTGTGCCCGAGGACGGCGCGCAGCGCGGCGTCGGCGTCGGCGGCCTCCGCGACGACCTCGAAGCCGACCTCGCTCTCGAGCAGGAGGCGCAGGCCGCTGCGGACGACGGTGTGATCGTCGGCGAGCACGAGGCGGATGGTCATACCGCGCAGGCTACGCGATGGGCGCGACGACGCTCTCCCGTATGCTCGCGCCGATGGCGGTTGCCCCCGACAGGTCACCGGGCGAAGTCCAGCGGCTGCAGCGCCTGCTCGCCGTCGGCCGCTCGCTCACCGCCGAGCTCGACCTCGACCTCGTCCTCGTCCGCGTCCTGGAGACCGCCCGCGAGCTCACGGGGGCCCGCTACGCCGCACTCGGCGTCCTGGACGAGCGCCGGCGCGGCCTGGCGCAGTTCCACACCTCGGGTGACACGCCGGAGATGCACGCGGCGATCGGCAACCTCCCGCACGGCCGCGGCGTGCTCGGCGTCCTCATCGACGAACCCGAGACCCTGCGGCTGAGCGACGTGTCCAGCCACCCGCGCTCCTACGGCTTCCCGCCCGGGCATCCCCCGATGGGCAACTTCCTCGGCGCGCCGATCGTCATCCGTGGCGAGGCCTGGGGCAACCTCTACCTCACCGAGAAGGCCGGTGCGGACGACTTCAGCGACGGGGACGTCGAGGCGATCACGGTCCTGGCCGAGTGGGCGGCGATCGCGATCGACAACGCGCGCCTGTTCCGCTCCAGCGACGAACGGCGCAAGGAGCTCGAGCACGCCGTGCAGGCGACCGAGGCCGCGCGCGACTTCGCGCTGGCCGTCGGCGGGGAGACGGAGCTGCCGCCGATCCTCGAGCTCATCGTCAAGCGGGCGCGGGCCCTCGTCGCGGCCGACGCGCTGCTCATCTGGCTCGTCGACGGCGAGGAGCTGCATCTGGCCAGCTGGGCGGGCAACGTCCGGCCGCCCGCGGGTGCCGCCATCCCGATCGGCCGCTCGACGGCGGGCGCCACGCTGAAGGACGGCCGGCCCCGGCGCCTGGACGACCCGCGGGGCATGCTGAGCATCGACCCGAGCACGTTCGGCATCACCGCCGCCCACAGCGCCCTCCTCGTCCCGCTCATGTTCCGCGGCCGCGGCCTGGGCGTCCTGGCGGCCTTCGACCACATCGGGACGACGGGCACCTTCTCGGCCGAGGACGAGCGCGCCCTGCGCTCGTTCGCCGCGAGCGCCGCCACCGCGGTCGCCACCGCCCGCACCGTCGAGCGCCAGCGCCTGCGCGACACCATGGAGGCCGCCGAGGCCGAGCGCCGCCGCTGGGCCCGCGACCTGCACGACGGGACGCTGCAGGGCCTGGGCGCGCTGAAGCTGCAGCTCAGCCGCATCCGTCGCGCCGACCCGGCCGAGCACGACGCGCTCATCGACGCGACGATCACGCAGCTGCAGTACGAGATCGCCGGGCTGCGCGGCGTCATCAGCGACCTGCGTCCCGCTGCGCTCGACGAGCTCGGGCTGCAGGCGGCGCTGCGGACGCTGGCCGAGCAGATCGCGGACACCTACGACCTGCAGTGCACCCTCGACATGGACCTCGGCGATCGCCGGCTCGCCCCGGAGCTCGAGACGCTGGCCTACCGCATCGTGCAGGAGGCGCTGACGAACGTCGCCAAGCACGCCCACGCCGAGCACGCCCGCGTGACGCTGACGCCGGGCGCGGGGACGCTCATGCTCGAGGTCCTCGACGACGGGCGGGGCATCACGCAGTCCGCGCTCGAGCGCTCCACGGGCTTCGGCCTGACCGGCATGCGCGAGCGCGCCGAGCTCGCCCACGGCAGCCTCGAGGTCGGCCGGGTGGCACCGCGGGGCACCCGCGTCCGCCTCGTCATTCCGCTGAGCTGAGCCGCTCTTCGCGGACTTCCCGCAGCGGGCGCGGGGCTTTGCCCGGATGGCGCGACGCGCTCCGGTCCGCACCATGGGCAGGTCATGCCCTTGAGGGACCTGCATTGCGTGCTCGGGGACCCGAGCCTTCTGGAGTCGGCGGCGGGGGCCGCCCGCAGCGTCGTCGTCATGGAGGCCGGCGTCATCGTCGGCCTCGCGTGCTTCGAGCTGCTCTACGGCCCCTACGCCGAGATGGCGCTCGCGCTGCGCGACCGCTCGCGCGTGCACCTCGTCAAGGACCTGCTCGACGAGCTTGTGCCGCAGGTCCGGCGCCACCGGGCGCACACGCTGCAGGCGCGGCTGAGCCCCGAGCAGGTCGGTGTCGCCGAGCACATCGACGGCGCGACGGTCGCCGACGGCCTGCTGCAGCTGCGCGTCGACGGCGCCCCCGCCTGACCGGGGCGCTCGCGCCCTCAGGCGGTGGTCGTCGCCTTGGGCGGCGGGGCGGCGATGACGGCGTCGCCCGTGCGCGGCAGGTGCTTCCACCCCGACCGCACCCCCTGCAGCGCGCTGACCGTCGACTCGATGATGACGAGGTACATGAGCTGGCGGTAGACGAACTGCTGCAGCGGCAGCGCCCAGAGCGGGCGGATCGACTCCTTGTCCAGCCGGAAGCCGTAGACGGCGATGAGCAGCTGCACGGCGTTGAAGGCGAGCCACGCGAGGAGGACCCGCCCGGCGTCGGTGAAGACGATGCCGTAGACCGCGTAGAGGTCGATGAGCGGCGCGATGACCGGCAGCACGATCTGGAAGAGGAACATGTACGGCAGCGCGCGGCGACCGATGCGGCGGTCCTGTGGGTCCCGCGAGAGGACCGCGCCGCGGTGCTTCCAGACGGCCTGCATCGTGCCGAAGGACCAGCGGTAGCGCTGGCGCCACAGCGCGGTGAGCGTCGACGGGGCCTCCGTCCACGCGCGCGCGTCCTCGGCGTAGACGACGCGGGCGCCGGTGCGGCCGATGGCGAGCGTCAGGTCCGTGTCCTCCGCGAGCGTGTCGGCGGGCACGCCACCGACCCGCTCGAGCACGTCGCGCCGGAAGGCGCCGATCGCCCCGGGCACGGTCGGGGTGCACTGCAGCACCTCGTACATACGCCGGTCCAGGTTGAAGCCCATGACGTACTCGATGTGCTGCCAGCGCCCGAGCATGCCGCTGCGGTTGCCGACCTTCGTGTTACCCGAGACGGCGCCGACGGCCGGGTCCGCCAGCGGCGCCACGAGGCGGCGGATCGTGTCGGGCTCGAAGAGCGTGTCGCCGTCGACCATGACGAGGACGTCGGCGTCCGTCTCGGCGATGCCGGTGTTCAGCGCGGCGGACTTGCCGCCGTTGTCCTGGCGGACGAGGCGGACGTTCGGCAGGTCCAGCCCGGCGACGATCTCGGCGGTCCGGTCCGTGGACCCGTCGTCGACGACGACGACCTGCAGGTCGGGGTAGTCGCCGCCGGCGAGCGACCGGACGGCCCGCTCGATGCCGACCTCCTCGTTGTAGGCCGGGACGAGGACCGCCACGCGCGGCAGGTGCTCGGGGGCGCCCGCGGCCGCGCGACGGGTCGTCCGCGTGTGGTGCGTGGCGAGCGCCAGCAGCAGGACGGCGCGCAGGCCGACGAGGACGCCGATCGTGAGCATCAGGACGCTGAAGACGCCGATGAAGAGGAAGGCCAGGCGGACGCTCGTCTTGAAGAGCTGGCCGCGGCGGTGCTCGCCCGGGCTGGCCTTGGGGGCGGTGACCGCGGGCGTCAGGCCGGCGATCTGCGTCGTCGTCGTGAAGCGGAAGCCACGTGAGCGCAGGCGGGGGATGAGCGCGCGGACGGCGTCGACGGTCTGCGCGCGGTCACCGCCGCCGTCGTGGAACATGACGACGCCGCCGGTCGTGCCGGGCGGCGAGGCGTCCCGGACGGCGGCCTCCACGCCGCGGCGCTGCCAGTCGTTCGAGTCGAAGTCCGCGAGCACCATGTAGTAGCGCGACCCGGCCATCGCGGCCAGCTCGCGGTCCTGGGCGGGGTCGACGGCGTCCGGCGTGGCCGAGTACGGCGGGCGCACGAGCCGCGCGTAGTGGCCCGTGATGCCCGCGAGCGTCGCCTCGGTCAGCTCGAGCTGCCGCCGGCGCTGCCACGCCGGCCCGGTCGAGAGCGCCGCGTGGGTGAAGGTGTGGTTGCCCAGTTCGTGCCCCTCGCGGACCATGCGCCGGATGAGGTCGGGGTGCCGGGCGGCCTGGCTGCCGACGACGAAGAACGTCGCCCGCACGTGCGCGTCGCGCAGGACGTCGAGGATGCGGGGCGTCCACTTGGGGTCGGGCCCGTCGTCGAAGGTCAGCGCCACGCGGCGTCCGGGGGCGGGGGCGACGGAGCGCAGCCGCCCGCCGCGGGCCGCGAAGACGGGGTGCTGGCCGACGAGCGGCGCGCTGGGGGAATCGACCTCCTTCGGCTCGTCCGTGACGCCGATCGTGTGCGTCGCGATGCCCTGGAAGGTCAGGATGACCGCGACGACGAGGGCGCAGAAGCCCAGCAGCCGCCAGTGGCCCGGTGGCGTGCGCATCCAGCCCGGGACGCGGGGCCTAGGGCTTGCCGTGGCCATTGCCGTTCTCCTGCCCGGGGGGTGTGCCGCCGTGGCCGGGCGCGGTGCCCGAGGCGCCCGGGGCGGTCGTGGACGTGGTGGTCGTCGGGGTCGTGCTCGCGGGGGCCGGCGTGGCGGCCGGTGTCGTGCTCGTCGTCTTCGTGCGGCCGGGCGCGGAGGTCGACTTGCCCTTCCCCGTGCCCTGGGACGAGCTTGCGGCCGGGGTCGTGGTGCCCGAGGCGCTCGGCGTCGTGGCCGGGCGTCCGTTGCCGTTGCCGTTGCCGCCGGCGGTCGCGCTCTTGCCGGGGCCCGTGCCGGTGGTGGGCGTCGCCGTGGTGGTCGGGCGCCTGCCGGTCGTCTCGGCGGTCGAGCCCGAGGACGGCGTCCGGCCGCCCTGGCGGCGCGTCGGGGCGTTCGTGCCGCCGCCCTCGCGTCCCTGCGCCGTGGTGACGCTCGTCCCGGCAGGGGCCGACGCGGTGGCCGGGAGCGTCCTCGGCGCCGCGGTCGCGGCGGCCGTCGCGGCGGTGGCGGGCCGCAGGTCCGCCGCGCTCGCCGGCCGCGCGACCGGCGTGCGCGCGAGCGACGACGGCGCCGTCCGGGGCGCCGCCGTCGACCCCAGCGGCAGGCCGCCGGCGGGCAGCAGCCCCAGGCCGGCGAGGACCAGCCCGCAGAACCACAGCAGGAAGAGGCCCCCGACGACGCGGCCGGTCGCCCGCAGCCGGCGCGCGCGACGGCCCGAGCGGTCCAGCAGCACCGGGTCGCCGGCGGCGTGCACGCGGACGCCGCGCAGGTCGCGGACCTCGACGGTCGGGCGGGACGGGGTGGGCGGCGGGGGCGCGGGCATGAGGAATCGGCGCCCCGGGCGGGGGGCGCCTACCCCTCAGAACGCCGCGCGCGCGCCGAGGTTGGCCGGTGACCCGTCGCGCCGTCGCGCCAACCGGGCGGTCAGCCTGCGGCGCGGCCGGCGAGCACCGAGATCGGGTCGCCGGCGTCGACGAAGCGCGCGACCTCGCGCAGCGGCGCCCACGGGAAGGCGTCGGCGTAGTCCGCCACCGACCGCGGCGCCCAGTGCTCGACGGGCGCGTCGTCGGAGACCGACTCGGCGAGGAACAGCAGGCCGCCGGGCGTCAGGACCCGCCGGATCTCGGCGGCCATCGCCGCCAGCTCGCCGTCCCCGAGCAGCCCGCCCAGGACGGTGAGCGTGAAGACGACGTCCACGCTGGCGTCGTCCAGCGGCAGCGGCGCGCCGGCCTGCAGCAGGCGAAAGCTCGTCGCCGGGTGCGCCGGGGCCAGCGCGAGCAGGTCCGGGACGGGGTCCACGCCGATGGCGCGCCCGCCGCCGCACCCGTCGGCGCCGAGCGTCGCGGCGAGGTCGGCCGTCAGGCGCCCGGAGCCGCAGCCGAGGTCCAGCAGCGTGCGCTCGGACCCGTCCAGCAGCGAGGTCAGGACCGGCAGCAGCACGGCGCGGTGCCCGGCGGTCACGGCGTCCAGGCCGATGCGGTCGGGGTGGTCGGTCGAGACGACGGCCCGCGCGCCGAGCGTCCGCGTGCGCTCCTGCCAGTAGGCGTGGCCCGTCAGGGGGACGGACACCGGCTTCGTCATCGCGAGACGATCGGGTTCAGCGGCGTGTCGATGACCGCGCCCGGCTGCGCGCCTGGCATGAAGCGCTGCCAGTCGCCGGAGACCATCGTCGGCTCGTCGACCAGGCGCGAGCCGTCGGCGAAGTACGTCGAGGCCATGACCATCCGCGGCTGCGTCGTCGCGTTCGCCCGCGCGTAGTGGAAGCACCACGAGTGGTGGAAGGAGAGCTCGCCGAGCGCGAACGGCGAGTCGTCCACCGTCACCCCCGCGGCCTGGAAGGCCTTGGCGACGCCGCGGTCGTACGAGTCGTCCGTCGCGCTGAAGTCCACGGCCTCGGCGACCTGCCACACGTCCCGGCCGGCGGCGAAGGCCAGCGGCCCCATCTCGGCAGGGATCGCCTGCAGCGGCAGCCAGCTCGTGACGACGTCCTTCCCGGTGATCGGGAAGTTGTGGGCGTCGAAGTGCCACGGCGTGCGTCCGCAG
>CAZRLR010000024.1:0-20248 GCA_964600395.1 uncultured Conexibacter sp.
GCTTCTCGATGCGCTCGCGGGCGGTGTACTTGCCCTTGGCGTGCTGCTTCTCCTCGGCCTCCGGGCTGGAGTGCGCGGCCTGCTGGCGCAGCTCGGCCAGCTGGGTGGCCATCTCGTCGAAGGTCGCGGGGGGCTTCTGGCGCTGGGTCATGACGGTGCGGGATGCTATTTGGATGCGCGCCTTTCCGCCCTGTGACGGGGTCCAGCACGATTTTGTCGACGCCGGTGGCGTCCGCCTGCACGTCGCGAGCGCCGGGCCGGCCGACGGGCCGCCGGTCGTCCTGCTGCACGGCTGGCCCGAGCACTGGTGGCTCTGGCACGCCGTGATCCCGGCCCTCGCCGCGGACGGGCGGCGTGTCATCGCGCCGGATCTGCGGGGCTTCGGCTGGAGCGAGGTGACGCCCGTCGGCTACGAGAAGGAGCAGCTCGCGTCGGACGTCCTGGCGCTTCTGGACGCCCTCGGGATCGGGCAGGTCGACCTCGTCGGTCACGACTGGGGTGGGTGGACGGCGCAGCTCGTGGCCCTCCGCGCGCCGCAGCGCGTGCGCACCCTCTCGCTGCTGAACATCCCGCACGTGTGGCAGAAGCCGGGCGGGACGGTCCGCTACGCCCACCGCCTGGCCTACCAGCCGCTCGTCGCCGCGCCGGGGCTCGGGCGCCTCGTCCAGCGCGGCGCGCCGATGTGGTGGGTCATGCGCCGTTCGGGGATGCCGGCGCCCGCCGCCCGCGAGTTCCGCGCGGCGATGCGCGAGCCCGGCCGGGCCTACGCCGGGTCGCTCGTCTACCGGTCCTTCCTCCTGCGCGACATCCCCGCGGCGGCCCGTGGCCGCTACGACGCCCAGCGCCTGACGATGCCCGTGCGCGTCCTCTTCGGCCTCGACGACGTGGCGATCAAGCGGTCGATGCTCGACGGCTTCGCCGAGCACGCCGACGACGTGCAGATCACCGACGTCCCCGGCTGCGGGCACTTCATCGTCGACGAGCAGCCCGAGCGGACCGTCGCCTGGCTGCGCGAGGTGCTCCCCGCGGTGTGACGGCCGCCGTCAGGTGTTCGTGAACGGGCGCCGGTGCGCGGCGCCCAGGTCGTCCAGCGCGCCCGTGAGGACCTCGACGGCGCGGTCGCCGTCCAGCACGGCGCGGGCGACGAGCGGCGGGTCGTCCTCGGGGTCGGTGTCGTCCTCGAGCGGCGCGGTCTCGGGCTCGAGGTCCGGGACGAGGTGCAGCGGCGCCGGCTCGCGGGCGGGCTCGGGCGTCGGGGGCGTCTCGGCGATCGGCTCGACGACGAGGATCTCCGGCTCGGGCAGCGGCGTGGTGCGTGTCGCGCTGCGGGCGGCGGCGCGCTCGGCGGCCGTCGGCCCCGCCGGGACGGGGGCGGGGGCCTTGCCGCGGCCGAAGAGGCGGGCGAAGAAGCCGCGCTTGGGCGCGGGCGCCCGATCGGCCGCGGGCACGGGTTCCGGATCGCGCTCGGGCTCTGCCACCGGCTCGACGGACGGCTCGGCGACGACGACCGCGGCCGGCTCCGGGGCGGGCTCTGCGTCCACGGCAGAGGCTGCCTCGGCGGCCGGCTCGCGCGCTGGCGGTGGCGAGACGTCCGCCACTGGCTCAGGCTCTGGCACGGCGTCCGGCTGCGGCACGTCGACGTCGAGCAGTTCGGCGGTCAGCGTGACCTTCGTCCCCCAGCCGGAGGTCTAGAGCTACACCGTGCCGCGCGCTGCGGTGCACTCACAGGCGACGGTGGACTCGGGCTCCAGGAGGGTGATCGTGATGTCCCCGAACTCACCGAGGTGCTTGCACAACGAGGTGACGTCGGAGACCTCCGCCCACAGCTCGGGGCGGGACTTGACGAGGGTGCGCTGGGCTTGATGCGGGGCCATCGACAGCGGGTTTCCCCTCCGACGCGCCGACTCCTCCCCGGCCCGGCGGCGTTCCGTCAACCTGCAACGGATGAGCCGGACGGCCCCCCACGTGATCCTCGGTGCCGGGTGCGCCGGGCTCTCGCTCGCCGTCGCCCTGCGCGAGGCCGGCCTGGACGCGCCGATCGTCCTGCTGGACCGGCGCACGGCCTACGGACGGGACCGCACGTGGTGCCTGTGGGACACCCCGGGCGTCCGCTTCACCGAGCTGGCGACCCACCGCTGGCCGGCCTGGCAGACCGTCTCGCCCACCGGGGTGCACACGCGCCAGGACGGGCGGGGGACGGCCTACCTGCACCTGCGCGCGGACGACGTCTACGGCGCGGCGCTCGCACGCCTGGACGACGCGGGGGACGTCGAGTTGCGCCTCGGGACGCGCGTCACCGTGGTCCGGGAGGCGGACGGCTGCGTCGTGGTCGGCACGGACGCCGGCCCGCTGCGGGCCGCCCACGTCTACGACGCGCTGGGCGGCGGCGGGCCGCTGCGGGCGCTGCGCCCGCCGAGGGCCGGAGCCCTGCGGCAGGCCTTCCTCGGCCAGGAGGTGCGGACGGACGGCCCGGTCTTCGACCCCGGCGTCGCCACGCTCATGGACTTCCGCATCGACCGCTCCCACGGGGTGCGCTTCGTCTACGTCCTGCCCTTCGCGGCCGACCGCGCGCTCGTCGAGGACACGTCGATCGGGACGGTGCCCGTCCCGGCCGCGCGCCGGCGGGCGGCGATCCGCCGCCACCTGCGCGAGCACCACGGCGTGTCCGCCTTCGCCGTCGAGTACGAGGAGCGCGGCGTGATCCCGATGACGACTGCGCCGTGGCCCGTCCGGATCGGCGCGCGCGTGAGCGCGGTCGGGCTCGCGGGCGGCGCGGCGCGGCCGTCGTCGGGCTACGCCTTCGCGCGCATCCAGGCGCAGGTCGACGCGGTGGCGCGGGCGGTCGTCGCCGGCGCGCCGGTCCCGACGCGGACGGGCAGCGCGCGCCTGGAGCTCCTGGACCGCATCTTCCTCGACGTCCTGCGGGCAGACCCGGACGCCTTCCCGGCGACGATGGCGGCGCTGCTGGGCGGGACGCCGGGGGACGTCGTGGCGCGCTTCATGAACGACTGCAGCACCCCGGCCGACGAGGCGCGCCTCGTGGCCGCGATGCCGCCGCTGCCGTTCGCGCGCGCGGCGGTCGGCGACGCGCCGGCCCTGGCGCTCGGGGCGGCCGGCGCGGTCCTGCGGCGGGCGCTGGGTCAGTAGCCGCCGGGCTTGGCGACCATCATGAACACGGCGAGCAGGACGAGCAGCGACATGACGCCGCCGACGAGCCGGAGCCGCCGGGCGAGCGCCTCGTACTCGTCGCTCAGCGCCACCTCGGAGCCCGGGCTGGACCGGCTCGCGTCACGGGCGGCGAGCTCGGCGAGCTTCGTCTCGGTCGGGCCGAAGAAGGCGCCGCCGGCGATGAGGATCGCGACGAGGATGACCATCGGCACCTGAACCCAGACGCGGTCGTAGAGGTCACGGTCGGAGGCGAGGTAGAGGCCGGCGAGGAGGGCCAGGCCGCCGAACGGCGCGATGAGCCGCTTGCCGACCAGGACCTGCGCGCGGTGCAGGTCGGCCAGCGAGCGGGCGCCGCCGGTCCGGACGACCGAGTAGAGCAGGGGGTAGGCGAAGGTCACGCCGAAGGCGACGACGATCGCCATGACGTGGACGGCGACGACGACGTCGTAGAAGAGGATCGCGGGAGCCATGTCGGCGACCCTACCCGTGCGGGTCGACGTTCCCGCCGAGACCCGAATCCTCCCACCCGGTCTGGGGCTGTTCGGGTCTCGGCCACGACGCGTGGCGAGACCCGAATTCCCCCACCCGGTCTGGGACTGTTCGGGTCTCGGCGCGCGCCCGCGGCAGGCCGCGGCGGCCTAGAACGTCGGCGCGTACTTCCCGAAGACGTCCTTCATCGCGCCGCAGACCTCGCCCATCGACGCCTTGTCCTTCAGCGCCTGCTTGATGAAGGGCAGCAGGTTGTCCGTCCCGCGCGCCGCGCCGCGCAGCTCCTCCAGGCGCTGCTCGACGAGCGCGTGGTCGCGGTTCTCCTTGAACGCCTTCAGGCGCTCGAGCTGCAGGCCCTCGGAGGCGGGGTCCACTCGCAGCAGCCCGGGGACCTCGACCGGGTCCTCGACGTGCGAGTTGACGCCGACGACGATGTCCTGCTCGATCCGGTAGCGCTCCTGGTAGCCCCAGGCGGACTCGTCGATCTCGCCCGTGATGAACTCGATGGCGTTGACCGAGCCGCCGAGCTCGTCGACCTTCGCGATGAGCTCGTAGGCGCGGGACTCGATCTCGTCCGTCAGCGCCTCGACGAAGTAGGAGCCGGCGAACGGGTCGACGGTCATCGTCGCCCCGGACTCCGCGGCGATGATCTGCTGGGTGCGCAGCGCGAGCTTCGCGGCCTCCTCGGAGGGCAGCGCGAGCGCCTCGTCGTAGCCGTTGGTGTGCAGCGACTGCGTCCCGCCGCAGACGGCGGCGAAGCCCTGCAGCGCGACGCGGACGATGTTGTTCATCGGCTGCTGCGCGGTGAGCGTCACGCCGCCGGTCTGGGTGTGGAAGCGCAGCATGAGCGACTTGGGGTTCTTGGCCCCGAAGCGCTCGGACATGATCGTCGCCCACATGCGCCGGGCGGCGCGGAACTTCGCGACCTCCTGGAAGACGTTGTTGTGGCCGTTGAAGAAGAAGGCCAGGCGCGGGGCGAAGTCGTCGACCTGCAGGCCCGCGTCGACGGCGGCCTGGACGTAGGCGATGCCGCTCGACAGGGTGAACGCGACCTCCTGGACGGCGCTCGCGCCCTTCTCGCGGAAGTGGTAGCCGGAGATCGAGACGGTGTTCCAGCGCGGGATGTTCTCCTTGCAGTACGCGAACAGGTCCGTCGTCAGGCGCATCGTCGGCTCGGGCGGGTAGATGTAGTTGCCGCGCGCGATGTACTCCTTGAGCACGTCGTTCTGCGTCGTCCCGCGCAGCTGGTCGGACGGGACGCCCTGCTCCTCGCCGACGAGCTCGTAGAGGCACAGCAGGACGGCGGCCGGCGCGTTGATCGTCATCGACGTGGAGACCTGGTCCAACGGGATCTGGTCGAACGCCGTGCGCATGTCGTCGATCGTGTCGATGGCGACGCCGGTGCGGCCGACCTCGCCCTCGCAGAGCGGGTTGTCGGAGTCCAGCCCGAGCTGCGTCGGCAGGTCGAAGGCCATCGACAGGCCAGTCGAACCCTTCGACAGGAGGTAGCGGTAGCGCTCGTTGGACTCCTTCGCGCTCGCGTAGCCCGCGTACTGGCGCATCGTCCAGGTCTGCTTGCGGTACATGTCGCGGTGCGGGCCGCGCGTGTACGGGAAGTCGCCGGGCTCGCCGAGGCGCAGGTCCTCGGGGAGGTCGGCCTCCGTGTAGAGCGGCTTGATCTCGATGCCGGAGTCCGTGAACCGTCGCGGATCCTCCTTGCCGACGATCGGGGCGACGGTGAGGCGTTCCTCGGACTCAGGCGTGGTGGACATGCGCGAAAAGATACGCCCGTCCCGCGCCCGGGAGCCCCGTCGCGTCAGAGCCGGTGCGCCACGACCGTCGTGTGGAACGCCGTGCGGTGCTCCTCGTCGACGGCGAAGCCGGTCGCGCCGAGCATCGCGCGCAGCGCACTGGGCGTGATGCCCCAGTACCAGTTGACGTACCCGCGGGCCGGGTCGAAGGGCTCGGTGTGCGTCGGGTGCACGCCCGGCTCGGGGGCGAAGACGCACACGTTCCGGGCGAACGGCCGCTCGGGCAGGGTCTCGGTCGCGAGGATCAGCGTCTGCCCCGTCACCGAGGCCAGGCGCTCCAGGGTCAGCAGGGGATGGGGCGCGTGGTACAGGACGCCGCTGCACCACACGACGTCGTGCGTCCCCAGGCGGGCGAGGGCCAGCTCGTCGTGCAGGTCCCCCTGGACGAAGCGCATCCTGGAGCCGCGCGCCTTGCGCGCGGCCTGGAACTCGGGCGTCTCGCCCATGAGGTCCATGCCGGAGACCTCGCTCGCGCCCGCGTCCTCCGCGGCGAACGCGATGCCGCCGTGGACCTGCCACATGCAGCCGACGTCCGCGAAGGAGCGGCCGGCGACGTGTCGGGCGACGAGCGCCTCGCGAGGCGGCGTGCCGCGGGAGAGGCGCTGACGCAGGCGGACGGTGAGGGACGGTGCCACGGGCGGCAGGGTAGTCGGCCGCGGGGGGCCCGGGCGGCCCGGCGGGCGCGTAGGCTGGGCGCCATGGAGGTCACCGTCCGCCTGTTCGCCGTCCTGCGCCAGCGCGCGGGGCAGGACGCCGTCGCGCTGCAGCTGCCCGAGGGCGCCCGCGTCCGCGACGCGCTGGCCGCGCTCGGGGACGTGACGGCCGACGTCCCGTGCGTCATGGCGGTCAACCGCGAGTACGCGGGGGACGACGCGCTGCTGCACGCCGGGGACGAGCTCGCCCTCATCCCGCCGGTCAGCGGTGGCGCGGACGTCGTGCGCCACGTGCGGATCACCCACGAGCCGCTGTCGCTCGACGCGGTCGCGCGCCTGGTGGAGGACCCGCGCGCCGGCGCCGTGGTCACCTTCTCCGGCGTGACGCGGGACGTCGCGTGGCTCGACTACGAGGCCTACCTCGAGATGGCCACGCCGCTGCTGCAGGAGCTCGTGGACGCCGCGATCGAGCGCCACGGCCTCTGCGGAGCCGCCGTCGAGCACCGCGTGGGCCGGGTCCCGCTGCAGCAGCCGTCCGTCGTCGTGGCCACGTCCTCGCCCCATCGTCCCGAGGCCTTCGCCGCGGCGCGCGAGCTCATCGACGAGCTCAAGGCGCGCGCGCCGATCTGGAAGGCCGAGGAAGGCGAGTGGGTGGAGGGGACGCCGCCCGTCACGGGCTGACCCCGGCCCCTCCCCCTCATCAGAGTGTGCGCGGGTCCTCGCGGAGGGTGTGAGCGGCGAGGCGGGCGCGGAGCCTGCGGCGGACGGCGGGCCATTCGGGGTCGATGACGCTGAACCACGCGGAGTCGCGGATGCCGATCCCCGGGACGATCCGGTGGTGGCGGTGCGTCCCCTCGTAGGTCGCGCCCATCGCGAGCATCGCGTTGCGCGAGCGCTCGTTGGAGGCGTGCGTCTTGAGCTCGACGCGGATGCAGCCGAGCTGCTCGAAGGCGTGGGCGAGCATGAGCAGCTTCGCCTCGACGTTCACGCCCGTCCGCCAGGCCGCCGGCGTCAGCCACGTCCAGCCGATCTCCAGCCCGCGGTCGGCCTCGCGCAGCGCGAGGTAGCGCGTGGATCCGACCGCCTGCCCGGTGCGGCGGTCGACGGTCGCGAAGGCGAACTCCTCGCCGGCCGCGCTCGCCGCCAGGGCCTCGTCGACGATCGCGTCGAACGCCTCGCGCGTGGCGGGGTAGGCCATGATCCAGCGGAAGATCTCGGGGAAGCGCGAGGCGGCGAAGAGCGCCTCCCGGTGCGCCTCGGCCAACGGCTCCAGACGCGTGTGGCGGCCCTCCAGGACGCCGGCCAGCGGCGTCGGCCAGGGGGTGGGCGCCGGGGGGTCCTCGTCCACGTCCGGCCGTCCTCGCGCCGTGGCGGACTAGATCGCGCCGCCGGCCGCCGGGGGCGCCGTCGGGTCGCCGCCCTCGCCGCCGCCGGCCTCACGGGCCAGGTGCTCCTCGGCGAGCATCGGGTTGTCGGCCGAGCGCTGCACGACGGTCAGCAGGTCCTTCATCGAGCTGACCTCCTCGACCTGCTCCTTGAGGAACCACTGCATGAACTGCTCGGACTGGTAGTCGCGCTCGTCCCGGGCGATGCCGGCCAGCTCGCCGATCTGCTGCGTCACGCGCTTCTCCTGCTCGAGCGCGATCGCGACCGGCTCGACGATGTCGGCAAAGCGTGTGCGGGGCGCGGCGACGGCCGGGATGACGGCCTCCTCGTCGGCGTCCATCAGGTACTTGACCATCATCATCGCGTGGTTGCGCTCCTCGAGCGCCTGTGCGTAGAAGAAGGACGCCAGGCGCGGCAGCGTCTCGTTGTCGTAGAAGACGGCGACCGCGATGTACTGCTGGCTGGCCGCGAACTCGTTCGCGATCTGCTCGTTCAGTCTGGTGGTGAAGGCGGCAGCTGGCATGTCGGCCAGCGTACAGAAGGGCGACACCGCCCCCGGGCCCGGAGCTCAGCGTGGACGGGCGAGGACGATGGTGTCCTTGCCGGGGTTCAGCGCGGCCAGGGCGCCCGGGTCCACCGCCACCGGCGCGGGGGCGACGAAGCGGCGCACCGCCCACGTGTCGCCGCTCTGGGCCCCGGCGAGCGTGAAGCCCGGCGGGACGACGTCGGCGGGGATCACCGGCGTCGTCCGGGTGGCGCCGGGCCGGGCGCCCGCGAGCTTGACGACGTCGATCTCCCGGACCGTCAGCGGCGAGCCGGGGGGTGCGGTCCGGGTGTCCGACCCGAGGTAGAGCCCGAGCGGGACGCGGCTCTCGGCGTCCGCGACGACGAGCCGCGGGCCGGCCGCGCCGGACGTGGCGGCCTCGGTCGCGGCGCGGAAGTCGTCGCGCTGGTAGACGGGGTCCGACGCGACGGCGACCGCCAGGCCGACGCCCGTGACCGTCAGGACGCCGACCGCGGCCGCCCCGGCCGCTGCTGGCGTCCGCGCGGGGAGCCGGGCCGCGCCCGCCGCCAGCACCGCGAGGCCGAGCGGCAGCACCCCGAGCAGGTTGCGCGTCAGCACGAAGTCCTGGCCGGCGAGTGCGGCGAGCACCGGCAGGGCCACGCCCCCGGCGGCGACGCTCGCGACGACGGTCAGCGCGCGCGGGCGCTCGGCGCGCGTGAGCAGCCCGGCGGCGCAGACGGCCACCGCGAGCAGGCCGACGACGGTCAGGAGGACCTCGGCCGGCGCGTCGTATCCGACGAGGACCTGCTTGGGCAGCTGCGTCAGGCGCCGCCCGAGCGTCTCCTGGGCGATGAACGACGCCCGCCCGGCCGCGCGCTGGTGCAGCAGCAGCGGTGCCAGCGCGAGCGCCCCGGCCCCGACGGCGAGCACGGGCACGAGGAAGGGCGTCCATCGCGTGTCGTCAGGGCGACGCACGATGGACGCCGTCCCCGAGGTCGGGCCCTCGCGGGCCGCCCGCCGCTCGCGCAGCGCCCACAGCACCCAGAGCGCCTCGCCCGCGACGACGAAGACCGCGAAGTGGTGCGTCCACATCGCCGCGATCGCGAGCGCCGCCCAGGCGGCGCCGCGTCCGGTCGACGGCGCCTCCAGCAGCCGCAGCAGCGCCAGGGCCGACCCCGCGGTCAGCAGCATGAGCAGCGCGTAGGCGCGCGCCTCCTGCCCGTACCAGACCATGAGCGGGCCGGTGGCCGCCAGGGCCGCGGCCAGGACGGCCGCGCGCCCCGCCTGCCCGGCACGCTCCCCACCCAGGCTGCCGCCTGCCAGCCGCCCCGCCAGCGCCGCGACGACGGGGATCGTCGCCGTCCCCACGAGCGCGCTCGGCAGCCGCGCCGCGACCTCGCCCGTCCCGAAGACGTGCGTCCAGCCCCACGCCACGGCGTAGAAGAGCGGTGGCGTGGACTCCCCGTCGACGACCCCGCGCAGCATCGCGCCGAACGAGTCCTGCAGCAGCCGCACCGTCGCCGCCTCGTCGGACCAGAAGCTCTGCACGTCGAGCGTCGCGACGCGCAGCACGAGCCCGAGGGCCGTCAGCAGGATCACCAGGCGGCGGGACGACATCCGCGGCCGAGCCTACGCAAGGCGCCCGTGTCACCGCCCTGCGCCGCCGGGCGCCGCCACCGCTCCGTTCACGGCGGGCCGGTGATTAGGCTCGTGTGATGCGCCGGCTCGCCCTGTCCCTCCTGTCCGCCGCCGTCGTCGTGGCGGGCACCCCCGCCGTCGCCGGCGCGGCGACGAAGGTTCGCAAGCTCCCGGCGGGCTTCATCGGCATCAACGCCGACGGCCCGCTCTTCGACGACGCCGCCGTCGATCCGGCGACCGAGCTCGGCCGCATGCGGACGGTCGGCCTCAGGCAGGTCCGCACCGTCTTCGACTGGGCGCTCACCGAGCCCGATGGCCCGCAGACGACCGACTTCACCCGCCTGGACCGCGTCGTCCGCGCGTTCTCCGAGCACCGCCTCGGGATCCTGCCCGTCGTCATCCACGCCCCGGACTGGGCGACCGTCCCGTCCGCCGCCCGGACCTACGGGGACCCGCCGCGCGATCCGAAGACCTACGCCGCCTTCCTCGGGCGACTCGTCGGCCGCTACGGCCCGGCCGGCTCGTTCTGGGCGGAGAACCCCGGCGTCCCGCGCCTGCCGATCCGCCGCTGGCAGCTGTGGAACGAGCCCAACCTGCCGCGCTTCTGGTCGCGCCAGCCGTTCGCGGCCTCCTACGCGGCGCTCGTCAAGGCCTCGGACGCCGCGCTGGCCAAGGCCGATCCGGGCGCGAAGGTCGTCCTGGGCGGCATCACGAACGGCAACGGGTCGCCGTCGTGGGAGGCCGTGGACCAGCTCTACCGGGCCGGCGCCGGCGGCCACTTCGACCTGCTCGCGGTGCACCCGTACACCGCCACCGCGGGGAAGGTCATCGAGACCGTCCGCCGCGTGCGGGCGGCGATGCGCAGGCACGGCGGTGCCCGGACGCCGATCATCCTGACCGAGCTGTCGTGGTCCTCCGGCGGCGGCAAGGGGAACGGCGTGACGTGGGACGGGACCGAGGCCTACCAGGCCCGGAGGCTGTCGCTCGTCTTCGCGGCCGTGGCCAAGTACCGCCTCCCGCTGCGCCTCAGCGCGGCCTACTGGTACACCTGGATCTCGCCGCAGGCGGGCACCGACAGCGGGTGGGAGTTCTTCGCCGGCCTGAACCGGCTGCGCGACGGCAAGGTCGTCGAGAAGCCCGCGCTGAAGGCCCTGCGCAGCGCGATTCTGCGTCTGCAGGCGCGCTGACCGGCGCGCGCGAGGACGCGGCACCGGCAGGCCCGATCCTGGCGCGGCCGCCTATCCTTCGGCCGATGCCTACGTGTGTCGTGACCGGCGGAGCCGGCTTCCTCGGGTCGCATCTGTGCGACGAGCTGCTCAAGCGCGGCCACCGCGTCGTGTGCGTCGACAACCTGGAGACGGGCTCGCTGACGAACATCGCGCACATCCGGGTGCCGGAGTTCACCTTCCGTCAGGTCGACATCGTCGAGCCGTTCTTCGTGGAGGAGCCGGTGGACTTCGTCTACCACCTGGCGTCCCCCGCGTCGCCGATCGACTACCTGCGCCTGCCGCTGCACACGCTGAAGGTCGGGTCCTACGGGACGCACCACGCGCTCGGCCTGGCCAAGAAGCACCGCGCGCGCTTTCTCACCGCGTCCACGTCGGAGGTCTACGGCGATCCGAAGGTCCACCCGCAGTCGGAGGAGTACTGGGGGCACGTCAACCCGATCGGCCCGCGCGGGGTCTACGACGAGGCCAAGCGGTACGCCGAGGCGCTGGTGATGGCCTACCACAACCAGCAGGGCGTGGACACGGCGATCATGCGGATCTTCAACACCTACGGCCCGCGGATGCGGCCGTTCGACGGGCGCGCGATCCCGACGTTCATGCGTCAGGCGCTGCAGGACCAGCCGATCACCGTGTTCGGCGACGGCAGCCAGACGCGGTCCTTCTGCTACGTCGACGACCTGATCCGCGGGATGATCGCCCTGGCGGAGTCCGGGCGGCACGAGCCGTGCAACATCGGCAACCCGGACGAGTTCACGCTGCTGGAGCTCGCCAACGCGGTCATCGACGTCACGGGCTCCAAGAGCCAGATCGTCCACGAGGTCCTGCCGACCGACGACCCGCAGCAGCGCCGGCCGGACATCACCCGCGCGCAGGAGTGGCTCGGGTGGCAGCCGCAGATCAGCCTGCGCGAGGGGCTGCAGAAGACCCTCGACGGCGCCGGGCGCGACGGGCTCATCGGGCGCGCCCGATAGGGTCGGTCGTGACGGGTAGGGGGAGGGTTCCGGATCCGCCGGCCGACCTCCGGCCGGTTCGTTCGTGCACCAGATGACAAACCTGCAGACTTTCACCGCGGCCGCTCGTTAGGGCACTGGATGGCCTCGACGCGACAGAGCGCAGAAGCACCGCCGCAACGCGGCAGGTCGGTCGACCCTGTGCCCGGTCCCGGAGCGCCCGAGAACGGCCCGGCGTTGCTGCCCGACCGCGACGTGCGCGCCGGCCGCCCCGCCCTCGGCTTCCTCCTGCGCCTGGACACCGCCCGCCGCTTCGCGCGCGTGGCGTCGCTGCTGGCGCTGGACTTCGCCGCGATCTTCGGGGCGATCCTCACCGCCCTGGTGCTGAAGGCCTACCTGCGCGACCGCTGGAACTTCGACCGCTCCCTCGACGAGGCGCGCCACTCGTTCGCGTTCGCCTATCTCGTCGCGACGCTCCTCTTCGCCCGCAGCGGGCTGTACGCCGAGCGCGCGGTGCGTCCCGGCCTCGCGGTCATCGTCGCCTCGCTCTTCCAGACGATGGTCGTCACGGTCATCTTCGCGCTCGTCCAGGGCGAGGAGTTCTCGAGCTACTACATCTTCTACGGGACGCTCTTCTTCGCCGTCGCGTACGTCTCCACTGCGCGCTACGTCTACGAGAAGCTGACCGGCGCCGCGCTGACGGCGGCCGGCTACACGCGCCGCGCGGTCCTCGTCGGCAGTGGCCGCCACATCGACGCGGTCGCGCACGCGCTGGCCGACGGCCCGCACCCGGCCGTCAGCGTCGTCGGCTTCATCTCCCTCGTCCCGCGCCCGGACAACGGGCTGAAGTCCCTCGGGCGGCTGGAGGACCTGGACGAGATCGTCGCCGAGCACCGCCTCGACGAAGTCATCATCGCCGACTACGACTTCCCCCAGCAGGAGGCCGTGGACCTCGTCGCGCGCTGCCATCAGAAGGGCGTGCGCGTCCGGGTGGCGCCGTCGACGATGGAGATCCTCATCCACCGCGCGGAGTTCGTCCCGGGGCAGACCGTCCCGCTCTTCGAGCTCAAGCCGCCGGTCTTCGACGGGATCGACTTCGCCGTCAAGCGTGCGTTCGACGTGACGGTGGCGACGCTGCTGCTCATCGTCCTGGCGCCCGTCCTCGTCTTCAGCGCGGTGATGATCAAGCTCACCTCGCGCGGCCCGGCGATCTACCGGTCGATCCGGCCGGGCATCGGCGGCGTGCCGTTCGCCTGCCTGAAGTTCCGCACGATGTACCGGGACGCCGATCAGCAGCAGATGGACCTCGAGTCGCTCAACGAGGCCTCCGGCGCGCTCTTCAAGATCCGCGACGACCCGCGGATGACGCCGTTCGGCCGCGTCCTGCGCCGCTTCTCGCTCGACGAGCTGCCGCAGCTGCTCAACGTGCTGAAGGGCGACATGTCGCTCGTCGGGCCGCGCCCGCTGCCCCAGCGCGACTTCGAGCGCCTGGAGGAGTGGCACAAGAAGCGCTACCTCGTCCTGCCGGGGATCACCGGCCTGTGGCAGGTCTCCGGCCGCAGCGACCTGGACTTCGACGACCTCGTGCGCCTGGACTTCCTGTACCTCGAGCGCTGGTCGGTCTTCCTGGACCTGACGATCCTCGTGAAGACCATCCCCGCGGTCTTCACGCGCCGCGGCTCCTACTGACAGGGGTGCCGCGCGCGGTGCGTGGGTAGCTTCCCCCGGGATGGACGTGCCCACCCCATGAGCCGCAAGCTCCGCCGGATCGTCGTCGCGGCGCCGATCCTCTTCATCGTCCTCGCGGTCCTCGGCTCGATCGCCGCCCACGAGAAGGCCAAGCAGGGCCCGGCGGCCAAGGCGCTGCCGGGGGCGCCGCTGAAGGAGCTCGGGAAGGCGCGCGGGATCCGGATCGGCACCGCCGCCGACGACCAGCCGCTGCAGGACGAGCCCGGCTACCGGGACGTCCTCGTCCGGGAGTTCGCGTCGCTGACGCCGGAGAACGCCATGAAGTGGGACGCGCTGGAGGCCGAGCGCGGCAAGCTGCGGTGGGACGGCGCCGACCTTGCCGTGGACTTCGCGCAGGAGCACGGGCTCGCCGTCCGCGGGCACACGCTCGTGTGGTTCTCGCAGCTGCCGGGCTGGATCGCCGACGGCAAGCTCGGCGCGAAGGAGTTGCGCTCGGTCATGGAGGACCACGTCGCGACGGTCATGGGGCGCTACCGGGGACGCGTGGGGACGTGGGACGTCGTGAACGAGGCGATCGACGACGACGGCGGCCTGCGCAAGTCGGTCTGGTCGGACACGCTCGGGCCGGCGTTCATCGCCGAGGCCTTCGCGGCGGCGCGCAAGGCCGACCCCGACGCGACGCTCGCGATGAACGAGATCGGCGCGGAGTCGATCGGCCCGAAGTCCGACACGTTCTTCCGCGTGGCCAAGGCGCTCAAGGCACGCGGGCTGCTCGACGAGGTCGGGTTCCAGGCGCACTTCTCGCTGCAGGGCGTCCCGCCGACGATGCGCAAGAACCTGCAGCGCTTCGCCGCCCTCGGGCTGGACATCGCGATCACCGAGGCCGACGTCGCGGTGCGCGACGGCGCGTCGCCGGCCCAGCTGCAGGTCCAGGGTGAGATCTACGCGGACCTCGTCCGCACCTGCCGCGCGGTGCCGCGCTGCCGGTCCCTCACGGTCTGGGGCTTCACGGACCGTCACTCCTGGATCCCGGACAACCAGCCGGGCTTCGGCCGTGCGACGTTGCTGGACGACGAACTGGAGCCCAAGCCGGCCTACCGTGCGTTCTCCGAGGCGCTGCGCCGGCCCTGACCCGTCACGCGGCCGTGGCCGTGGCCGCCGGAAGGAACTGGCACGGGCGTACCTGATGGTCCGTAGGGTTTCCGGTGTGTCGACCCGTCGCCTCGCCCTGCCCCTGCTCGCCGCCGCCGCGCTGACCGCGCCCGCCGCCACGCCCGCCGACGCCCCGGCGGCCACGCCGACGCTGCGGGCCGGTGCCGGGCAGGCCGACATCACGCCCCCGCAGACCGGCTACTTCCTCGGCGGCTGGACGCGGGCGGACCGCCTGGCGCTCGGGCAGTCCACGCGCCTGTACGCCAACACGCTCGTCCTGCAGCGCGGGACGCAGAAGTTCGCGCTCGTCGCCGTCGAGCTCTTCGCGATCCCCGCGGGCTTCCAGGAGGACGTCGCCAGGCTCGTCGAAGACCTCGGCTACCGCCGCGAGACGGTGCTCATGGCGGCGTCGCACACGCACTCGGGGCCGGGCGGCTACGCGAACAACCCGACCTACAACACCGCGGCGCCGAGCCCGGAGACGATCGACGACCCGGCGAGCTTCCCCGCCTTCCTGAACCCCGCCCCGGCCGACCGGCAGCTCTACACGTTCCTCGTCAGGCAGGTGGCCGCGTCGATCCGTCGCGCCGACGGCGACCGGGCCCCTGCGGCCGCCGGCTGGGCGCAGACGCGGTTGACCGGGCTGACGGAGAACCGCTCGATCGAGGCGCACCTGGCCGACCACGGCCTCTCCGTCCCCACGGGCTCCGGGCAGGCGGCGATGGACCCGGACGGGGTCGAGCACACGATCGACCCGTCCGTCGACGTCCTCCGCGTCGACAAGCTCGTCCGGCGTGGGCGGCGGACCGTCCACGTCCCGATCGGCGCCTACTCGAACTTCGCCGACCACGGGACGGTCGTGAAGGCCGAGGAGCAGGTCTACTCCGGCGACCACCACGCCGCCGCGTGGCGCGTCTTCGTCGACAAGGTGCGCAAGGCGGCGCACGTCCCGTCCCGGCAGACCGTCGTGAACGTCTACCCCAACGGGGCGGAGGGCGACCAGACCGCGGGCCTGAAGCACACGGGCATCGACGGCGCCCGGCAGGTCGGCGGCGTGGAGGCCGGGCGGATGTTCGACGCGTGGAAGCTCGCGGGCAAGCGCCTGAGCCGCCGCCCGGTGCTCGACGTGCGCTGGACGCGCACGTGCTTCTGCGGCCGCGACACCGCCACCGGCCGCGTCGACAGCAAGGGCGTGGAGGGGCTCGGCTTCCTCACCGGGTCCGAGGAGGGTCGCGGGCCGCTGTACGACATCACGAAGGTCTCGTTCGAGGGCCGCAAGAACCCGCTCGTGGATCCGGTGCAGGGCGACAAGATCGCGGTGACCGGCGCGGGCAACCCGCCGGCCGCCGTCCCGGTCAGCCTCACCCGCATCGGCGACGGCGTGCTCGTCGGCGTGCCCGGCGAGCCGACGAAGGAGGTCGGCGTCCGCGTCCGGGCCGCGGCGCTCGCGCCGCTGAAGGGGACGGGGGTGACGCACGCGATCGTCGCCGGCCTGGCGAACGAGTTCATCCAGTACATCACCACGCCGGAGGAGTACGGCGAGCAGAGCTACGAGGGGGCGTCGACGCTCTTCGGGCGCCAGCAGGCGACCTTCCTGCAGGAGCGCTACGCCGAGCTCGGCGCCGCGATGGCCGCGGGCAAGCCGGCGCCCGCGCCGTACCCGCTCGACGTCGCGTACGGCGTCAAGCCGGACGGTCCGGACTATCCGGCCGGCGCGGCGTCGGGCACCCTCACCGGGCAGCCGTCGGTGGCGACGGCCGGCCGGGGGGACGACGTGCGCATCACGTGGACGGGCGGCCCCTCGGGGCACGACCGGCCCGTCGACAAGGCCTTCGTCTCGGCGCAGCGGCTCGTGCGCGGACGCTGGCGGACCGTCGACACCGACCTGGCGCTGCACATGCTGTGGCACGCGGACGACAAGGGCGCCTACGACGCGACGTGGACGGTCCCCGGGTTCGTCCCCGCCGGGACCTACCGCCTGCGCGTGACCGCAACGCGCTACGAGCTCGTCACGAAGACGTTCGCCGTCACGGGCTGAGCTTCGCGCCGAGTCCCGCTCGGCATTCCCGGCGCGGATGCCCCCCGGGACGCGGCGTGGCGGGGGCGCCCGGTGCCGCGCGGCAGCCCCCCAGCGGATGCCCACCGGGACTGGGCGGTACGGTCTGCCCGTGCCGCCGCGCCGCGCCGCCGCCCTCGTCGTCCTCTCCGCCCTCGCCGTCACCACGCACGGCTCCGCGTCGGCGGCCGTCGACCTGCGCGCCCCGGCGGTCACGACGGTCAAGCGCAACGGCACGACCGTCACCGTCCGCTGGCGCAACCGCGCCGCGACGCGCACCGCACGCGTCGTCGAGGTCCGCAGCTCCGCGTCCCGGGCCGTCCGCCGGATTGCCGCCTCGCGTCGTGCGGTCACCGTCCCCGCCCCGGCCGCGAGCCGGACCGTCACGCTCCGCCTGCGGGCCTGCGTCCGCCCTGGCGGGCCCTGCGGGCGGTCGACGCGCCTGGTCCTCACCGGCCCGCCCGCCCCCGGCGCCGGCCCGACCGTCGGCGGGTGCCCCGTCCGGCCCCCGACGGACCCGTGGAACACCGACATCTCCCGCGAGCCCGTCGACCCGCGCAGCGCCGCCTACATCGCGTCGATCGGCGGCGCCGACACGCTGCACGCCGACTTCGGCTCCGGACGCTACGGCGACTACGGCATCCCGGTCACGGTGGTCCCGGCGTCGCAGCCGCTGGTGCCGATCCGCTTCACCGCCTACGGCGACGAGTCCGACCCCGGTCCCTACCCGATCCCGCCCGACGCCCGGGTCGAGGGTGGCGCCGGCGCCGACGGCGACCGTCACGTCATCGTCGTGCGCCAGGGCGAGTGCAGGGACTACGAGCTGTACAACGCGCGTCGCAGCGGCAGCGGGTGGTCGGCCGACAGCGCGGCCGTGTTCGACCTGCGGAGCTCGGCGCTGCGGCCTGTCGGATGGACGTCCGCCGACGCCGCGGGCCTGCCGATCCTCCCGGGCCTGGCGCGGGCGGACGAGGCGAGCGCCGGCGCCATCCGCCACGCCCTGCGCTTCACCGTCCAGCGCTCGCAGCGCGCCTACGTCCCGCCGGCGCGGCACGCGGCGTCCGACAGCACCGACCCGGACCGCCCGCCGATGGGCCTGCGCCTACGCCTGAAGGCGTCCTACGACGTGTCGAAGGTCACCGGCCAGGCGCGCGCGATCCTCGACGCGCTGAAGACCTACGGCATGATCGTCGCCGACAACGGCAGCGACTGGTTCATCTCCGGCACGCCGGACCCGCAGTGGGACGACGACGACCTGGACCAGCTCAAGCGCGTCCCCGGCAGCGCCTTCGAGGTCGTCCTGGCCCGTGGTCTGCACCGCGGCGCGTGACGCGCAGGCCGCCCGGTAGGCGACAATCACCCCAGGAATGGCAGAGCTGAAGCGCTACCGCTACCTCTTCGAGCAGATGGTCCGCCGGGAGCTGCGCCAGAAGTACCAGGGGTCCGCGCTCGGGGTGGCGTGGTACGTCGTCAACCCGCTCGTCCTGATGGCCGCCTACTACCTCATGTTCGGCGTCATCTTCAAGGTCGCCGACCACGCCGACTACCCGCTCTTCCTCATGGTCGGCCTCGTCGTGTGGATCTTCTTCAGCCAGGCGCTGCTCTCCAGCGCCCCGTCGCTGCTGGACCAGGGCGCGCTCATCCGCAAGGCGCCCTTCCCGCGCGAGACGATCCCTGCCGCCGTCGTCACGGTCCAGGCCGTGACGTTCCTCGTCGTCCTCGCGCTCGTGACCGTCGCGACGCTGGCGATCCGGGGGACGATCTCCCCGGCGATCCTGCTGCTGCCGGTCATCCTCGCCGCGCTCTACGGCTTCGTCCTGGGGCTCGGGCTCATCGTGTCGGTCCTGCACGCGCACTTCCGCGACGTCGCCCCGATCCTGTCGGCGGCGCTGCTGCCGTGGTTCTTCCTGTCGCCGATCTTCTTCGCCCCGGACGACATCACCGACAAGGCCGCCGCCCGTTTCGCGATGGAGTGGGTCAACCCGATCGCCCCGTTCATCGAGGCGATCCGCGCGGTCGTCTACGGCGGTGACGCGCCGTCGCTCGCGGCGCTGGGCTACGTCCTCGTCGCCGCCGCGCTGGCGCTGCTCGCCGGCCGCGCGCTCTTCCACCGCCTGCAGGCGGAGCTGGCCGTCATCGTATGAGCGCGCCGGCGGACAGCCTGCAGCCCGGGGAGATCGTCCTGGACCACGCGTCGCGGGCCTTCTCGGTCCGCGCCGACCGCGGCGGGACGCTGAAGGAGCTGCTGCTGGGCAAGCGCGCCGGCGGCCCGGCCCCGATCCAGGCCCTGGCCGACGTGACCCTGCACGTCCCGCCCGGGCAGACGGTCGGCATCGTCGGCCGCAACGGCGCGGGCAAGTCCTCGACGCTCAAGGTCCTGGCGGGGATCGTGCCGCTGGACTCCGGCAGCGTCCGCATCGGTGGCCAGCTCGTCTCCCTCCTCGAGCTCGGCGCGGGCTTCGGCCGCGACTTCTCCGGCCGCGAGAACATCCTCCTCGGCGGTGCGCTGCACGGCCTGGACAAGCGCCAGATCGAGGCGAAGATGGACGACATCATCGCCTTCAGCGAGCTCGGTGACTTCATCGACGTCCCGGTCAAGACGTACTCCAGCGGCATGTACGTCCGCCTCGGCTTCGCGATCGCCGCGCACCTCGCCGCCGACGTCCTGCTCATCGACGAGGTGCTCGCCGTGGGTGACGAGGCCTTCCAGCGCAAGTGCGAGGCGCGCATCGCCGGGCAGGTCGCGGCGGGCGCGACGCTCGTCCTCGTCTCCCACGACGCGGCGCTCATCGAGCGCACCTGCGAGCGCGTCGTCGTCCTGGACGGCGGGCACGTCGTCTTCGACGGCCCCTCCGCGGAGGGCATGGAGTACTACCACCGTCAGATGGCGGATCCCACGCCCGGGGGGCTCGGGATCCGGGCGGGAAGCTCGCCCGGGGGCTCGCTTCCCGCGCTGGGGAACTCGATGGACGTGGTCGAGTGAGACCTGAGGACGCCCTGTCCGCCGCCCGCGCCGCGGCCGCCGACGCCCGTGCCCGCGGCGAATACGCGCAGGACCTGGCCGGCTTCGCGATCGCCCCCACCGACCGCGTCTCGATCGAGCAGCTCATGGAGTGGGCGGTCATCGAGCCCGACGCGACGAAGATGCGCTCCACGCGCCGGCTCGGGGCGCCGATCACGTGGACCAAGCGGCTCATGCTGCGCGGCCTGCAGCAGCACTTCAACGAGCTGACGATGCTGCAGGCGCGCTTCAACCTGCACCTGCTCGTCCGCCAGACCGAGCTCGAGGACCGCGTCACCGCGCTGGAGCAGGAGAACGCGCGGCTGCGGGCCGTCGCCGGCGAGCCGCCCGCGACCCCCGCCCCCGAGGAGCCGAAACCCCCAAACCCCCCCACCCGCCGCCGTCCCACCAACCGTTCCGGGTTCGGCTGCCCGCGGCGCCGCCGATAGCGCGCCATGCGTCTTTCATAACGTGGGCGGTTACGCGCCCGCGAGGCACGCGTAGTTGTCCCAGCAGCACTT
>CAZRLR010000025.1:0-20194 GCA_964600395.1 uncultured Conexibacter sp.
CGGGCGCGGCGGCGGGGGTCCTCGCGACGGGCGCGGCGGCGGCCTGCGGGGCGCGGCGCTGCGCCTCGGCCTGCTCGCGCTCCTGCATCTCGGCCGCGCGCTCGGGGGCCCGGCCGGCCCACTCGCGCAGGCGCTTGAGCTCCCGGGCCTGGGCGAAGTAGAGCACCGACAGGACTGCGAGCCCCAGGATCGACGCGATGCCCGCGTAGGCCCCGAGGTCCTTGATCTTGTCCGAGGCCGAGAGGGCCGCGACCGAAAAGTCCAGCATGAACGTCGGCAGTCTAGGGGCTGGCGGGGCCGGACTGCGGCTTCAGGCCTCGGCGTCGACGGCCGCTGCGCGGTTGTCGGCCGACAGCTCGCCCACCTTCACCGCGAGCGCAGCGGCGTCACCTTCGAGGACGAGCAGGCCGATCTCGTTGAACATCGCCTCCACGGCGTCGGGGTCCATCGGCTCGCGCTCGGCCCGCTGGATCTTCTCCACCGGGGTCGGCAGGACCCGCTCGAACGGGTTGAAGAGCTCCTCGTCGAGCTTCTCGCCCGGCCGCGGCCCGATGATCTCCACCGCGACGTCCTTGTCGGGCACGAGGCCCGAGAGCTCGATCATGTCCCGGGCGAGCTGCATGATCGAGACGGGCTCGCCCATGTCCAGGACGAAGATCTCCCCGCCCGTCCCCAGGTTGCCCGAGCGCAGGATGAGCTGCACGGCCTCGGGGATCGTCATGAAGTAGCGCGTCATCCGCGGGTCGGTGACGGTGACCGGGCCGCCGCGGGCGATCTGCCGGCGGAAGATCGGGACGACCGAGCCGCTGGAGCCCAGCACGTTGCCGAAGCGCACGGCCGTGTAGCGCGTGTTCGGCCAGGCGGTGCTCGCGGCCTCGATGGCGTACTCGGCCAGCGCCTTGGAGGCGCCCATGACCGTCGCCGGCGCGACCGCCTTGTCCGTCGAGACGAGGACGAAGCGGCGGACGCCCGACTCCCCCGCCACGCGGCTCATCAGGCGCGTGGCGATCGCGTTGTTGCGCACGGCCTCGACCGGGTTGAGCTCCATCAGCCCGACGTGCTTGTAGGCGGCGGCGTGGAAGACGACGGTCGGGCGGTGCTCGGCGAAGACCTCGCGCATCCGCTCGCCCTCCTTGCAGTCGGCCAACACGCTCGCCATCCCGTCCGGGTGCACGTGCCGGTCGTCCAGCAGCTCGCGCATGATGCGGAAGAGGTTGTCCTCCGCGTGGTCCAGGAGGACGAGCTTGCGCGGGCGCACCCGGGCGATCTGGCGGCACAGCTCCGAGCCGATCGAGCCGCCGGCGCCCGTGACGAGGACGACCTCGCCCTCGAGGTAGCGGCCGTACTTCTCGATGTCCATCAGGACAGGCTCGCGCCCGAGGACGTCCTCGACCTGGACCTCGCGGACCTGGCGGACGAGGTTGCCGCCGGTCTGCAGCAGCTCGAAGACCGTCGGCAGCGTCCGGACCGGGATGCCCTTGCGGCGGCACTCGCGCACGACGCGGGCGCGCAGCGTGCCGGGGGCGGACGGGACGGCGATCGTCACCTCGTCGGGCTGGACCTCCTCCAGGACGTCGGCGAAGTCCTCCCCCGTCGTCCCCAGGACCTTCACGCCGTCGATGCGCTGGCCGCGCTTGGTCGGGTCGTCGTCGACGAAGCCGACCGGCGTGAGGCCGAGGCCGGGGTTGCGCAGGATCTCGCGCAGGACGAGCTGCCCGCCGTCCCCCGCCCCGACGATGAGCACGCCCTTGGCGTCCTTGTTGGCCCGGAAGCCGGCCAGCGGCCGCTCGTAGACCGCGTGCGCGACCCAGCGGGCGCCGCCGACGAGGGCGAGCGTCAGGAGGAAGAAGGCGCCGAGGACGCCGGTGGGGATGGAGACGGCGACGTCCCCCGCCCCGGCGCGCGACGGCACGACGACGGGCTTGAAGAGCGCGACGAACCCGGCGAGGGCGAGCGTCGCGACGGTGACGGCCTGGACGATCGAGACGTAGTCGCGCTGGCGGGTGTAGCGCCACCAGCGCTGGTAGAGCCGGAACATCGTGAAGACGACGAGGCTCATGAGGACCGTCCAGCCGACGGTCGCGCGCAGCAGGTCGTCGTAGCGCTCGGGCAGCCCGCGGTCGAACCGCAGGCGGTACGCCAGGTAGTACGCGAGGGCGACGAGCGCCCCGTCGACCGCCAGCTGCGGGATCGAGTGACGGTGGAGCGGGACGGCCGCCGTGCGCCGGCGCCGACTCATGCGGGGAAAGTCTAGACCGAAGGACGGGCGCGTCCCGGCACGGCGTCCGGCCGGGCGACCCGCGGGCCGCCCGGCCGGCCCGCGGTCAGCGGCGCCCGGCCTTGCCCTTGGCCGCCGGCTTCCTGGCGGCCTTCTTCGGGCCCTTGCTCGTCGTCAGGCGCACGGCGTTGTCGGCGAGGATCGTCGTCCCGGCCGCCGGCGAGGTCGCCAGCACGCGGCCCTTCTTCGTCTTGGACGTGATCGAGACGCGCTTGAGGGCGACCTTGCAGCCGGCCTTCTTCAGCGTCGCCGTCGCCGCGGCGACGGTCACGCCCCGGCGGACGGTCGGCACCTTGCAGGTCTTGACCTGCGCGGCGACGACCTTCTCGTCGACCTGCGCCGGCGTCGCCGGCGGGGCGTACGTCACCGACGTCGCCGCGGTGTTCGTGTTCCCGGCGTTATCGGTCACCACGGCCGCGATCGCGTTGGCGCCCGGGGTCAGCGCGACCGGCAGGACGAAGGTCCCGTCGGACGCCACCGGCGCCGAGACGCCGTTGACCTTGACCGACTGCACCGCCTTGTTGTCACGGGCCATGCCGGCGACGATCGCGACGCTCGACGTCGTCGTGGAACCGGCCGTCGGCGACGCGATCGAGATCGTCGGGGCGCCGGTGGCGTCCTCGACGAGGTCACCGGCGGCCTGGGCGCCCGCCTCGGTGAACGCGAGCGAGTAGACCGTCGTCCGCTTGACCGACCCGGAGGCCGGCACGGCGATGTCGTAGGTCGTGTAGGACTGGTCGTCGTCCTCCCAGACCGTCTTCACCGGCTGCTCCAGCGCGGTGCGCGCGCCGGCGCCGGTGTAGCTGGAGTCCTTGTAGTCGCTGTCGCGCAGGAGCAGCGTCGTCGGGGCGGACGTGTACGGCAGCACGTCGCCGAAGCCACGGATCGTGAACGCGGTGTCGCCCGGGCCCTTCGTCTCGACGTAGTCGTAGGCCGAAGCCTCCTCGGCGTACTCCAGCTTCACGGCGTGGGCCACGCCGTCGGTGCTCGAGAACGCGTCCTCGAGGATGACGTTCGCCCCGTCGTTCGTGAAGCGCTTGGTGCGGACGAGCTGCACGCCGGCCGGGACCGTCCTCGGGCACGACGTCGTCGTGATCGGGACCGTGTCGTTCGGCACGCCGCCGGCGTCGGCGCAGCGGAAGAGGCCGTAGGTCTCGACGATCGTCAGCGTGTTCGTCGCGGGGTCGAGCGAGGCCGAAGCGGCGATCGAGGTGACGCCCGTGGGCAGCTCGTTGCCGGCCACGCCGTCGTAGTCGAGCTCGCGGATGTTGCCCGTCGTGTACGCCGAGTGGCCGTCGACGGTGATCGGCGCCGCGGTGTTCGCGTAGTTCGCTCCGTAGAAGTCCCCGGCGGTGTCGAACATGTAGTAGCCGCCGAACTCGTAGGTCGAGTAGAGCGTGTTCGGGTTGACCGGCCCGAGCTCGTAGAGCGAGTCGTCGCCGGGCTCGTAGGAGAAGCCCACCCCGCGCGAGCCGGTGTAGGCGCCGAAGACGTTCGCGAAGGCGGTCCCGCCGCCGTTGACCGGGACGGCGGTGATCTGGTCGGGCGCCTCGAAGCGGCTGACGAACATCCGCGGGCCCGCAAAGCGGCTGGGGTCGGGCGGCGCGGAGACGCCGGTGGGCACCGCGCGGGCGACGCACGGGAAGCCCTCGTCGTCGATCTTCGTGAGGTCCAGCGTCCCGGAGAACGCGCCGCCGGTGACGGTGAGCGCCGTGGCGAGCGCCCGGCTCGTGTCGCTGCCGTAGCAGCGGACGTCGACCTTGTCGCCGTCGGCGGCGGTCGCCGTGCCGGTCACCGCGAGGGACTCCGACGCGGGGTTGCCCTTGACGGTGAGGGTCTTGACGTCGCCGGTGGGCGACGTGATCTGGGTGGCGGTCACGGCGGCGTCCGCAGACGCGGTGAGGCAGCAGAACGAGGCGGCCGCGGCGAGCGCGGCGCCCCAGGGGTGGGGACGCATGAGGACCTCCGGGGTAGGGTGGCGGCCGCTCCCGTGGCGGCCGGCCCCATCTGAGCGCAGGCGCCCGCGTCCCCGCAAGACCCTGGCAGCGGGTTGAGACCGGGTTGAGAGCGGCGTGCGCCGGCCGTCAGGCGGCGGTCTCGGCCGCGTGCCGGCGCAGGCCGGGCCCGGCGGCGGGGTGCACGTTCAGCGCGTGCACCGGCTCGCCGCAGGTGTCGCAGACGAGCTGCGGATGCGTCAGCTGTCCGCAGGGCTCGTGAACGAGCTCGACGGGGGCGCCGCCCGGACCCGCGGCGTGGCGGTCGCCCCACTGCATGAGCGTCACGACGATCGGATACAGGTCGCGGCCCTTGGCGGTGAGGCGGTACTCGAAGCGCTCAGGGCGCTCGGAGTAGCGTCGCTTCTCGAGGATCTCCTGCGCGACGAGCTTGCCGAGGCGGTCGCTGAGGATGTTGCGCGCGATGCCCAGGTCGCGCTGCATCTGGTCGAAGCGCTTCACGCCGAGGAAGGCCTCGCGCAGGATGAGCATCGTCCACCGCTCGCCCACGACCTCGACGGTCCGGGCGACGGAGCACTGGTAGGTGCTGGAGGCGATGGAGTCCATGCCCTTGGAGCGTAGCGTCCTGCAACCCAGGCGTCCCCCGGGTTCAAGGCGCCCGCGGCGGGACCGACCACCCGGGGGCATGTTCGTCTTCGCCACCTGCGTCGGGACGCCCGCG
The DNA here is from genome assembly GCA_964600395.1 of uncultured Conexibacter sp. GTDB lineage: Bacteria > Actinomycetota > Thermoleophilia > Solirubrobacterales > Solirubrobacteraceae > Paraconexibacter. Next base: position 4,955 of record CAZRLR010000025.1, read on the forward strand.
ACCTACCGCCGCTGCGCGCTGCCCGGGCTGCGCCGCGTCGCCGAGGCCGACTCCGTCGTCGTGGAGGCCACCGCCGAGACCGGCTCGATCTTCACCGCCTACGACGAGATCCTCGAGGCGGTGGCGGCGCTCGACGGCGTCGAGGCCCTCGTCCTCCTGCACGAGGACGTCGAGCTCGTGGACCCGGGGTTCTGCGCGACCGTCCGCGCGCGCCTGGCGGCGTCCCCGCGCGCGGCGGTCATCGGCGCCGTCGGCGCGAGCGGCGTGACGTCGCTGGCGTGGTGGGAGGGCCGCGGCGCCGGGCGCGTCGTCGAGACGCGCGGGACCGTCGACTTCGGGCGCCACCCGTGCCCGGTGGACACGGTGGACGGGCTGCTCATGGTCCTGTCGCCGTGGGCGATCGCGTCGCTGCGCTACGGCGACGGGCACCCCTCCGGCTTCCACGGCTACGACGCCGAGCTCTGCTTCGCCGCCCGCGCGGCCGGCCGCGAGGTGTGGGTCGAGTCGCTGCCGCTCGTGCACCACACGAAGGGCGGCTACGGCGACGTCGAGGCGTACGCGCGGGCGGACGCGGCGTTCCGCGCGCGCTGGTTCGGCGCCGCCGGTCGGGCCGTCGCCTAGCGGGCGCGCGTCCGACCGCGTCCGGCCACGGCCCTAGCCCGGGCGCAGCGGGGAGGTGAGCAGGTGGACGAGCTCGGCGGGGTCCCGCCGGATGCGGGCGGCGTCGCCCGTGCGGTCGCGCTTGGCGAGCGTCAGCGCTGCGGCGTCGGTCAGGCGGTTCATGCGGCCCTCGGCGATGAGGCGCTCGTCGACGGCGCCGAGGCGCCCCTCGAAGGTCGTCCACACCGGGGTGCCCAGGGCGACGGCCTCGCGGTTCATCGTGCCGCCCGCGCTCACGACGAGGTCGGCCAGGGCGATGAGCGAGGGCGCGTCGATCGCCTTGTCGGGGACGATGAAGTCCGTCAGCTCCGCGCGCTGGCTGTCGACGCGGGGCAGGACGACGGTCTGGGTCCCGCGCAGGCGGTCCAGGACGCCGGCGAAGACGTCGTTCTCGAAGCGGTGGTAGAGGCTGACGACCGGCGGGGTGCGCACGACGGCGATCGGCTGCGCGGCGTCGAGGCCGAGCTCGTCCAGGACCGCGCGGTCGGGCTCGAAGTCCGCGAGGTAGTACTCCTCCTTCAGCCCGGGGTAGGGCCGGTGCTTCTTCGCGGTGACGCCGTAACGGGCCAGGCGCTCCAGCGGGATGGCGTCCGGGACGACGACCGCGTCGCCCAGCCGGCAGTTGATCGTGTGCTGGACCGTCGCCCACTCGTAGTCGAACATCGTCGACCGCGGGATCCGCAGGAGCGCCGCAGCGACGGTGATGTCGTTCGAGCCGTGGCCCAGGGCGAGGTCGAAGCGCGGGCGCCGGCGGGCCCAGCGCAGGAGCGCGGTCGAGCGGTCGGCGAGACCGACGGCCTTCTTGACGAGCTTCTCGCCGCGGTGGTGGCCGATGACGGTGTGCTCGACGCCCAGGCGCTCGGCCAGGCCGACGGTCTGCGCGAAGTCGCGCGCGGTGACCTCGACCGTCGCGCCCTGGGCCCGCAGGACCTCGATGACCGGCTTGAGCACGAGGACGTGCGGGGAGTTCGTCAGGTCCACCCAGACGCGCATCGGCTCGCCCGTCCGGTCCTACGCGCAGAACTCGCGGATGGCGGCGCTGACCTCGTCGACCTGCTCGCGGGTGATCGCGGCGCTGATCGGGATGGCCAGGTGCTCGGCCGCGGCGACGTCCGTCCCGGGGAGGGGCATGCGCGACGGGTACGCCGCCATGCCGACCTGGGCGTGGATCGGCCGGCGGTAGTAGCCGCGCGACTCGATCCCGCGGTCCTGCAGGTGGGCGCTCAGCGCGTCGGGCTGCGGGTGGCGCACGACGAACAGGTGCCACGCGGGGCTCGCGCCGTCCGTCGCCTGCGGGAGGCCGACGACGCCGTCCAGGGCGTCCCGGTACCAGGAGCCGACGGCGCGCCGGTGGTCGGCCCAGACGTCCAGGTGCGGCAGCTGCACGCGCAGGATGGCGGCCTGCAGCTCGTCCAGCCGCGAGTTGTAGCCGACCTCCTCGTAGCTCACCTTGTCCCGCGAGCCGTGGAAGCGCAGGGACTTCACGCGCTCGGCGAGGACCGCGTCCCCCGTCGTGATCGCGCCGCCGTCCCCGAAGGCGCCGAGGTTCTTGGACGGGTAGAAGCTGAAGGTCGCGATCGAGCCCAGGGCGCCGGGGCGGCCGTCGGGGCCGAGCGAGCCCGCGGCCTGGGCGGCGTCCTCCACGACGGGCAGGCCGAGCTCCTCCTCGATCGCCTTGACCGGCGCGACGTTGCCGAAGAGGTGGACGGCGATCACGGCCTTCGTCTTGGCGGTCACCGCCTCGCGGACGCTGTCGACGGTGACGCAGAACGTGTCCGGGTCCACGTCGCAGAAGACGGGCGTGGCGCCGAGCGGGGGGATCGCCTCGGCCGAGGCCCAGAAGGAGAAGGAGGGGACGACGACCTCGTCCCCCGGGCCGACGCCGAGGGCCCGCAGGGCGATCGTCAGCGCCTCGGTGCCGTTGGCGACGCCGACCGCGTGCTGGACGCCGAGGTGGTCGGCGAAGTCCTCCTCGAAGGCCGCGACCTCGGGGCCGAGGATGAAGCGCTCGGAGTCCAGGACGCGCGCCACGGCGCCCCGCAGCTCGTCGCGGAGCGGGTGCAGCGGCGTGGCCGGGTCGAAGAGCGGGACGGTCATGGCGCCGGACACGCTACCGACCTCGCCGGTACCCTCGGTGACAGTGCTGACGCTTCCGCTCTCTGCCCTGCTGGTGCTCGCCAGCGTCACGGACAAGCTCGCGGACTTCGCGACGAACGTCGTCGGGGACCTCGGGCTGCCGGGGATCTTCCTCCTGATGACGCCCGAGTCGGCGGGGATCCCGATCCCGTCGGAGGCGACGATGCTCTTCGCGGGCTTCAACGTCTCCAAGGGCGAGTACTCGCTCGCGGCGGCGGTGCTCGTGGCCAGCGTGGCGAACCTTGTCGGGTCGCTCATCGCCTACTGGATCGGGTCCTACGGGCGGGACGAGCTGCTCGTCAAGCACGGCAAGTTCCTGCACCTGTCGGAGTCGCACCTGGCCTGGGGCGACCGCTGGTTCGAGAAGTACGGGACGCCCGCCGTGTTCTTCTCGCGGATGCTGCCGGTCGTGCGGACGTTCATCTCGTTCCCGGCGGGTGCGGCGCGGATGCCGCTCGGGCGCTTCGCGGTGCTGACCTTCCTCGGCGCGCTGCCGTGGAACCTCGCGCTGACGCTCGCCGGCAAGGCCGCGAAGGACAACTGGACCGACATCAAGGCGCAGCTGCACTACGTCGACTACGCGGTCGTCGCGCTCATCGTCGTCGGTGCGGTGTACCTCGTCGTGCGCTGGCGCCGGGGTGGGTTCTCCGGCGGGGGGCCGTCCTCCCCCGGCGGCCCCGGGAGCGCGGAGCCCGTCGCGGCCGACGTCGTCCCCGGCTGAGCGGCCGGACCCGTGTCCGGCACCGGTCCGCTGGACGCCCTGCCGCTGCGCGACGCGGTCCTGCTCGGGCTGTTGCACGGGCCCGCGGAGCTGCTGCCGATCTCCTCGTCGGGGCACATCACGCTCATCCCCTGGCTGCTGGGCTGGCCGTACGAGGAGCTCGACGGGGAGCTGCGCAAGGCCTTCGAGGTGGCGCTGCACTTCGGGACGGCGGCGGCGCTGCTCGTCGCGCTGCGCGACGAGGTGGACGACGCGGCGCGTGGCCTGGACCGGCGGCGCGTGACGCTCATCGCGCTGTCGTTCGCGGTGCCCGCGGTAGCGGGCCTGACGCTCGAGCGGTCGATCGAGCAGCGCCTGGGGACGCCCGCGTCGATCGCAGGCGGCCTGCTGGCGGGGTCGCTCGTGATGGCGTGGGCGGACCGCGTCGGCGGGACCGGCCGCGCGCGCGAGTCGGCGGGCGCAGTGGACGCGCTGTGGCTCGGGGTCGCGCAGGCGTGCGCGCTCATCCCGGGGGCGTCGCGCAACGGGATGACGCTCGCGGCGGCGCGGGCGCGCGGGTTCGGACGCGAGGACGCGAACGTGCTCTCGCGGCACGTGGCGCTGCCGGTCATCGTCGGCGCGACGGTCCTGAAGGGAACGCGGCTGTGGTCGCGGGGGCTGCCCCCGGGCCTGGCGGGGCGCTTCGCGGCGGGCGTCGTGGCGTCGTTCGCGTCGACGCTCGGGTCGACGTGGCTCATCCGGCAGGTCGAGCGCGACCGCTCGCTGGCCCCGTACGCGGCGTACCGGGGCGCGCTGGCGCTGACGGTCCTAGCCCGGGCCCGGCGCCGCCGCGCGACGCGTCCGGGAAGGTGAACGAACGTTCCGCGAGGGACACCCCCGCCAAGTCGACGTCGACGCGGCGGCGCGAAGGTGAACGAAGGTTCCGCGAGGTACACCCCCGCGAACTTCACGTCGACGGTCAGCCGGCACCCGTGAGGATCTCCGGGGGACGCGCGCCCACGTGGAGGCGGCGGCCTCGGGGACCCGCAGCGCGCGACGCGCAGCAGGACCTCAGGCCGAGGCGCGCCGGGCGAACGAGAAGCGCGGCATCGGATCGCGCGGCGTCCACCGCCCGCCGGTCCGCTGCCAGGCGGCTTCGAAGCGCGTGAGATCGGCGAGGACGCCCGGACGCTGGTAGTGCACCGCCCACCACCCGAACCGGCACGGCGTGATGCCGACGCTCCGGTACAAGCGATCCTTCCGCGCGTCGGACAGCTGCCGCTCGGGATCCTCGTGGCCGTCGCGTCCGTCCGTCTCGAAGGCCAACCGCCGCTCGGCGACGTACAGGTCGGGCTTGAGCCAGACGCCGTCGATCTGCATGCGCTGGTTCGCGCGCGGCTCTGGCATGCCGGCCTCGGCGATGAGGTCGCGCAGCTCGGCCTCAAGCCGGTTCGCGACGTCTCCGATGGCCCGCTCACGGCGCTCGAGCAGCTCGCGCAGGAGCACCGTCCCGGGCTCGGCGTAGTGGTCAGAGACGACCTGCCGGATGGCGTCGGCGTCGAGGAGCTTGCGGTAGATGGCGTCATGCCAGAGGTCTTCGGTCACCCGCCGCGGCCGGTGTGCGGCGACATCGAGCAGCGTCCGCGCCATCGTCAGGCACGGGATCCCGTCGGCGACGGTGCGCTCGTGCGGATGAACGACGCCGCGTCGGACGGTCAAGCCCGGGCGCTCAGCCCCGGCGTCCGGCGGGAGCATGATGTGCACCTTGGCCGGCACCGCGACGGACGCACCGAGCTGCGCAGCCGCGGACAGATCCGCGAGCGCGGAGCCGTCCCCAGTCGCCAGGGTCGCGGCCATCCGGCGTGAGCGGACCGTGTGCGTCAGCCGGCCGACGAGGTAGACGCCGCGACCGACCGAATGCAGGTGTCCGGACTCGAGGCGGCTCCGGATCTGCGTCACCGTCAGACCGAGGGTGCGCAGCTGGAGTCGGGTCACGACATCGTGCTGGCGGTCGGCCAAGGCGCTGATCACCGCGTCCGGGTGGCACCGCGGCACGCGGTGCAGCGCCGTGTCGAAACCAGGAGGCAACCAGGCGGACCGCACCGCTCGACCTTGCCTGACGTGCCTGTGTCGGCGCTACCGCAGAACTGTGCCGACCGTGCGTCCTGACTGCGGACGTCCCTCTGCCGCCCCGGCTACCACGACGCGACCGCCGGCCGGTCGTCCCGGCCGCCGACGGAAGGTTGGCGTGGCTGTTGCACCCGGAGCCGTCGTTCACCTTGCGGGCGCGCGCTCGATGTGACCTTGGCGGGGTTGTCCCTCGCGGAACCGTCGTTCACCTTCCCACCCGCGTGGACCCGCGCGCGAGGCGCGGGGCGCGGTGGTGACGACCCCGCACCGCAGCAGGTCCGGCCCGTCTGAGAGCATCGACCGAGATGTCCGATGCCTATTCCGCCGCCGGCGTCGACACCACGCAGGCCGATGAGGGCGTCGGCGCCCTCGTCCGCGTGTTGTCGACGATCCAGCTGGACCGCGCCAGCGCCTCCGTCCTGCCCTCCGGGCACTACGCCAGCGTCCTGCGCGTCGCCCCGAACCTGGGGATCGCCTTCAGCACCGACGGGGTGGGCTCCAAGCTCGTCCTCGCCGAGCAGGCCGACCGCCTGGAGACCGTCGGCATCGACTGCATCGCGATGAACGTCAACGACATCATCTGCGTCGGCGCCGAGCCGATCGCGATGGTCGACTACCTCGCCGTCCAGCAGGCCGACCCGACGGCGCTCGGCCGCATCGCCCAAGGCCTGAAGACCGGGGCCGAGCAGGCGAACATCGAGATCCCGGGCGGCGAGCTGGCCGTCATCCCCGAGCTCATCAAGGGCCACCCCGACCCCCACGGCTTCGATCTCTGCGGCACCGCCTTCGGCACGGTCGCGCTGGACGCCGTCATCACCGGCGCCGACGCCCGCCCCGGCGACGCGCTCATCGGCCTGCCCGCGAGCGGCCCCCACTCCAACGGCTACACCCTCGCGCGCAAGGCGCTGCTGGAGGACGGGCCGACCCACGACAGGCTCGACATGCACGCCACGCCGCCGGAGCTCGACGGCGCCTCCGTCCTGGACGCCCTCCTCGAGCCGACGGTCATCTACGTCCGCGCGGTCATGGACCTCATCCGCTCCGACGTCCCCGTCCACGGCCTCGCGCACCTCACCGGCGGCGGCCTGACGAACCTCATCCGCCTGGGTAACGGGCGCCTGGGCTGGTCGATCGACGCGCCCCTGCCGGTCACCCCGATCTTCGACCTCATCGCCACCCACGGCGACGTGAGCACCGCCGAGATGTGGGAGGTCTTCAACATGGGCTGCGGTTTCGTCTGCGTCGTCCCCGACGACCGCGCCGACGACGCAGTCAAGCTGCTGGCCGCCCACCACCCCGGCGCCGCGCGCATCGGCACCGTCACGGACGCCGGCGGCACCGTCGTGGTCCCGTCGCTGGGCATCACCGGCGACAAGGCCGGCCTGCGCACCGCGTAGGGCGCCGCACGCTACAGCCGCACGTAGGTCAGCGCGCCACCGCCGTCGGGCCCGTACGTCCGCGCCGACACCCGGTCGGACGAGTTGCCCTCGATGGTGTGCACGGTCCCGTCCGGGTCGACCCCCGTCACGAGGCCGATGTGCTCGTCCCACACGACGAGCTCCCCCGGAGCGGGCGTCGCCGACGTGCGACCTGTCCGCTCCGCCCAGCCGCGCAGCGCGTCGACCGACCCGAAGCCCTGCCCGGCCTCGCCGACCGGCGTGCCGGACTGCTGCGCGAGCCACGAGACGAAGTACGCGCACCACGGCCCCACACCCGAGCCGGCCGTCGCGGTCCGGTACTGGGCGATGCGCGGCCCGTCGTTGGAGCCCGGCGGCTGCTCCGCCACGCCCGCGGCCAGCTCGTTCTGCGCCAGGGCGATCATCCGCGCCCCGGCCTCCGTGGCGCCCGCAACCGGGACCGGCGCGACGCCCGCGACCGCCACCCCACCCCCGCCCAGCGGCGAGGTCGTCGCCTGCCCGAGCACCGAGGCGAACGAGCCCATCTGCGTCGCACCGCCGGTCCCCACCGCCGACGGCGCCGACGACGCCGGCGCCGGCGCAGGGGCGATCGGCGCCAGCGCGGTCTGGATCGCGGTGATGCGGGCCATGACGGCGTCCACGCTCATCGTCCCGGTCATCGGCCCCCGCCCCGCGCGGTTGAGGGACGAGGGCCACCGTCCCCCCGAAAGGACATCCCTGTACATTGCCGCGCCATGCCCACCACCCATGTCGACGGCCGCGTCGCCGTCGTGTCCGGCGCCGCCTCCGGCATCGGCCGCGCCCTGGCCCACAACCTCGCCGCCCGCGGCTGCCCGCTCGTCCTGACGGACTGGAACGAGGACGGCCTGGCCGAGACGGCCGAGACGATCTCGACGCCCGTCCTGACGCGCAAGCTCGACGTGAGCGACCGCTGGGCCCAGCAGCAGCTCGCCGCCGACGTCGCCCAGTGGGCCACCGCACCGATCGGGCTCGTCGTCAACAACGCCGGCGTCGCCCTCTCGCAGACCGCCGCCGACGCCTCGACCGAGGACGTCGAGTGGGTCATGAACGTCAACTTCTGGGGCGTCGTGCACGGCACGCAGGCCTACCTGCCGCTGCTGCGCGAGCAGGACAGCGGGGCCATCGTGAACATCTCGAGCATCTTCGGGATCATCGCCTTCCCGACCCAGAGCGCCTACAACGCCTCGAAGTTCGCCGTCCGCGGCTACACCGAGTCCCTGCGCCACGAGCTGCACGGGACCGGCGTGCGCGCGATCTGCGTGCACCCCGGCGGCATCAAGACGAACATCGTCAACAACGGCCGCCACCACGTCGACAACCTCGGCCGCACCGACGACGGCGCCGCGCTGAAGAAGGACTTCGAGCAGATCGCCCGCACGAGCCCCGACCAGGCCGCCAAGACGATCCTCAAGGGCGTGGACACCGGCAGCGACCGCGTCCTCATCGGGCCGGACGCCAAGGCGATGGACATCCTCCAGCGCGTCATGCCGCTGCGCTACTACAGCGTCATCCGCCGGCTGCAGCCGCTCGTCCAGCGGTAGAACGACGTCGGGCGGCCTCCGAGGAGACCGCCCGCCGTCTGATCCGTCCCCCCTGCGGGCTGCCGGCCCGCAGGAGAAGGTCCTGCGTCTGTGGACCTACGCCGCGCTAACGGAGCAGGGACAGCACAGAGTTCGGGGCCTGGTTGGCCTGCGACAGCATCGCGGTGCCGGCCTGGGTCAGGATCTGGTTCTTCGTGAGCTTCGTCATCTCGTCCGCCATGTCGACGTCACGGATGCGGGACTCGGCGGAGACCAGGTTCTCCTGGGTGCTGGCGGACACGCTGAGCGTGTGCTCCAGCCGGTTCTGCACCGCGCCGAAGTCGCCGCGGGCGGAGGACACGGCGTCGATCGCCGTGTCGATGTCGGCGAGGATCGTCGCGCTGCTCAGGCTCGTGAACGACGAACCGACCGTCGAGCCGAGGCTGATCATGGCGACGGAGATCTCCTCACCGTCGTTGGCGCCCACCTGGAACGTCACGCTCGAGGTCGAGCCGTCCAGCACCTTGATGCCGTTGAAGGCAGCGGACGTCCCGATGCGATCGATCTCGGACGCGAGGTTGTTGACCTCGGTCTGGATCGCCGCCTGGTTCGACGTGCTGAGCGAGCCGTTCTTGTACTGCACGGCGAGCTCACGCACACGCTGGAGCATGCTGTGGACCTCGTCCAGGTTGCCTTCCGCCGTCTGCACCATCGAGACGCCGTCCTGGATGTTGCGCTGGGCCTGGGCCAGGCCGCGGACCTGCCCACGCATCTTCTCCGAGATGCCCAGGCCGGCGGCGTCGTCGGAAGCGTGGTTGATGCGGTAGCCGGACGACAGCTTCTCCATCGACTTCGACAGGTTGGCTGAGGTGGCGCTGAGCTGCCGGTGAGCCTGGAAGGCCTCGACGTTGTTCTGAATGCGAAGGGACATGGCCATCTCTCCTTGATGACGGGGGTTTTGCGTCCCGGAGGGCCATCCATGGCCCTCCTTCTTGCCTTACAAGCGGGGTGATCGGCCACCGTCCGGTGCGCCTTGAGGAAGCGTCCAGTCAGGGGTGGACGGTCGTCCGCGCGAGCGCGAGCAGGGCCTTGGCGGCGGGCGCGTGCGGGCGGTCCTCCCGCCACAGCAGGACGATCTCACGCCGGAGCCGCGGGGCGACGTCGAGGATCGCGATCCGCTCGCGCGCCGCGGCGGCGGTCGACCGCGGGACGACGCTGACGCCCAGGCCGCGGGCCACGAGCGCGAGCACGCGGTCCAGCTCGTTGGAGGCGAACGCGACGTGCGGCCGCACCCCGGCGGCGGCCGTCGCCGCGTCCATCGCCTGGCGCAGGCCGGTGCCGCCCTTGAAGGCGATCCACGGGTCCTGCGCGAGGACGCCGAGGCGGACGGGCGTGCTCCGCCCCGCGAGCGGATGCCCGGGCGCGACGACGAGGACGAGGTCCTCGTGCGCGAGGACCTGCTCGGCGACCCCGGCGGGCAGCGCCGGCTGGCGCGTGGCGAAGGCGAGGTCGATCGCGTCGGCAGCGAGCAGCCGCACGAGCTCGACCGTCGGCTCCTCCTTGACCTCGAGCGTCACCTGCGGGTGCTCGGCGTGGAAGTCCGCCAGCAGGGCGGGCAGGTCGACCGGCCCGAGGGACCCCATCGCACCCAGGACGACGCGCCCGCGCAACAGCCCCTGCAGCTCGTCGAGCTCGGCGCGGGCGGCGTCCGTCTCCGCGAGGACCCGGCGTGCGCGGGCGACGAGCAGCGCGCCCGCGTCCGTCGGCGTGACCCCGCCGGAGCCGCGACGCAGCAGCGGCATCCCGACCTCGGCCTCCAGGCGCCGCATCTGCTGCGACAGCGCGGGCTGGGCGACGTGCAGGACGTCGGCGGCGGCGGTGAAGCCCCCGTGGTCGACGATCGCCACCAGGTATCGCAGCTGTCGCAGCTCCATAACGGATCGTGATCGAGCCTAGCGCTCATCGGTCTTTTGTGTTATGCCGACGCCGCGCGAGAATCCCGGCATGCCGCAGGAGATGGACCGCCGCCAGATGACCCGCCTCGCCGTCGCCCACGCGCTCTGCGACGTCTACCAGGGCGCCGTGCCCGCCCTGCTGCCCTTCCTGCTGGCCGCCCACGGCTGGTCCTACGGCACCGGGTCGCTGCTCGTGCTCGCCGCGACGCTCTCGAGCTCGATCGTCCAGCCCGTCTTCGGGCACCTGTCGGACCGGCGGCCCGCGCCGTGGCTCATGCCCGTCGGCTTCCTCGTCGCCGCCGCGGGCCTGGCGGTCGTCGGCCTGCTCGACAGCCCGGCCGCGGCGTTCGTCGCGGTCCTGCTCTCCGGCCTCGGCGTCGCCGCCTTCCACCCCGAGGGCTCCCGGGCCGCGGCCTACGCCGCCGGCCCGCGCAAGGCCACGGGCATGAGCTACTTCAGCGTCGGCGGCAACGCGGGCTGGGCGCTGGGCCCGTTGCTCGTCACCGCCACCGTCCTGCCGTTCGGCCTGCACGCCACGCTGCTGCTGGCACTGCCCGGGCTCGCCGGCGCGGTCCTCACGACGCGGGAGCTGCCCCGCCTGCGCGCCGCCCGCGAGCGCCACACCGCCGCGCTCGCCACGGCCGCCGCGAGCGCCCGCGCCTCCGGGACGGGGTCACCCGCCCGGGACGACTGGAAGGCCTTCGGCACGCTCACGGGCGCCGTCGCCGCACGGTCGATCGTCTACTTCGGGCTGATGACGTTCGTCCCGCTGTACTTCGTCGACGACCTGGGCACCGGGGAGGCGGCGGGCGAGACGGCGCTCATCGCCTTCCTCGTCGCCGGGGCGGTCGGGACGCTCGTCGGCGGCCGCCTGGCCGACCGGGTCGGCCGGCGCCCCGTCCTGCTGGGCTCGTTCGTCCTGCAGGCCCCGCTGCTCGTCCTCTTCCTCGTCGGGGGCCCGACGCTCGCGACGGTCGCGCTCGCGCTCATCGGCCTCGTCGCCATCGCGACCTTCTCGATCTCCGTCGTCCTCGGGCAGGCCTACCTGCCCAACCACCTCGGCGTCGCCTCGGGCGTGACGCTCGGGCTGGCGATCGGGCTCGGCGGGCTGGCCGCGTCCGCCCTCGGCGTCCTGGCCGACGCGGCCGGGCCCAAGGCGCCGCTGGACGTGCTCGTGGCGCTGCCGCTCGTCGGGCTCGCCTGCGTCCTGGCGCTGCCGCGCGAGGACGGGACCGCGCGCCCCCGCCGGCGCCCGGCGGTCCTGCGCACCGCGAGCTGAGCCGGCTCACCCCGTCCGCTGCACCGTGCCGTCGGCGAGGCTCACCGCGAAGCGCGCGAGGTCCTGGACCGGCGCGTCGCCCCGCGTGACGGACGTCGGCGAGCGGAACGTCGTCGTCAGCCCGTCCGGGCGCAGCTCCATCACGCCGTAGCCGCGCCGGCTGAGCTGCGCGTACTTCAGGTGCGGCGCGTTGAGGACGGTCGCCGCCGCCTCGACCGCGGGCGTCGCGTCGCCGAACTCGTCCTCCAGGCCGCGGGAGGAGATCGACCCGCAGACGAACTCCGTCGCCGCCGGCCGCCGCAGGTCCGACCGGCCCTCCGGGAAGACGTCCCCGGCGAAGAACGTGTGGATGTCGCCGGTGGCGACCGTGACGCCGCGGATGTCCTCGCGCCGGACGTGCCCGAAGACGTCGGCGCGGTCGCCGGGGTAGCCGTCCCACTGGTCGGGGTTCAGGGGCTGGCCCGGCGCGGACTCCAGGCCCATGACCATGACCTGGTTGGCGATGACCTTCCACGTGGCGCGCGACTCGCTCAGCGCGCCCTTCAGCCACGCCTTCTGCGCGGCGCCGAGCATCGTGCGCGAGCGGTCCCGGATCCCGGCGCAGGGCGTGATCTCCGTGTCGCAGGCCTGGTCGTCGCGGTACTGGCGCGAGTCGAGCAGGAGCAGGTCGGCCATGCCGCCCAGCCGGATGCGGCGGTAGGACCGCAGGCGCTCCTGGGGGATCGTGTTGCGCGGCCCGTACTCGAAGAACGCGAGGTAGCCGTTGCGCCGCCGGGTGAGGAAGTCCACCCGCCGACGGCCGTCGGCGAGCGTGCCCTTGCTCGTGCCGGCGTAGTTGTTCTCGGCCTCGTGGTCGTCACAGATCCCGGCGAAGGCCGCGGACTGGTGCATCGCGCGCAGGTTCGGGTCCGACAGGTACAGGCGGTACTTCGCGCGGTACTCGTCGAGGGTCTCGGCCTGGCGGTTCGGGCCGATCTCGTCCTTGCGGCCGATCGCGGCGTTCGCCCCACCCCCCTCGTAGATGTAGTCGCCGAGGCAGACGACGAGGTCCAGGTCGTCCTCCGCCGCCAGGCCGCGGTGGGCCGGGTAGAGCCCCGCGTTCCAGCTCTGGCAGGAGAAGAAGCCGATCCGCAGCACCTCGCGCGAGTCGGCCGGGCGCGCGGTCGTGAAGCGGCCGACCGGCGAGGAGCCCGTGCGCGTGTGGAAGCGGTAGAAGTAGCGCTCGCCCGGCGCGAGAACCTTCGCGGAGCGCACGGTCGTGCGGGCGGTGAAGTCGCGACCGCCGGCGGCCCGGGCCGTCCCGCGGTGCACGACGTCCGCAAACCCCGCGTCGCGCGCGATCTCCACGCCGACGTGGCCGCCGGCGCCGGTCAGGCCGTCGACCCGGGTCCACAGCGTGATCGCGTGCTCGCCGGGGATGCCGGCCATGACGCCGCACCCGAAGCCGCCCTCGCGCAGCAGCTGCACGCGCCGGCGGGAGGCGGCCGTCGCGCCGGGTGGCAGCAGGCCGAAGCCCACGCCGGCGAGGGCGGCTGTGCCGGCCTGGGTGAGCAACGCGCGTCGGGAGAGCGTCATCGCGGGCGAGCCTAGACGGTCGGTGCACCGGAACGGTGACCACTGCGTGACCCCGGACGGCGCCCCGCCGCCGGGCTGCCGGCCTGACACCGGCATGAGACCGATTCGCCATTTCCGGCGCCGCGGCGGTGTGGTCAAGTCGCCGCATGACGCACGCACGCTCGCTCCTCGTCGCCGCCGCCGCGACGCTCGCCACGACGGCGACGCTCGGCCTCCCCACCGGCGCCTCGGCCGGCAAGCCCTACGTCCTGGGCGACGTCGGCCCCGGCGCGCACCCGACCGTCACCGCCGGGGCCCCCGGCGTCGTCACCGTCGTGTGGAACGACCCGGCGGCGAGCGTCGTGCACGTCTGCCAGGTGCTCGCGGGCAAGAGCGGCTGCGCCAAGAGCACGGTGCTGCCCTTCAACGACAGCGCGAAGCAGGACGCGACCGGCGAGCCCGGCCGGGCCTACGTCGTCCGCGACCCCGCGACCGGGACGCTCTTCCTCGTCCTCGCCCAGTACGTCTCCTCGGACACCTACGTCTGGACCTCGACCGACGACGGCACGAGCTTCGCCGGCCCCGTCAAGGTCTACGGCGGGGTGAACGGCCGGGTCGGGACCGAGGCCGAGCGCCCGCTGCTGCGCCCGGCGACCGCCAGCCTCGCGGTCCCGACGTCCAACCCCGGCCTGTACGTCGTCGACGCGAAGCTCGACGGCAGCACCGCGGCCGCGGAGGCGACGGCCGACCTGGACCAGTCGGGGCTGGGCAACCGCTCCTACAACCTCGGCCTCGCCGCGCTGGCCACCGGGACGCTCGCCACCGCCGACGACCTGCAGCACGTCGTGACCTGGCAGGCGCCGGACGGCAGCCCGCTGAGCGCCACGCCGAGCTGGGGCGGCCCGCAGCTCGTGACCGCCGGCACCGATTCGACGATGCACGGCGCGGGGACGCAGACCTTCCTCGCCTACACGACCGACAGCGGCGGGAAGACGCGCCTGGAGATCCGCCGCTGGGGCGGGCTCTCGTTCGGCGCGCCGACCGTGCTCGCCAAGGAGCGGACCTCCTTCGCCGACGTCTCGGTCTCGGCGGGCGGCGCCCCCGGCGTCATCTTCCGCCGCAACGGGACCGGGCTGCGCTACGCCTTCTCCGCCGACGGCGGCAAGACGTACGGCGTGAAGACCGTCGCCGCCTCCGACGAGCTCTTCCCCGACCTGGCCCTCGCCCACGACGACAGCGGCGCCGGTCTGGCGGTGTGGACGCGGACGGGCGCGATCGCCGCCGCCGACCTGACCGAGGTGCCCGACAAGCGCGCCCCCGCGGTGAGCACGACGGCGACGAAGCACGGGCGGACCCTGGGCCTGGACGTCCCGGGCAGCTGCGTCGTCCCCGGCAAACCGGTGACCGTGACGGCCGGCGGCCAGGGTCAGGGCGCCCTGCAGCAGGTGAAGTACACGTTCGGCGCCCAGCAGCAGACCGACACGCACCAGCCCTGGAGCGCGACCTTCAAGGTGCCCAAGGGCGCCAAGGCCGGGACGACGATCAAGGTCACGGCGCTCGGGACGCTGAAGACCCGGACGACGACGTTCACGATCCTCGTCGCGTCCTCCGTCCGGGTCTGCGGGGGCTGAGCAGCTAGGCGGCGGCGCCCGCGACCGCGGCGCCGTGCCGGGCCTGGAAGGCCGCCTGGTCGCGCCGGATCTGCGCGTCCACCCACGCCCGCAGCACGGGGTCTGGGCTCGCGACGGTCTGGCTGAGGCCGTGGCGGATCGTCGAGGCCGGCACGAGGCGCGGCGGGGTCCCGGCCGCGCGCAGGCGCACGAGCAGGTCGGTGTCCTGGAACCAGACGCGCAGCGCCTGGTCGAAG
>CAZRLR010000026.1:0-20034 GCA_964600395.1 uncultured Conexibacter sp.
GAGGAGTCCCAGCAGGCGGCGCGCTCGATCGCCGAGCTCGTGCACGAGATCCAGGACGAGACCGGCAAGGCGATCGCCGTCGTCGAGGCCGGCGGCGAGCGCACGAACGAGGGCGCCGCGACCGTCGACCAGGCCCGCGAGGCGTTCACGGCGATCGGCACCTCGGTGGAGGACGTCGCCGCCCGCGTCGCGCAGATCGCCGCGGCGATCCAGCAGGTCGCGGCGGGCGCGGCGTCGATGCGCGACGACATGGCCGACGTCGCCGCGGTCGCCGAGCAGTCCTCGGCCTCCACCGAGCAGGTCATCGCCTCCACCCAGCAGACCTCCGCCTCGGCCCAGGAGATCAGCGCCTCGGCGGGCGAGCTGGCCCGCACCGCCGCGAAGCTCGAGCAGCTCGTCGGCCGCTTCACCCTCAGCGCCTAGGCCGCTCAGGTCAGGCGGGCCCCGCCGTCGACGTGGATCACCTCACCGGTCACCGAGCCGTTGCCCATGAGGAAGAGGACGGCGGCGGCAACCTCGTCCGCGGTGCCGAGGCGACCGGTGAGCTGGCCGGCCGTCGCCTGCGCGAAGACCGCCGGCTTGTCGTCCCCGAGGACCGCGTCCCACATCGGGGTGTCGGTGAAGCCGGGGGCCACGGCGTTGAAGCGGACCGGGGCCAGGTCGAGGGCCAGGGCGCGGGCGAGCTGCTCGGCGGCGGCGGTCCCGACGCTCGACACCCACGCCCCGGGCACCGGCCGGTCGGTCGACACGCCCCCGGTGAGCGTGATCGACCCGCCCGCCGGGAGCTTCGGGACCGCGGCGCGCACGACGTTGATCGCGCCGTGCAGCCGCAGCCGCAGCGGCCCGAGCTGGCCGTCCACGTCGCCGTCGA
This sequence comes from uncultured Conexibacter sp., assembly GCA_964600395.1. Classification (GTDB taxonomy): domain Bacteria; phylum Actinomycetota; class Thermoleophilia; order Solirubrobacterales; family Solirubrobacteraceae; genus Paraconexibacter. Next base: position 872 of record CAZRLR010000026.1, read on the forward strand.
GGATCGAGCCCAGCTGCGTCGTGCCGGCCGAGACGTAGACGTGGTCCACCGCCTCCAGCGCGGCGAAGGCCGCGGCGACCGCGTCCTCGTCCAGGACGTCGACCGGCACGGTCACGCTGCCCGGCAGCCGGCCGGCCGTCCGGGCCAGCGCCTCCGGGTCGATGTCCATGACCGTCACGCGCGCCCCGGCCGCGACGGCCTGGAGCGCGACGGCCTGCCCGATCCCGGAGCCCCCGCCGACGACGACGACGTCACGGCCGGCGAGGGCACCGGGTGCGGTCACGGCGTGCGCGGCGCTCACGACGCACCGTGCAGGTAGAGCGCGTTGCCCTCGCTGTCGGTCACGAGCGCGAAGCGCCCGAGCCCGGGCCGCTCGGTCGGCGGCTCGACGACGCTGCCGGCGTGCGCGGTGACCGCGGCGACGGCCGCGTCGAGGTCGTCGACGTGGAAGTACGCCAGGGTGCCGTCGGCCGAGGGCCGGAAGCCGGCGGTCTGGTTCAGCGACACGCTCGGCGTCCCCTCGATGACGGTGATCGTGCGCTCCTCCTGCTCGACGACCTCGGTGCTGTCGTGGCCGAAGACCGCCTCGTAGTACGCCTTGGCCCGCGCCAGGTCGGCGACGGGGATCTCGATCCAGATGGCCTGCATGGTGCTGCTCCTTCGGGTCGGTGTGCGGTGTGCCCGGCCACCATGCGGCACGCCCGCCCGGGGGTGAAGACCCCGCTGAAGGCTCGCCCTCAGAGGGCCAGGATCGCGGTCCGGCGGTGCGCCATGATGGGGGCCATGACGCACGACCCGGCAGCCCTGGGCGCGTACCTGAAGGCGCGACGGACGACGCGCACCCCCGAGGCAGCCGGGCTGCCCGGTGGCGGCCGGCGGCGCACGCCGGGGCTGCGCCGTGAGGAGCTCGCCGCGCTGGCCGGGCTCTCGATCGACTACCTCACCCGGCTGGAGCAGGGCCGCCACCCCGAGCCCTCGGCGCAGGTGCTGTCCGCGCTGGCGGACGCGCTCGGCCTCACCGCCGACGGCCGCCGTCACCTCTTCGGCCTCGGCGGGCGCCAGGACCCGGGGCCCCGCACCGTCACCGCGCGCGAGGTCCCCGAGCCGCTGCGGCGCCTGGTCACGCGCAGCGACCCGCACCCGGCCTTCGTCCTCAACCGCCGCCGCGACCTGCTCGTCTGGAACACGGGTGCGGCCTTCCTCTTCGGCCTGGACGCCCGGCCGCCGCACGAGCACAACCTCGTCCACCTGACCTTCGCGGAGGACGCCCGGGCGCTCTGGAGCGACTGGCCGATGGTCGCCCAGGACACCGTCGCGCAGCTGCGTGCCGCACTGGCCCAGACGACGGCGGACCCCGGGGGCGACGCGTTCGTCGACGAGCTCAGCGCGCGCTCGGCCGAGTTCGCCGCGCTCTGGGCCCGGCACGACGTGGCCCGGGCCTGTAACCCCGCCCGCCGCGCGCACCACCCCGTCGCGGGCGAGCTGATCTTCGAGCTCGAGCTCCTGGACGCCGCCGACGGCGACCTGCAGCTCGTGCTCCTGGAGTGCCTCGGCGGCGCCGACCGGCGACGCTGGACCGAGCACGTCCTCCGGGCCTCCGGCGGCGCGCCGCGCCTGCACGTGGTGTAGGCCAGCAAGCCGGATTCTGGACGAATATACGGAGGTCGTGATCAGACGTTTTTTGCCCTTTCCGTCGCCGTCTGCCCTAGGCTCGCGCCCCTCCCCTCGTGCCCCGTCCCAGGCCCCGAAACGCACCGATTTCCGGTCAGAAGACCAGGACCTCCCCTGCCGCGAGGCTGGTCGTCGCCCTCGCGCTCGGCGTCGCGGCGATCGCCGTCGCGACCGTCCTCATGAACGGCTCGCAGTACGAGGTCACCGCGCGCTTCGCCACCGCTGGCTCGCTCGTCAAGGGCGACCTCGTCCGCCAGGGCGCGGCGCCGATCGGCGAGATCCGCAGCATCGGGCTGACCGACGACGGCGAGGCCGAGATCAAGCTGCGCATCGACCCCGACGCGGCGCCGCTGCCGCAGGGCTCGATCGCGCGCATCCGCCTGGACGGCCTGGCCGGCGTGGCCAACCGCTACATCACGATCGAGCGGCCGCTGCGCGCCCGGGGCACGATCCCGGACGGCGGCACGATCTCGTCCGACAACACGCACTCGCCCGTCGACTTCGACGCGTTCTTCGACGCGCTGGACCAGCCGACGCGACAGGGCCTGCAGGCGCTCTTCCGCGGCTCGGCCCAGTCCTACGCCGACAAGGTCCCGCAGGCCAAGGCGAGCCTCGACGCGCTCGCGCCGGCGCTGAACGGCATCAGCGGCCTGGCCGGCGGGCTGACGCGCGACGAGCCCGCGTTCCGCCGCCTGCTCACCCGCGGCTCGGTCGCGCTGAGCGCCCTGAGCGCCGACCGCTCGCAGCTCACCGGGGTCATCGCCAACACCGGGCGCGCGACCGAGGCGATCGCCGCCCAGCAGACCGCGCTGCGCTCGGCGCTGCGGCGGTTGCCGACCGTCCTGGACCGCGGGACGACGACGCTCGGCACGCTGCGCACGACGCTCGACGCCCTGGACCCGCTCGTCGCCGCGACCTCGCGTGCGACCTCGACGCTCCCCGGCCTGCTGAACCAGACGCGGGACACCGTCCGCGCCGGCGGCCCGCCGCTGACGCTCGTCGCCTCGGCGGTCTCGCAGCCCGGCCCCGACAACGACCTCGTCGACGCGCTGCAGCAGGCGCCCGTCCTGGCCCGGCTCTCGCGCACGGCGCTGCCCCGCGCCGCGCGGCTGCTCGTCGAGAACCTGCCCGAGATCCGCCAGCTGCGGGCCTACACGCCCGACCTCGTCGCGGCGCTCACCCGCGCCGGGCAGATCACCGCGAACTACGACGCCAACGGCCACTACGCCCGCACGCAGGCCGACCTGCTCGCCTTCGACCTCGACGAGCAGACGAACGAGCTGCACCCCCGCTCGGGCGACGCCTTCCGCCAGCTGACGACGAAGCAGAGCCGTCGCTGTCCCGGCGCCGCCCTGCAGGCCCTGCCCGACGGCTCGGCCCCCGTGCAGGCGCGCGGCTGCCAGCTCTCCGCCACCCCGGACGCCGCGCGATGAGGCGCGCGATCGTCCTCGCCGCGCTCGCCGTCGCGGCGCTCGTCGTCCTGACGGTGTCCCTGGGCTCCGGCGACGGACGGCCCAGCGGCTACGAGGTCAAGGCGATCTTCGACAACGCGCCCGTCAACGTCGGGGCGGACGTCCTCGTCTCCGGCGTCCCCATCGGCAAGGTCGCCAAGCTCGACCTGACGAAGGAGAACAAGGCGGCGCTGACGCTGCGCATCGACGACAAGCGCTTCACGCCCTTCCACGCCGACGCGACGTGCGGCAACCGGCCGCAGTCGCTCATCGGGGAGCGGGCCGTCGTCTGCGAGCCGGGCACCGTCGCCCAGCCCGTGCTGAAGGAGACCGACGGCGGCCAGCACCTGCTGCCGCTGGAGCGCACCTCGGGCTCGATCGACCTGGACATCGTCGACGCGATCTACCGGCGCCCGGCGCCCCAGCAGCTCGCCGTGCTGCTGGCCGAGCTCGGCGCGGGCACGGCCGCCCGCGGCCCCGAGCTCGCGGCGATCATCCGCCGTGCGACGCCGGGGCTGCAGGAGACCGACCGCGTCCTGCGGACGCTCGCGCAGCAGACGGACGCGCTGCGCGCCCTGGCCCGCGACGGCGGCCGGTCGCTCAAGCCGCTGGCCGCCGAGCGCCGCCGCCTCGTCGGCTTCATCCGGGGCTCGGACCGTGCCGCCACCGCGGGCGCCAACCAGCCCGAGGCGCTCGGCCGCGGCCTGGACCGCCTGGCGCCGAGCCTGCGCTCCCTGCAGTCGGTCATGGCGCAGCTGAAGACCTTCGCCGACCAGGCCACGCCGATCCTCGCCAAGACCGCCGACTCGGCGGCGACGCTCAGCGCGGCGACGCAGGCGACCCCCGGCTTCGCCCGTCGCGCCGCCCCCGCCGTCCAGCAGCTCGGCACCACCGCGCGCAACCAGCAGCGCGACATTCCGAAGCTCGACCCGCTGTCGGCCCGGCTCGTCAAGCTCGGCACCGACCTCGAGCAGCCGGCGAAGGACCTCGCCACGCTCCTGACGAGCCTCGAGCGCGGCAACGGCATCAAGAACCTGCTCGGGACCATCTACGGTGCCGCGAGCGCGAACAACGGCTTCGACGCCTCGGGCCACTACCTGCGCACCCAGGTCCTCTCGGGCGCCTGCGGCCAGTACGCCAACGCCCAGTTCTTCGGCTGCGACGCGCAGTTCGGCGACGCGAAGATCAACACGGACATCCGCGCCAGGACCCGGCAGGCCGCGGCGACGCCCAAGCCGTCCCCCGTCGCCGCGAAGGCCTTCGGGGCGTCCGGCGCGGCCGGCACCCGCAAGGCCACGGACCCCGCGGACGCGACCGGCGGCTTCCTCGACTACCTGCTGGGGGCCGGCTGATGCACCGCCGCGCCCAGCGCTCCGCGATGGCCAACCCGGTGCTCATCGGCGCCCTCACGCTCCTCATCGCGTGCACCGCGGTCTTTCTCTCCTACAACGCCAACAACGGCCTGCCGGGCGTCCCGATGACCCGCCTGACGCTCGAGTCCCCGACCGCCGGGCACCTGAACAAGAACGCGAGCGTCACGCTCGGCGGCACCCGCATCGGCCGTGTCGCCTCGATGGAGGCGGTGCCGAACCCGACCGGACCGCCGACGACGATCCTGCACCTGTCGGTCACCGCCGAGCAGCGGCTGCCGGTCGACTCGACCTTCCGCCTGCGGCCGGTCTCCAACACCGGGCCCGACACGGTCGAGGTCACCCGCGGGCGTTCGTCGGAGCTGCTCAAGGACGGCTCGCGGATCGCGCTGACGCAGGTCAAGAACGACACGGTCTACCTCGACGAGTACTTCGGCACCTTCACCCCCCGGGCCCGACAGGGCATCCGCGGCACGACCGCCGGCCTGGCCGCCGGGCTCGCCGGGCGGGCGGCGGCGCTGAACGTCACGCTCGCCGGGCTGCCGCAGCTGCTCACCGACCTCGCGCCGGCGATGCGCAACCTCGCCGACCCGGACACGCGCCTGGGCGCGGCGATCCGCGGCTACGCAGCCGCCGCCGCCGAGGCCGCGCCCGTCGCCGACCAGCAGGCCGCCCTGATCCGCGAGCTCGACGACACCTTCGACGGCTTCGGCCGCGACCCCAAGGCCTTGGAGCGCGCGATCGTCGCGGGCGCCGACGCGGAGGACGCGGTCATCGCCGGCGCCCCGGCCGCCCGACGCCTGCTCGCTTCCGCCGGCCGCCTGACCGTCGCGCTCGGCCCGGCCGCCGATGCGACGCCGCGCGCCGCGACCGCGCTGCTGGGCGCCTCCCGCGCGGGCGTCAAGGGCTTCCCGGCGCTGCAGCAGGCCCTGCCGGACGCCGACCGCCTCACGAGCGACCTCGTCGCCTTCGGCACCGACACCACCGTCCTGGCCGGCCTGAGCCGCCTCGGGGAGACCGGCCGCGCCGCCGCGAGCCTGCTCTCGTTCATCACCCCCGCGCAGTCCACCTGCCGCTACGGCTCACTGCTGCTGCGCAACCTCGCCTCGACGCTCGGCGAGGGCCCGACGTCCGGCACGGCGGCCCGGGTCGTCCTCGTCGCGATCAACGCCGTGACGAACGGCGAGGCGGTGCTCGCGGCCAAGCCCGCCGAGGGCCCGGACGGGACCGGCGTCGGCCACCTGCACTCCAACCCGTACCCGAACACCGCCGCCCCGGGGCAGGTCCGCGAGTGCGAGGCCGGCCAGGAGCCCTTCCAGGCGGGCAAGGTCGTCATCGGCAACGTGCCGGGCAACCAGGACGCCGTCACCGAATCGGAGACGAAGCCGTGAGGCGCACCGAGGCCGCCGAGCGGCGGCACGACATCCGCATGGGGCTCGTCACCCTCGGCATCCTGTGCGTCGCGCTGGCGCTCGTCTTCGGCGTGCGGCCGCCGCAGCCCGACCACGGCATCACCTTCGACGTCCTCGTCCCGCTCGACGTCCGCGTCGGCGTCGACTCCCCCGTCCGGATCGCCGGCGTGCAGGTCGGCGCGGTCACGAAGGTGCAGCGCGCCGAGCAGATGGGCCGCGTGACGATGCACGTGCAGCCCGAGGGCCTGCCGCTGCACCAGGACCTCTCCGGCCGCATCCGGCCGCGGCTCTTCCTCGAGGGCAACTACTACATCGACCTGCAGCCCGGCACGCCGTCGGCCCCGACCCTGCGCGACGGCGCGAGCCTCCCGGCCGGGACGGTCACCGGCGCCGTGCAGCTCGACCGCGTCCTGTCGGACCTGCGCCAGCCCGAGCGCACGAGCATCCGCGGCCTCTTCCAGGGCTTCGGCAACGCCGTCGGGACCCCGTCGTCGCCGGGCGGCGAGACGGCGGGCCAGTCGCTGAACCGCTCGCTGGACAACAGCCCGCAGGCCCTGCGGTCGACCGCGATCGTCACGACGGCCCTGCAGGGCACCGCGCCGGACTCGGACCTGCCGCGCCTGGTGGACGGGCTCGGCGACGCCTTCGACGGCCTGGCCGCCGACCCGGCGCGCCTGACCGGCCTCGTGCGCCACCTCAACGGGACGCTTGCCGCCTTCGCCGACCGGCCCGTGCAGCTGCAGCAGACGATCACCGGCCTGGACGACGTGGCCCGCGCCGCGGTGCCGGCGCTGGACAAGCTCGACGCCTCCCTGCCGTCGCTGGCCCGCTTCGCCCGCCAGCTCACGCCGGGGATCCGGCAGCTGCCGGCCGCCAGCCCGGTGCTGCGCCCCTGGCTCCTGGAGCTCGAGCGGCTCTTCGGCGAGGACGAGCTCGGCGGCGTGGCCCGCGACCTGGCGCCGACGGTCGCGCAGACGGCGGCGGGCCTGACGGACCTGCGGCGGCTGACGCTGCAGCTCGACGGCGTGAACAAGTGCCTGCTCAACAAGGCCCTGCCCGTCGCCAAGTCCGCGGTGGACGACGGGTCGCTGTCGACGGGCGTCGACGTGTGGACCGAGGGCCTGCAGGGCTTCGTCGGCCTGGCCGGCGCCGCGCAGGGCTTCGACGCCAACGGGGCCTTCCTGCGCGGCCAGACCGGGGGCGGCACCGTCCCCGTCAAGACGAGCGACCTGCCCGACCAGGGCCCGGCGTTCGGCAACGCGGTCGCCGAGCCGCAGGGCACGCGACCGGCCTATCCGGGCAAGGCGCCCGCCGTGCGGACCGACGCGTCCTGCGCCGGCAAGGCACCGAGCCTGAAGGCGAAGACGGGGGTCGGTCCCTGATGCCCGGCAAGTTCGCGCCCCTGCGGCCGCTCATCGCGCTGATCGTCACCGGCGTCCTCGTCGGCGGCTACATCCTGTCCAACCAGACGTCCTTCCGCGCCCCGAGCTGGCTGCCCTGGGTCGGCGAGGACATCTACACGGTCAACGCCCAGTTCAGCGCCGCGCAGGGCGTCGTCCCGGGCCAGGGGCAGCCCGTCACGATCGCCGGCGTCCGCATCGGCCTCGTCGGCGGCGTGAAGCTCGTGAACGGCCGCGCGGTCGTCCGGATGGACATCGAGCCCAAGCGCGGCCCGATCTACCGCGACGCGCACATCACGCTGCGCCCGCGCACCCCGCTGAAGGACATGTACCTCGCGCTTGACCCGGGGACGCCGCAGGCCGGGGCGATCCCCGAGGGCGGCATGCTCCCCGTCGCCCGGACCGAGCCCGACGTCTCGGCCGACGAGCTGCTGTCGGCGCTGGACCAGGACACGCGGCTGCCGCTGCAGATGCTGCTGCAGGCCGCCGGCACCGCGTTCGGGACGAACGCCGACGGGCGCCCGGCGCCCGGGCAGGTCGCCTCGCTGCGCTCCGCGCTGAAGCAGTTCTCGCCCCTGGCGCGCGACACCCGCAAGGTCAACGAGGCGGTCATGGCCCGCCACGAGGCGCTCGCCGACTCCGTGCACGCCCTCTCGCAGATCGGCACCGAGCTCGGCGGCGTGGACCGGCTGCTGGCCGACTGGGTCACCGACTCCGACCGCTCCCTGACCGTCCTGTCGGACCACGGCGACGACCTGCGCGCCGCGCTGGACGCCTTCCCCGGCGCCCTGCGCCAGACGACCGCGGCGCTGCGGGCCAGCGAGGACCTCAGCACCCAGACGACCCGCGCCACCCGCGGTCTGGCCGGCTTCGCCACCGGGCTGGGGCCGGCGCTGACCTCGCTGCAGGCCCTGGCCCGCACGACCTCGCCGACGATCACGAACGACCTGCGGCCGTCCGCGCGGGCGATCGGGCCGTCGGTCAAGCGGCTGCGCGCCGGCTCGGCCGCGCTCTACGACACGCTGCCGCCGCTCACGAGCGCCTCGGGCGTGCTGCGCCGCTTCTTCCAGGCGTTCAGCGCCGACCCCGGCGGCAAGAACCAGTCCTACCTCTTCTGGAGCGCGTGGCTGGCCCACAACGTCTCCTCGGCCACCGGGCTGCAGGACGCGCACGGGCCCATCGGCCGCGCGCTGCCGCTGCTCACCTGCCCGCAGCTCGAGGCGCTGGCCCAGGTCGAGGCCGGCAACGAGACGCTCGGCGCGCTCATCAAGCTGTCGTCGCTGCCGGACCGCTTCAAGCTCTGCCCGAACCAGACGCCGCTGCTGGGGACGGCGGCCACGGGCACCACGACGCCGACCACCTCGACGTCGTCGACGCCGACCACCCCGGCCGCGCCGGCGGCGACCACCCGGGAGGTCAAGCGGTGATCAAGCAGGCCCCCTCCACCCCGCGACTGCTTGTGATGGTCGCCTTCGCGCTGTCCTGCATCGGGCTCTTCATGTTCCTGTGGAACAGCTTCGGCGGCGCGCTGCCGCTGCAGGCGCGCGGGTACCGCGTCCACCTGCAGCTCAAGGACGCCGGCAACCTCGCCCAGCAGGCGGACGTGCGCATCTCGGGCGTGACCGTCGGGCGCGTCACGAAGCTGCGCGGCGTCCCGGAGACCGGCATGACCGACGCGGAGATCGAGCTCGAGCCGGCGTTCTCCCCCCGCCCCTCCGACACCCGCGCGATCCTGCGTCAGAAGTCGCTGCTCGGCGAGGTCTACGTCGAGCTGACGCCCGGCACCCGGCAGGCGCGGCCGATCCCCGAGGGCGGCAAGCTCGGCGTCGCGCAGGTCTCCGAGGCCGTCCGGCTGGACCAGATCCTCAGCACCTTCGACCCCGCGACGCGGCGCGCGTTCGCCGACTGGCAGGCCGACCAGGGCGCGACGCTGACCGACTCGGGCCAGGCCCTGAGCGAGGCGCTCGCCGCGCTGCCCCCGTTCACCGAGCAGACCGGCAAGCTCGTGGCCAACCTCGCCGACCAGCAGGCCGCGGTGCAGGGCTTCGTCCGCCGCTCCGGCGAGGTCTTCGCCGCGCTGGCGAAGAACCCCGGGCAGCTGCGCAGCACGATCCGCTCCTCCCAGCGCGCCTTCGAGGCGACCGCCGCCAGCCGCGAGGAGCTCGCCGCCACGGTCAAGGGCCTCGCGCCGTTCCTGCGCAGCGCGCAGGCCACCTCGAAGCGCATCGAGACCTTCTCGGCGACCGCCAGCCCGGTGCTCGACGACCTCGTCCCCAGCGCTCGCGCCCTCGGCCCGCTGCTGCGCGACGTGCCCGCCTTCGCCGACGCGACGAAGACGACGCTCGCCGCGGCGCCGGCGCTCGCGCGCGCCGCGAAGACCGGCGTCCCGGCGCTGAACACCGTCCTGGACGGGACGGTCCCGGTGCTGCAGCGCCTGCGCCCGTACCTCGGGGAGTTCGCGCCGGTCCTGAAGTACGCCGGGGACTACCGGGCCGAGCTGGCCGCGACGCTCGGCAACCTCACCGCCACGACGCAGAGCACGCTGCCGTCGGGCAGCGTCCAGCGCCACCTGCTGCGCGTCGTCGCCCAGCTGAGCCCGCAGTCGCTGGCCGCCTACCCGCGGCGCCTGAAGAGCGACCGCTCCAACCCGTACCCGGCGCCCGGCGCCTACAAGAAGCTCGCCCAAGGGCTGGAGAGCTTCACCGACGCGTGTCCGACCGCGGCCAAGCCGACGGTCGGCGCCGACGTCAGCCCCGAGCTGGCGGCCGTCGTGCAGCGCTTCTTCCTCGACTTCGGCGGCGACGGGCCGCCCTGCACCGCGCAGGCGCCACTCGGCAGCCTGACCAACACCCCCGGCCGCTTTCCGCTGTTGCGGCCGCTTGTCCCATGACACCACCAAGGAGAGTGCACCCAATGCGCAAGTTCGCGCTGCTCATCGGCGTCGCGGTCCTGGCCCTCACGGCCTCGATCGCGTACGCCCAGACCAAGCCAGACCCCAGCCCCCTGACGATCAAGGGCTCGGGCAACGTGTCCAAGGGCGTCGGCACGAAGGCCAAGCCCGTCCCGGTCCAGATGAAGTTCACCGTCGAGACCGGCACGACGGACGGCACCCGCGCCCAGGGTTGGAAGGAGATCGACGTCCTCACGCCCTACGTGACGTCCAACGGCGCCCTCTTCCCCAAGTGCGACATCAACAAGTTCTCCGCCGCGCAGAACCCGAACGCCTGCCCCAAGGGCTCGCAGATCGCCACGGGCAAGCTGACGGCCGTCATCGGGCCGGCCAGTGACTTCGCCCCCGCGGGCGCCCCCTGCAAGAAGGACATCAGCCTCTTCAACGCGGGTCAGGGCAAGGTCATCGCCTACCTCAGCGGCCCCGGCGCCGACTGCGCGGGCGTCGGCTACCAGCCGCCGTTCCCGGGCACGCTGACGAAGAAGGGCAACGGCACGCTCCTGCGCGTCCCGATCCCCCCGGACACGATCACGCGTCCGCTGCCGGGCGTCCTGGGCTCGTCGACGTCGCAGACGAACCTGTTCAAGAAGCTGACGGTCAGGAAGGGCGGCAAGACCCGCGGCTTCTTCGAGTCCGTCGGCTGCAAGGCCGGCACGGTCCGCAAGACGACGATCTTCGTCATCGGCGACCCGGACAGCAAGAAGTACTCCACGACGGTCAACGCCGGCAAGTGCTGAGCTGACATGACCTGCGCGCGCCCGGACCCCGCGGGGTCCGGGCGCGTCGCGCCCTACAGGAGGGCGAGCGCGACGATGGTCTGCAGCGCCGCCAGCCGTCGGGCGAACGCCTCGGGCCCGTGCGACCCCTCGTCGTGCGCGTCGCCCAGCTGCTTGATGCCGTCCACCGCGCCGACGAGGACCTCGGCGAGCACCGCCGCGTCGACGTCCCGCGCGATCGTGCCCTCCTCCTGCCCGCGCGCGATGAGCTGCGTGAGGTGGTCCAGCCAGGCCCGCAGCGCCGCCCGCGCGTCGGCTCCGAGCTCGGGGTCCTGGCTGAGCTCATGGCCCAGGCGGGCGTAGCTCCACGCGGTCGGGTCCTGCTCGTGCAGGCGGACCATCGCCGGGCCGAGCGCCCGCAGCTGGTCGGCCGCGCTCGCGTGCTCGTCCAGCGCCGCGGCGACCTGCTGCAGCCAGGCGCGCTGCTTGTCCTCGATGACCGCGCGTGCGAGCTCGCGCTTGGAGTCGAAGTGGAAGTAGAAGGCGCCGCGGGTGAGCCCCGAGGCGGCGACGAGGTCGGCCATCGAGGTGGCGCGGTACCCGTGGCGGCCGAAGAGCTCGGCCCCGATCTGCACGAGCGCGGCACGGGTGCGTTCGCCTTTGGTCAGCGGCGCGGGCGCGGGCGCGGGCGCGGACGCGTGGGCGGGGCCGGTCACGGTCCCGGAGCCTACGCGCTCCCGGCGCGGGCGGGATGACGCTCGGCGTACGTCGCCAGGCCGCGGGCGAAGTCGCCGAACAGCGGCGTGAAGACCCGCTCGTGCAGGCGCCGTGCGACGGGCGCCAGCGCCGACCGCGGCGTGTAGTGCACCCGCCAGTCCAGGGTGCAGGCCTGCGTCCCGGCCGGCTCGATGCGGATGTCCTCGACGAGGGCGCGGGCCAGCGGCACGCTCATCGCGTCCGCGCTGAAGGCGAAGCGCCGGCCCGGCTCCCAGGCCAGGAAGCGCTCGCGCGTGACGATCCAGCGCAGGTGGATGTCCCGGACGCTGCCGGTCGCGTGCTCGCCGCCGTCGAACCACGTCGTGCGCCGGAAGTCGCGCGCCCACTCGCGCTGGCCCTCGCCCGTGGCGAGCAGCGCGAAGACCCGCTCGGCCGGCGTCTGCACCGCGAGCTCGTGGCGGACGTGGAAGGCCAGGGCGTCCGCATCGGCCAGGCGGGTCGGGCGCAGCGCGAAGAGCAGCACGTCAGGCCCCGGGCGCGGCGGCAGGCCGCATCGTCCGCTCGGTGATGTCCGCCACCCGCTGGCGGGGCAGGAAGCGCCCGGCCTGCGCGAGCGCCCAGTTGCGCCGGCCGGGGATGACGACGCCGCGGTCGCGGCGCAGGCCGTCCAGCGACGCCTGCACGACCGCCTCGGGCGTCATGCGCGCCCCGACCGAGGCCTCCTCGGCGCCGACGACGTCGAAGAAGGCGGTGTCGGTCGCTCCGGGGCAGAGGGCCTGGACGCCGACCCCGGACCCGCGGAGCTCCGCGCGCAGGGCCTCGGGGTCGGAGAGGACGAAGGCCTTCGTCGCGCCGTAGGTCGCCATGTACGGGACGGGCTGGAAGGCCGCGGTGGAGGCGACGTTGACGACGGCCCCGTGGCCGCGGGCCACCATCGGCGCCACGAGCGCGGCGGTGAGGTCGGCGACGGCGGCCACGTTGAGCAGGACCTCGCGCCCGAGCCTGGCCGGGTCGCTCTCGGCCAGGCGGCCGTACGTCGCGAAGCCCGCGTTGTTGACGAGCAGGTCGACCGGACCCTGCTCCAGGACGCGCGCCGCCAGGTCGGCGCCGGCGCCGGGCCGCGCGAGGTCCTGCGCGACGGGGACGGCGCGGACGCGATGGTCGGCGGCCAGACGGCCCGCCACCTCCTCCAGCGCCGTCGCCGAGCGCGCGACGAGCACGAGGTCGGTGCCCGCCTCGGCGAGGCGGGTGGCGTAGACGAGGCCGATCCCGGAGGTGGCGCCGGTCACCAGGGCGGTGCGGCCGCGGAGGTCGTCGGTCGAGAAGTGTGAGGGCATGGCTCAAGACTAAACCGACCGATCGGTATTTTCAACGTCGCTCGGGTCAGCGATGATGCTCCCCGCGGGCGAGGCGCTCGACGGAGCACGGATCGTGGCTGGGCAGCAGGACGGTCGGGCGATCGGTCGCCAGGCGCGCCAGGCGGGCGAGCGTGTCGCGGGCGGCCCCGACGTCGGCGACGATCCCGGCCACCTCCTGCCGGCGCACCTGACCGGCCGAGAAGCAGGCGTCCCCGGCGACGAGCACCTGGTCGGCGCCACGGTCGACGAGCACCGAGAGGTGGCCGTGCGTGTGCCCGGGCGTCGGGACGAGGCGGACGTCGCCCGCCTGCGTCAGCCGGTGCGAGCGATCGAAGGCGCCGACGGGGCCGTCCCCGAAGTCGATCGCCGTCGGGGCCCACGGCCGCGGCCAGCTCGACGGCACCGCGCCCGCGGGCGGACGCTCGAGCTCGGTCCGCGACGCGAGGACCTCCACGCCGGGGAAGCGATCGAGGTTGCCCGTGTGGTCGGTGTGCAGGTGCGTCAGGACGATCCGGTCCGGGCGCAGCGTGGCGTCCGGCTCGTCCTCGGGCGCGACGCCGAGGCGGAGGATGCGCGGGGTGACCGGGTCGTCGAACCACCCCGCCCGACCGTGGCGCGCGGTCTCGCCGGTATCGACGAGGAGCCGTCCCTCGGGGTGCTCGATGAGCCAGGCGAGGATCGGCAGCGGCTCGGTCCAGCGCGGGTCGGCGAGGATCGCCGCCAGGCGGGTGGCCGCCGGCCCGGTCAGGCGGCGGTGGGCGCGCTTGACGCGCACGGTGCCCGTGCTGATCGCGCGGATCCGGACGCCGGCGCCGGCGGCCGGACGGTCAGCCGGCGCCACGGTCCGGCGCCCTGTCCCGACCCAGCGCGTCGACCAGCCGCGTGACTGCCGCGACGTAGGTCGCCTCGGGGTCGGCCTGCAGGTGCGCGGCCAGCGGGCCGCCCCAGCGGATGTGGGTGAGCTCGATCGTGACGAGGCCGTGCATCGTCGCCCACAGCAGGTGCGCGTCGGCGGCGGGGTCCAGGGCCCCCGGCGCGACCGCGGCCACGCGCTCGACGAGGGCGGTGAAGTGCTCCAGGCCGGCCAGGCGGCTGGCGTCCGAGGGGGCGAAGTCCGGCGTGGCGCGCTCGAGCATCAGGCCGTAGAGCGCCTCGTTCTCCAGGGCGAAGGCGCGGTAGGCCAGGGCGAAGGCCAGCAGGCCGGCGCGGTCGCCGGCGTCCTCCCCGGCAGCCGGCAGCGCGTCGCCGAGACGCCGGAAGCCGAGCAGGTAGAGCTCCTCCACCAGCGCCTGCTTGGACCCGAAGTGCGTGTAGACGCCCATCGTCGACTGCCCCGCCGCGGCCGCGACGTCGCGGACGCGGACCGCCGCCGGGCCCCGCTCCTCCAGCAGCCCGAGCGCCGCGTCCAGCAACGTCTCCCGCGTCGTGGTCGCCCTCGGCATCGCGCCATCGTAGGTCGGCGGGGTTGGACGCACGCCAATAACTTAGTTATCGTCGGCGCCATGAACCCCCCCACCTCCGCCACGAACACCCCCGCCCCGCGCCCGCTGCTCGGCCTCACCGTCACCCTGCTGGCGCTGCTGGTCCTCAACCTCACGCTCTTCGACGACCTGCGGACCGAGCCGTCGCTCGGTCTCGTGGAGATCTTCACGAAGCCCCCGCACCTGGCCAGCCTCGTCACCGGCGCGCTCGCCGTCGCGCTCGTCGCCCGCGGCCACCGGCACGGCGCCCGGGTGGCGCTCGTCGTCGCCTGGCTGCAGCTCGTCGCCTTCGCGGTCCTGCACCTGCTGCCGGTCGAGACCGGGCCGACGAAGCCCTACTGGGGCGACGCGATGGGCGACGCCCTGCAGTGGGTCGGCCTGCTGCTCATCATGGGCTGCTGCGCGGCGATCATCGCCGCCGCGACTCAGGCCAGGCGGTCGGCTGGCGTGAGCGTCGCGTAGGCCTGGCCGAGGGCCGCGACGAACGCGGCGTGCACGTCCTCGGCCGCGACGCGGCGCCCGTCGAACTCGAGAGACGGCGCCGCGCACGCGTCGGGGACGAGCACCATGCGGAAGCCGAGGTCCGCGCCCGCCCGCGTCGTCGCGTCGACGCACATGCTCGTCATCATCCCCGCGACGACGACCTCCTCGACGTCCAGGTCGCGCAGGCGCTCCTCCAGGTCGGTCCCGAGGAAGGCGTTCGGCGCGCGCTTGGTGACGACGGGCTCGCCGTCGCGCGGCGTGACGGGCGCCATGATCCGCGCGCCGTCGGTCCCCTCCTCGAGGAAGCCCTCCCCGGCCGGGCTGAGGTGCTGCACGTGGACGACGGGGTCGCCGGCCGCGCGGAAGGCCTCGAGCACCCGGCCGGCCTGGGCGGCGGCCGCCTCGGGCTCGTGCAGCTCCATCTTCCCGCCGGGGAAGTAGTCGCGCTGGATGTCGACGATGACGAGGGCTCGGGTCATGCCCCTGACGCTAGTGGTCCGACGGCGCGGGCGGGAAGGGCGCCGCCCACGGCTCGAGGTCCACGCGCGCGACGTTCGCGACGTAGGCGATCGCGTGATACCAGCCGCTCGTCAGGCAGAGCTCCAGCACCTGCTCCTCGTCCAGGTGCTCGCGCAGCTGCGCGAAGAGCTCGTCGGTGACCGTCCCCGTGTGGTGCAGCGCGTCGGCCAGGCGCAGGACGGCCTGCTCGGTGCCGTCCCAGTGCCCGTCGTCGGCGTCACCGTGGACGGTCGAGGCCAGCTGCTCCTCCGTGAAGCCGAGGGGACGCCCGAAGCCGACGGCGTGCACGCCCCACTCGTACTCGGCGCCCGTCAGCGCGCAGGTCCGGTGGATCATGAGCTCGCGCAGGCGCGGCGGGACCAGGCCCTTGCCGAGGATGCCCGCGCCGAGCGGCCGCGCGCGGGAGAACAGGTCGGCGTGGCGGGCGAGGGTGCGAAAGAGCGCCAGCGGCTCCACGCCGCCGCCGGGCGGCATCCACTTGTCGAGCATTGCCTGCAGCTCGGGCTCGTACGGCGGGGACAGCGGCGCGATGCGCGGACCGTCGGTGGGCACGGGTAGGCTCCTTGCTTCGACTTCCGGAGCAGGCAACGTATCGCTTCGATATCAGAAGCGCAAGGAGAGCACCCATGCCGTCAGGCCCCACCCCCGGTCGCCCCGTCCGCGGCTCGACCACCGGCGTCCCGATCATGGCCCTGCTGGATCTCCTCGGGCGCCGGTGGGCGCTGCGCGTCGTCTGGGAGCTGCGCGACGGGCCGCTGACCTTCCGCGACCTGCAGTCCCGTTGCGACGGCATGAGCTCGTCCGTCCTGGCCCAGCGCCTGGCCGAGCTGCGGGAGGCCGGTGCGGTGGAGGCCGGCGACGCCGGCTACGGCCTCAGCGCCGAGGGCACCGAGCTCCTCGCGCTCTACCCGCCGCTGCAGGCGTGGGCGCAGCGCTGGGCGGACCGGACCGCCGGCTGACGGGCCCTAGCCGACCTGCACGACGGGGAGCGGCCGGGCGGCGACCGCCGCCGCGGCGGCGGCGTCCATGCCGAAGATCCGCAGGACGGTCGCGGCGTGCGCGACGTCCGCCCCGGCGGCGAGGCGCCCTTGCAGCGCGGCCCGGACGACGGCCATCAGCGCGCCGCCCGCCGCGACGAGGGCGACCGCCGGGTCGTCGACGTGGAAGCGCCCGGCGGCCAGCCCCCGCTCCAGGTCGCGCACGGCGTACGGACCGAGCGCCGCCGAGGCGAGGTCGTGCGTGGCCTCCAGCCGCACGAGCAGCCAGCCGAGGTCCGGGTCGGCCAGCGCGGTGATCAGCAGCGTCCGGTGCGCGACGCTGACGACCTCGGCCGGGTCCTCCAGGTCGGCCGTCGCCGCGTCGATCGCCTCGGCCAGGGCCTTGGCCTGCTCCTCGACGAGGGCCGCGACGATCGCGTCCTTGCTCTCGAAGTGGTTGTAGAAGGAGCCGAAGCCGAGGTCGGCCTCCTCGGTGATCTCGTTGATGCGCGTGGCCTCCACGCCCTGGCGCGCGAGCACGGCCCGGGCGCCGTCCAGCAGGCGCGCGCGGGTCTGGGCCCGGCGACGGGCGTGGCGGTCGACGGCGGGCGGCGCGTCCGGCTCCATGCCCGTGATCCTACCGCGGATCTGATCGCTGACAACATAATTGACAAAGTCATCAATCTTGTATTAGCCTGTCATCTATGCCGTCCACCGCGTCCCCCGTCCCGATCCCCGCCTCCCGCGTCGCCGGGGCCATCAAGGGCGCGCTGGACGTCGCCCACCGCGTGACGCAACCCGTCTTCCTCGACGAGCACCACGTCCCGGAGGCCGGGCCGTTCATGCTCGTCGGCAACCACCAGCTGCTCGGGATGCAGGACCTGCCGACGCTCGTGCGCGAGCTCGAGCGCCGCCGCGGCGTGCGGGTCCGCGGGCTCGGCGACACCTTCCACTTCGCGGTCCCCGGCTGGCGCGACCTGCTGCGCAGCATGGGCGCGGTCCCGGGCACGCGCGAGAACTGCGCCGCGCTCCTGGCCGCCGGCGAGGCCGTGCTCGTCTTCCCCGGCGGGGCGCGGGAGGTCTACAAGCGCCGCGACCAACGCTACGAGCTCCTCTGGGGGCAGCGGACCGGCTTCGCGCGGATGGCGATCGCCGCGGGCTGCCCGATCGTCCCCTTCGCCGCCGTCGGGGCCGAGGACCGCTTCGACGTCCTGCTCGACATGGACCACCCGCTGGCGGCGCCGGCCCGGGCCGTGGCCCGCCGCGCCGGGCGCACCGATGTCGGGACGCTGCTCGTCAAGGGGACCGGCTTCGCCGGCCTGCCCGGCACCGACCGCCTGGCGTTCCGCTTCGGCGCGCCGATCGCGACCGACCGCTGGGCCGGGCGCGCCGAGGATCCGGTGGCGCTGGCCGAGTGCCGCGACCTCGTCCGCGACGCCGTCCAGGACGGCATCGCCGACCTGCGCGCACGCCGGGCGGCCGACGACCGCCGCACCCTCCTGCCCCGCGTCGGTGACGCGGTCCGCACCGCCCTGCCCGTCTGACCCCGTCCCCAGGAGAGCCCCATGAAGCTGCGCACCACCCCCGACGGTCTCATCGCCCTGCGCGGCGAGGGCTGGGTCCGCGTCGACCACGACGGCGACATGCTCGACTTCCTCGCGCTGACGCCCGCCGCGCGTGCGGCGGCGCTGACCGACGCCCCGGCGGACCCGGCGACCGCGGGCCTGCCCTTCCGCCCGCGTTCCATGCGCGCGTTCATGCTCTACGAGGACCACGTCGTCGCCTCCAGCCGCGTGCTGGCCAAGAAGTTCTTCCCCGCCCCGGTCCCGCAGGTCATCACCGCCTTCGAGTCCGCGACGGGCCGCACGTTCCCGAAGCTGCGCCCGAACGCCCGCTTCAGGGAGGCGCCGACCTTCTACGTCGGCAACCACGCCGCGACGCTCGCCGACGGCCAGGAGATGTGGTGGCCGTCGCACACCCGGTGGCTGGACTTCGAGCTCGAGCTCGCCTGCGTCCTGGCCAAGCCGCTCGTCGACGCGACGCCCGAGGAGGCGACGGACGCCGTCGGCGGCTGGGTCGTCCTCAACGACTGGTCGGCGCGCGACGTGCAGGCCGACGACGCACGACGCAACGTCTTCGGCCCGGTCGTCAAGAGCAAGACGTTCGCGAACTCGATCGGCTGCGACGTGCTGACCGCCGACGCGCTGCCGGACTGGACGCAGGCCACCGGCCGGGTGCGCGTGGACGGCGAGGAATGGTGCGCGGGCACCGCCGCCGGCCCGCAGCACACGCTCGGCGCGATGCTCGCGCACTGCAGCGCCGGCGAGCGCCTCGACGCCGGGGACGTCCTGTCGATGGGGACGCTGCCCGGCTGCTGCGGCCTGGAGCTCGACCGCTGGATCCGCGTCGGCCAGACCGTCGAGCTGCAGATCGACCAGATCGGCACGCTGACGAACCGGATCTCCGAGACCGCCGTCCCCGTCTGATGCACGACGTCGTCGTCTGCGGCCTCGGGCCGGTCGGGCAGCTGCTGGCGCTGCTGCTCGCCGACCAGGGCCTGGACGTGCTCGCCTTCGACCGCGCGGACGACGTCTACCCGCTCCCGCGGGCGGCGGTCGTCGACGACGAGGTGCTGCGCATCTTCCAGGCCGTCGGGGT
>CAZRLR010000027.1:0-19740 GCA_964600395.1 uncultured Conexibacter sp.
GCGGGGCGCTCGCCGGCCGGACGACGCGGGCGGGCAGGCGCAGCGGCGCCGGGCGGCCCGTGGCGGACGCGGTCGTGTCGCCGGGCAGCGCCAGGCGCGGCTCGCGGGACACGAGCGGCCCGGCCGTCGAGCCGCTGTAGGCCACGAGGCCACCCACGACGAGGGAGACCGCGAGCACCGCCGACAGCAGCGCGGCGGTGGTGCCGAGCCCGGCGATCGTGGCGCGGTTGACGGTCGGGGCGAGCATGACGAGTAAACCCTGCCGAAGAGAGATCGGCAGCCCGCGCCCGATCTTGAACGATCTGGCGCGTCGGCGCTATGCGGTGGCGGGAGCGGCCGGGCCGGGGCCGACGCGGACCCCGTCCCCCCGCGCCATGAGCGCGAGCCACACCGAGCCGGCGAGCACCATCGCGAGGCTCTCGAGCTGCGCGGTCGTCAGCCCGAGCGCGGTGTCGGTGTTCCGGCGCAGGAACTCCACGAGGAAGCGCTCGGCGCCGGCCCCCACGAGGTACAGCGCGAAGAGGGCACCGGTACGGACCCGGTCGCGCAGCTGCCACAGCGCGAAGGCGAGCAGCCCCATCGTCAGCGTCTCGTAGATCGGCGTCGGGTGCACCTTGTCGTCGGTCGGCACGACGCCGTGCGGGTAGGCCATCGCCCAGGGGCCGTCCCAGGGCTTGCCGTAGTCGCCGTCGCCCGAGACCTGGCAGCCGATGCGCCCGATGGCGTAGCCCAGCGCCAGCGGCGCGGCGCAGATGTCCAGCAGCGTGCGGTTGAGCATCCCGCGCCGCCACGCCCACAGCACAACGGCGACCGCGCCGCCGATCGCCCCGCCGTACCAGACGAGCCCCGACCCGCCGAAGAGGCCGCCGAGCAGGTCGTCCTTCACCTTGTCGTAGTTCTGCGCGACGTAGTACAGCCGCGACCCGACGAGCCCGCCGACGAGGGCGGCGAAGATCATCTCGTAGGCCCAGTCCACCGGCTTGTCGAGCTCGCGCAGGCGGCGGGCGATGAGCGCCCCGGACGCGACGAAGGACAACGCGAAGAGCAGCCCGAACGTCTTGACGGGCAGGCCGAGCAGGTCGATCTCTGGCTGCATCGCCTGCGGAGGCTACGCGGTGGCGCCCGCCCCCGGCGCGCGGCCGTGCCCGATCGCGCCCGCCTGAGGGTCCTCTTAGGAAGCATTGAGCCGGCGGTGTCATCCTCTCCGCATGGCTGCTCCCTCCTCCTTCGGTCGCGACACCGGGCTCCAGGCCCGGATGCTGACGACGATGGTCCTCCTCGGGCTCGTCTACGCGGTGCTCATCGGCGCCCTGTTCGCCTCCGGCGCCAGCGGCGTGACGATCGCGCTGATCGGCGGCGGCCTCTTCCTCTTCCAGGTGTTGGCCTCCGAGAAGCTCGCACTGCGGGCCATGGGCGCGCGCGAGGTCTCCCCTCAGGAGGCCCCGGAGCTGCACGCCATGATCGAGCGCCTGTGCATCCAGGCCGACCTCGCCAAGCCGCGTGTCGCCGTCGCGCAGAACGCGATGCCCAACGCCTTCGCGATGGGCATCCGCAAGAACAACGCCGTCGTCTGCGCCACGACGGGGATCATGGACATCCTCTCGCCGTCGGAGCTCGAGGCCGTCATGGCCCACGAGCTGACGCACGTCGCCAACCGCGACGTGGCGATCATCACGTTCGCGAGCTTCTTCGCGTCGATCGCGTCGATGATCGTGCAGTGGGGCTTCTACTTCACCGGCGGGGGCGACGACGACGAGGACGGCCTCGGCGTGCTCGGCCTGATCCTCGTCTCGGCGATCGTCTGGGGCCTGAGCTTCTTCCTCATGCGGACGCTCAGCCGCTACCGCGAGTTCGCCGCCGACCGCGGCGCCGCCGTCATCACCGGCCGCCCGAGCTCGCTCGTGACCGCGCTGCGCAAGCTCGACAGCGGCATGGCGCGGATCCCGGCACAGGACCTGCGCACGCAGGAGATGGCCGCCTTCTTCATCTTCCCGCCCAAGGCGAAGTCCGCCATCAGCGGCCTGTTCTCGACCCACCCGCCGATGGAGAAGCGCATCGAGGCGCTCGAGCGCCTGGAGGGCCAGCTGCAGGGCGTCGACCGCAAGGCCGTCTGGTCCTAGCCCGCCACCGCGTAGGCTGGGCGGATGGGCCTCTTCGACGCACTGCTGGGCAAGCGCAAGGTCGCCAAGATCGCGCCTGACCGCCTCTTCGCCATCACGACGGCGGCGGTCACGCTCGAGACCGGGCACGACATCAGGACGCGCGGCCGTTGCGCCGTCGTCTTCCAGCCCCTGGCCACCGGGGACTTCGCCCAGATCGCCAAGGACGTCGAGGAGCTCGTGCGCTCCACGGGCGAGGAGACCGGCACGACGGTCTCGACGAGCGCCGACACCTTCGGCTACACGTGGTTCGTCCTCAAGGACGACGACATCGAGGACCTCGCCGTCGGCGTGAACGCCGTGACCGACGCCCTGGCCGTCGGTGGCTACTCCGACCGCGTGCTGTGCGCGATGTTCGCCTTCGAGGACCCGTCGGGTCAGGCGATCTACTTCATCTACAACTACAAGCGCGGCGCCTGGTATCCGTTCGTCCCGGCGGGCGGCGCGCAGTCGCGCAACAGCGAACGCGAGCTGCAGCTCAAGGCGCAGCTGACCGGCGAGCTGCCCTTCGAGGCCGAGCTCGAGCGCTGGTTCCCCCTCTGGGGCACCCCGATCTGAGACCGGCGGCCGGGCGGTCCGTGTCACCCGGCGGTGCCGCGGGTAGCCGGACCACCTGCCATGCTGCCTCCAGGGTCATGAGTGTCCAGCCGCGCCAGCCGACGGTCCGGGAGGTCGTCGCCGCACCGATCGGGATCGCCACGGGGGTGGTCGAGGAGGTCGTCGCCGCGACGACGGCCGTCGTCCTGGCCCCCGTCCGCGTCGTCTCCGCGCTCGGCGCGACCGTCGTGCGTCTGCAGCGGACGCTCGACAACCTCGACGGGATGGCCGCCGGCGTGGCCGACATGGAGCGCGAGATGCGCGGCATGCGCGCCGACCTGGCCGACGTCATCGGCGAGCTCGAGGGCGTGCGCAGCGGCGTCGGGTCCCTCGGGACGGGCGTCAGCTCGATGGCGGACGGCGTGAGCGGCATCCGCAGCGCGACCGAGACGCTCGACGGGCGCGTGGAGTCGCTGAACCGGAGCATCGACAACATCGACCGCCTGGCCGGGCGCCTGACCCGGTTCGGCGGCCGACGCAAGGAGCCCTGAACGGCGCCGAGACCCGAATCCTCCCAGCCGGTGGGGGGAGGATTCGGGTCTCGGGGCTCCGGGCGCGGGCGGACGGGCCGCACGCCCGGGACCGGCGGAACCGGCTAGGCCGTGGCGGCCGGCGGGTCGGGGATCAGGCCCTCCCCCGTGAACTCCTCGCGTGCCTCCTCGAGCGACGTGTCGGCCGGCGGCAGGATGAAGTCGGAGGCCTCCAGCTCGTCGTCGCCGAGGGGCGTGCCGTTCTTGCGCACGAAGTCCAGCAGGGACTCGAACGTCTCGTGGAACTTGTCCTCGTCGTTCGCGTCGACCGCGGCGACGACGGCGTCGTCGAGCTCGTTGAGCTCGTGGTGATGGCTCTCGTCGAGGCGGTACTGGTCCTCGCTGAAGATCCGGACGATCATGCGGTGCCCTCCTGCGGCTTGGCGGCGGCATCCTCGCCGGCGCCGAGCTCCGGCGCGGCGGGCGCGGAGCCCATGCCGAGCTCGGCCTTCATCTTCGCCAGGTCGTCGTCGACCATCGAGCCGGAGGAGAGCTGTGCGAGCTGGCGGTCGATGTCGTCCTGCCCGCCGTCGCCCAGCTGGGTGATGTCGCCGAAGGTGCCGGCGGCCTCCAGCTCGGCCACCGCGTCGGCGCGGGCCTTCATGTTCTCGGTCTTGTCGACGGCACGCTGCATCGCCATGCCGACGTCGGCCATCTGCTCGCCCACGCCGCTGGCGGCCTCGCTGATGCGGACCTGCGCCTCGGCGGCGGAGTACTGGGCCTTGATGACCTCCTTCTTCGTCCGGAAGGCCTCGATCTTCGTGCGGAGCTTCTGCTCGGAGTCGATGAGCTTCTGCTGCTGGGCCTCGAGCTCGGCGACCTGCTGGTCGAGCGACTGCAGCTCCGTCTGGGCGACGTTCTTGCGCTCCAGGGCGGTGCGGGCCAACTCCTCGTTGCCGGCGGCGAGCGCCTGGCGGGCCTGCGTGTCGAGCTTGACGACCGACTGCTCGATCTTGCCCGCCTGCATCTGCAGGCGCTTCTTGGCCGTCACGACGTCGGCGATGCCCTTCTTGACG
The DNA here is from genome assembly GCA_964600395.1 of uncultured Conexibacter sp. Lineage (GTDB taxonomy): Bacteria > Actinomycetota > Thermoleophilia > Solirubrobacterales > Solirubrobacteraceae > Paraconexibacter. The sequence continues at coordinate 4,303 of CAZRLR010000027.1, forward strand.
CCCTGCAGGGACTCGAGCTGCTTCTGGTAGCCGTAATCGAGCGTCTCACCAGGATCCTCGGCCTTGTCGAGCATCCTGCTGATCTTCGCCTTGATGACGGTGGTGAAGCGTCCGGACTGTCCGGCCATCGGGCCTCCTGAGCGGCTGGGAACGGGGTTGAGGTCAGCCTAGCGCGCGCGGCGCGCCGCGCGGGGACTTAGAGGCCGACGGGATGGCGTACGCGGAAGCCCTTGTCGGACTTGCGCAGCGGCCGCCAGCGCGGACCCTTGAGGCCACCGCGGTCGTCGGCGGCGCTCGTGTCCAGGCGGATGCCCGCGACGGTCATGTAGGCGTGCCCGCTGTTGGTGTAGATCGTGATCCACGAGCCCTTGCCCCGGGCGCCGTAGCCGTAGAACGAGGAGGAGTCGCGGGGACGGGCGAGCAGGTCGCCGCCGTGCAGCGCGTAGGAGACGGTGCCCGAGCAGTCGTAGCCGTCGTCGTCGAAGTCGCCGTGCCCGCCGCCGTAGACGTAGGGCAGGCCGACGATGTCGTTGCCGGCCCAGATGACCGCCTTGACGGCGTCCGGCGCGTTCTCCGGCGCGTAGGCGATGCCGTCGACGATCTTCGCCACCGAGCCGGGGACCGTCGGCGTGAGCGCCGGCGCCTCATCGTCGTCGGCCGCGTCGGGGACCTCGGTGCCGTACTCCGTGCCGCCTGCCGTGGTGCTCTGACGGGTCTTGTCCGCGCCGGAGGCGGCGGAGGGGGCGACGATCGCGAAGACCGACGCCAGCAAGATCAGCATGAGAACCCGAAGGGGGCTTTGGGGCAACGCTCGTCCTCTTTCTCGGGCCTGCGGGGTTAGCTGACGGGCTGGCGCGGAAAGAGCCGCGCTCCGCACATGGTCTGTGCGGTTCGCCCCAACTGACTGGGTCCCCCGTGCCCCGGGACGTCCGGGGCTTCGGCGATGTCGGAACCCTAACGGAGTGCGCGGACAAAGTCACCCCCGGGTTATGGCAACGCGGTGGACGGGCGGTCGGCGGGGCGACCGACGCGGACGCGAGGTGCTCCTCGGTAAGGTCGGCCCCGCCCATGCCGGTCCGACCCATGTCCCTGTCCCGCGCCCTCTGCGCGCTGCTCGTCCTCGCCTGCGCCCTGGCGTGGAGCGGCTGCGGACGCGCGAAGACGACGACCTCGAGCGAGTCCGGATCGCGCCCGCCCGTCGGCGCCAAGGGCCCGGTCACGACGGCGGCGGACGCGCCCGTCGCCGACCTCGGCTTCCCGGCCGTCGCGACGAAGAACACGATCCGCGTCGCCAGCGCGGACCCGGTCGTCACGGCCGCCGCCGTCGCCCGCGCGGTCTACCCCGGGAGCGTCGCCGGCACCCGGCCGCAGGCCGTCACGCTCGTCGACGCCGGGGACTGGCGCACCGCGCTGGCCGCCTCGGCGCTGAACGCCGCGCCGGTCGGGGCCCCGACGCTCTTCACGCGCGGCACGCAGGTGCCCCCGGCGACGGCGGCCGCGCTCAAGGCGCTGGCCCCGGCCGGGTCGCGCGCCGCCGGCGGCGCCCAGGTCGTCCGCGTCGGCACGACCGCCGCGGTCCCGGCGCTCAAGACGACGGACCTGAAGGCCGGCGACGCGTTCGCGCAGGCGCGGGCGATCGACGCCTTCCTCACCGCGGCCCAGGGCCGCGCCTCCGGCCGCGTCGTCGTCGTGTCCGCCGACGCGCCGCAGTTCGCCGCCCCGGCCGCCGCCTACGCGGCCAAGTCCGGCGCGCCGATCCTCTTCACGCACAAGGACGTCGCGCCGCCGGACACGATCGCCGCCCTGAAGACCCACGCCGGACCGAAGATCTACGTCTTCGGCCCGAGCCGCATCATCTCGCCGAAGGTCACGCGCCAGCTCAAGCGCGTCGGCAGCGTGCTGCGCGTCGGCGGGCAGGACCCCGTCACGAACGCGATCGCGTTCGCCCGGTTCAGCGACGAGGGCTTCGGCTGGAACATCGTCGACCCGGGCCACGGCATGGTCTTCCTGCCGCAGGCGACCGATCCCGCCGTCGCGGCCGCCGCCGCGCCGCTGTCGGCCAGCGGCGCCTACGGCCCGGCGCTGCTGCTCTCCTCGCCATCGGTCCTGGACGCGCCGATGCGGGCGTTCCTCCTGGACATCCAGCCGGGCTACGCGAAGGACCCGGTCCGCGGCGTCTACAACCGCGCGTGGCTCGTCGGCGAGACCGGCGCCATCAGCACCGCGCTGCAGGCGGAGATCGACCGCTTCCTCGAGATCGCCGCGATCCCGGGCAAGGGCGCCAAGTGAGCGCGCCGGGGCGCCGTCCCCGCCCGCGGACCCGCCGGGACGGGGCGGCGACCCGCTAGGTTTCCGGGCGTGTCCGAAGCCGAGAACCCCGCCCGTCGCGCCGCCGGTCACGCCGTCACGATCGACGACGTGCGCCAGCTCATGGGCGCCTCCACGCCCCACTTCGCGCTCCAGCTGCGGGGCCGCATCGCGCGCCTGATCCGCGGCCTGCCCGCCGACCACCCCGCGCGCCTGCTCGGCGAGCAGGAGATCGCCCGCCTCACCGCCCTGGGCTCCAGCGGCGAGGTCCGCGGGACGCCGCACGAGCCGGCGATCCGCCCGCTGGCCTCCGTCGACGACCACGCCGCCGCGGCCGCCGCCGCCCACCAGGACGGCGCGCACTAGGCCGAGCGGCCCCGGCGCGCCGCTACTGCGCGGCGCCCTTGCTGGGCTTGCAGGCGCGGGTGAAGACGCCCGCGTGCCGCAGGCAGATCTCCACCTCGGCCGTCTTGCCCTGGAAGGAGAAGGAGTCGTCGTTGGCGCCCCCGCGCCCGGAGGCCGGCCACTCCCACCAGGAGATGCCCTTGAACCACCCCTCGCGGGCGATCGGCGCCCAGACGTTGAACGCCGCCTGCACGGCCCGCAGCTGCGGCGCCCGCGCCGTCTGGCCGCCGGACTTGCGGTTCTCCGCCGAGCCCTTCTCCGGGAAGGCCGCCGTCCCCGTCTGCGACAGGTAGCCCAGCGTGAAGCGCACGGGCTTGGCGTACTCCTCGTGCAGCGCGCGGACGAGCAGCACCGGCGGCTTGGGCAGCCCGCCGTAGGCCCGCGTCAGCCAGCCGCCCTGCAGCGCGAGCACCGTCGGGTTGCCGCCCGCCGAGCCGTCGGCGACCGGGAAGTAGGCGTCGATCGTGATGCTGTCCAGCAGGTCCCAGAAGAACGGCTTGTCCGCCGGGTCCTTCGTGTCCTCGACGATCGAGTCCCACTGCGCGGCGTAGGTCAGCTCCCCCGTGAAGCCCTTGCCGTCCCCCATCAGCGCGCCCGAGCGCAGCTGCTCGATGATCGCGCGCCACTCGTTGCGGTCGGCGACGTCGTTCGTCATCGCCGACAGGCCGGCGCCGACGACGAAGCCGTCGGCGCGCGGGTCGCGCGCCACGCGGGCGGAGCGGGTGTGCATCGCCTTGTAGCTGTCGAACCACTTGCGGCGGTCCGCGTCCCCCTTGTCGATGAGGTCGCGTGGCCGCGTCTGGGCGTCGGTGCGACCCACGTCGACCTGCGGGCGGATGAGGACGCGCAGGCCCGCGGCGTGGGCCCGGCGCACGGCCGCCGCGAGGTCCGCGAGCGACGGGGTCTTGCAGAAGCGGTGGTCGCGGCCCGTCTGGCGCCGGCAGACCTTCGCCGAGCCGAACGAGACGTGGATCTCGTCGCTGTTGAGCGCGTCCGTCCGCTTGGGGTCGGTGAAGTACTGGTAGGCCGTGACGACGAACGTCACCTCCTTCGCGCGCGCGTCGGTGCGCGCCCGGCGCAGCCACGTCGCAAAGCGCGGCCCCGACAGGTCCTGCCACCAGTAGGCGCTGGCGGACACGCCCTTCTGCCATTGCGGCGGCAGCGGGGTGATCGTGCGGGCGGCGGCCGACCCGACGCCGAGGGCGGCGACGAGGAGGAGGAGCGCGGCGAGGACGGCAGGGGCCAGACGGCGGGGTGACGTCACGGGTCACGACGGTACCGCGCCGGCGGAGCCGTCACGCCGGGCGGATACCCTCGAGCGTCCGTTGCCCGACCAGCCCGCCGACCCGCAGACCCTGGCCCCGGCCGCCACCGCCCGGCGGCCCGACGGCATCGCCGGCAGCACGCTGCCGGGGCCGTTCCCCGTCGGCGCCTACGCGCGCAAGCTGCAGGACGAGCTGCGCAAGCGCGCGCGCCTGCAGCTCGTCGGCGAGCTCTTCAACGTCCGGCGCTCGAGGACGAAGGTCTACTTCGAGCTGCGCGACGCCGACGGCGCGGTGCCGTGCTCCATGTGGTGCACCGACTTCGACAAGGCCCGCCTACGCGAGGGCGCGTTCGTCGACGGCGCCCAGGTCGTCGCCGCGGGCGGGCCGGACTACTACCCCGGCTCCAAGGCGTCCTCCCCGTCGTTCTCGTTCGCGGTCACCGGCCTGCGCGTCGCCGGCGAGGGCGACCTGCTCGCCCAGGTGGACCGCCTGCGCCGCCGCCTGGAGGCCGAGGGCCTGCTGGCCCCCCAGAAGGCGCTGCCGCGTCCCGTGCTGCCGCACACGATCGGCGTCGTCACCGGCGAGGGCGGCAAGGCCCGGGACGACGTCCTGGCCGGCCTGGCGCGCCGCGGCTGGCAGGGCCGCGTCGTGTGGGCCTTCGCGCCGGTGCAGGACCGCCACGCCGCCCCCGCGATCGGCCGGGCGCTGCAGGACCTCGCGGCCTGCGGGCAGGTGCAGGTCATCGTCGTCGCCCGCGGTGGCGGCTCGCTCGCGGACCTCATGGCGTTCTGCGACGAGACGCTCTGCCGGACGGTCGCGCTGCTGCCCGTCCCGGTCATCGCCTCCGTCGGGCACCACACGGACCGCACGCTCATCGACGACGTCGCGGCGCTGGCCTGCTCGACCCCGACCCACGCCGCCGAGGCGGCCGTCCCGCTGCACTGCACGCAGGCGCGGGCGGACGTCCGCGCCGGGGCCGTGCGCCTGCAGACCCACGGGCGCCGCGCGGTCGTCGAGCGCGCCCGCACGCTCGAGCGCCTGGCCCGCGCCCCCGCCGAGCACGTGGCCCGCCACCGAGCGCGGCTGCACCCGTGGATGCGGGAGATCCGCGCGAGCGCCGCCCGTGCGCACGACGGCCACGAGCGCGACGTCGCCCGCGCCGCGCTCGTCCTCTCGCGCAAGGCGGCCGCCGGCTCCGGCGCGGAGGCCGGCGCCCGCCGCGCGCGCCTGGACGCGCTGGCCTCCGCGCTGACCGCGCACGATCCCGACCGCATCGTCGAACGCGGCTACGCCGTCGTCGACGACGGCGACGGCGGGGTCGTCACGAGCGCCGCCGACGCGCGCCGCGCGGGCGCCGTGCGCCTCTTCTTCGCCGACGGCCACGTCGGCGCCCACGTCGACCCGGACCCGGAGCCATGACCGAGATCCCCGCCACCCCCGTCCCCGGCACACCGGGCCCCGCGCCCGCCACCGCCTCCTACGAGAGCGCCACCGCGCGCCTGGAGGCGATCATCCGCCGCCTGGACTCCGGGGACGCCGGCCTGCGCGAGACGCTCGAGCTCTGCCGCGAGGGCCGCACGCTCGTGGAGTTCTGCGCCGGGGAGCTGGACGCCGTCGGGCAAGGCCTGCAGGAGCTGCGCCTGGACGAGCTCGTCGCCCGCCTGGAGGCCGGCGCCGCCCGCTGAGCCGGCGGCCGGCCGACGCCGCGGGCGCCGGCTCGTAGGATCGGGGGGTGTCCACCCAAGCGTCCCTCTGGTCCCGCGTGCAGGACCTGCCCCTGACGATCGAGGACTACGCGCTGGAGCGCCTGCAGCGCGACGTCTCCTCCGACTTCACCCGCGTCTCGACGACGATCCGCCTGCACGGCGGCGGGACCGACGGCATCGGCGAGGACGTCTCCTACGACGCCGAGGACCAGGACGCCCTCCAGCGGGCCGGCGCCGTCCAGCCCCTCGCCGGGGAGTGGACGCTCGGCGGCTTCTGCGCGCACCTGCGCACGCTGGACCTGTGGCCCGAGCCCGCCCGGCACGACGCGTCGGTGCTCTACCGCCGGTGGGCCTACGACTCCGCGGCCCTCGACCTCGCCCTGCGCCAGGCGGGGACCCCGCTGCACGCCGTCCTGGGGCGTGAGCCTCGGCCCGTCCGCTTCGTCGTCTCGCTGCGCCTCGGCGAGCCCGCGTCGCTCGCCCCCCTGCGCAGCCGCCTGGACCGCTACCCGGACCTGCAGTTCAAGCTCGACCCCACCGCGAGCTGGACGCCCGAGCTCATCGCCGAGGTCGCCGCGACCGGTGCCGTGGAGTCCCTGGACCTCAAGGGGCGCTACGTCGGCTCGATCGTCGACGTCGAGGCCGACCCGGCGCAGTACCGCCGCCTGCTGGACGCCTTCCCGGACGCGTGGCTGGAGGACCCCCACGACGACCCGCGCATCCAGGCGCTCGTCGGCCCGGTGCAGGACCGCGTCACGTGGGACGCGATCATCCACTCGATCGACGACATCAAAGCGCTGCAGCCGCAGCCGAAGATGGTCAACGTCAAGCCCTCGCGGGTCGGCGGCGTCAAGTCCCTCCTGGACACGTACGACTTCTGCGAGGCGCACGGGATCCGCATGTACGGCGGCGGCCAGTTCGAGCTCGGGTGCGGCCGCGGCCAGATCCAGTACATGGCCTCGCTCTTTCACCCCGACGGCCCGAACGACGTGGCGCCCGGCGGCTACAACGACCCCGAGCCGGCCGACGGCCTGCCGCACAGCCCGCTCCCGGTCGCCGTGCAGCCCACGGGCTTCCGCTGGGGGGACGACGCGTGAGCGCCCCCTCGACGCTCGACGGCTGGCCGTTCTCGACGGTCGACACCGTCCGCTACGGCGACCTGGACGCCAACCGCCACCTGAACAACGTCATCTTCCTGCAGTTCTTCGAGGACGCCCGGATCGCCTACGTCCGGACGCTGGCCCCCGACCACGACCCGACGGACCCCGGGGACTTCGGGATGATCTTCGCCGAGGCGCACATCAACTACCGCGCGCCCGCCTTCTACGAGGAGGCGATCCGCACGTACATCCGGCCCTCGGACCTGCGCCGCTCGAGCTTCCGCGTGGCCTTCCGCATGGTCGCCGAACGGGACGGGCGGCTCCTGGCCGAAGGCTGGGGCGCGCTCGTCGGGTACGACTACGCCGCCGGCGCCGCCGTGCCCCTGCCCGCCCACCTCGTCGCGGCGCTGCGGACGGCCGGCGCCACCGACGGCGAGGACCCCACCCCCACCCCCGGAGCCTGACCGTGCCCTCCCCCACCGACCTGGCCGCGACCGTCCGCGCGCTCATGCCCACCCTGCAGGCCGACCTGGAGCGCCTCGTGGCAATCCCCTCGGTCGCCTTCCCGGGCTTCCCCGAGCCGCCGGTGCGCGAGGCGGCCGAGGCGACCCTGGCGATCCTCCGCGACGCCGGCCTGCACACCGCCGAGCTCGTCGAGATCCCCGGCGCCCCGCCGGCGGTCTTCGGCGAGCTGCCCGGCCCCGCAGGGGCCCCGACCGTCCTGCTGTACGCCCACTACGACGTGCAGCCGGCCGGGGACGAGGCGGCGTGGACGACGCCGCCGTTCGCCCCCACCGTCCGCGACGGGCGCCTGTACGGGCGCGGGGCCGCGGACGACAAGTGCGGCGTCGTGCTGCACGCCGGCGTCCTGCGCGCGCTGCTGGCCGACGGGGGCACGCTGCCGGTCACCCTGAAGGTCATCGTCGAGGGCGAGGAGGAGACCGGGCGCGGCACCTTCGAGCAGGCCGTGACCGCCGACCCCGAGCGCTTCGCCGCCGACCTCATCGTCGTGGCCGACGCGGGCAACTGGCGCGTCGGCGAGCCGACGCTGACGACGACGCTGCGCGGCCTGTGCGTCGTCGACGTGGAGGTCCGCACGCTGGCGGCGCCGGTGCACAGCGGGCTCTTCGGCGGGCCCGTGCCCGACGCGCTGATCGTGCTCGCCCGCCTGCTGGCCGGCCTGCACGACGAGCGCGGCGACGTCGCGGTGCCGGGGCTGCTGCAACGCAGCTGGGACGGGCGTCCCGTCGACGAGCACGAGCTGCGCACGTCGGCGGCCGTCACCGAGGGCGTGCAGACGATCGGCTCCGGGACCCTCGCCGACCACCTGTACATGCGCCCCGCGCTGTCCGCCATCGGCCTGGATGCCCCGGCCATCCAGGGCGCCACGAACGCCATCGTCCCGGTCGCCAAGGCGCGCATCAGCGCCCGGCTGGCCCCGGGTCAGGATCCCGTCGAGGCGCAGCAGGCGATCATCGCGCACCTGGAGGCCCAGGTGCCGTGGGGCGCGCAGCTGACGACGACAGCGCTCGACCGGGCCGCGGGCGCGGTGCTGGCCGAGGACGGGCCGTTCGCCGCCGCCGCGGTGCAGGCGATGCACGACGCCTACGGGAAGGCGGCGGTCAAGGTCGGCTCGGGCGGAGCGATCCCGCTGTGCGTCACGCTCGCCCAGGCCTTCCCCGCGGCCGAGATCGTCCTGTGGGGCGCCTGCGACGACGCGGCCCAGATCCATGCCGCCGACGAGTCCGTCGACCTCTCGGACCTCGAGCGCGCGACGCTCGCCCAGGCGCTGCTGCTGGCCTCGCTCGCGCCGGCCTGAGCGGCGGGGCGCCCGGGACCCCGCCCCGCCCGCCGGCCTCAGACGTCCTCGAGGATCTGGCGGCGCAGCCGGGCGTACTCGGCGTCGTCGACGAGCCGCTGCTCCTTCAGGCTCTCGAGCCGGCGCAGGCGGGCGGCGGGATCCTCGGCCCCGGCGCCGGCCGCCGTGGGCTGCGGGAAGCCCGCCGACGTCGCGCCGGCCTGCGGCACCTGGATCCCCGCGGCGGCGAGCGACTGCATGATCGTCGCCTGCAGCTGCTCGGGGTCACCCATCGCGGCGAGGATCTGCTCGCGCGCGCCGGTGCCGCGCAGGTCGACGACCTGCCCGGAGAACGTCGTCGGGGCGCCCTCCAGGTCGAACTTCATCACCCCCGCGGCCGGGGCGGCCGGGGTGGGTCCGCCGGCCCGCATCCGCTCGGCCAGCGCCTGCGCGGCCTCCGCGCCGAGCTCGTCCCCGGTCTTCACCTCGTCCCACTCGATCCGGAAGCTCGTCGGGTCCGCCCGGTCGACGGTCACGGGTAGCTCACGGCCCGGCGACGGCCACTTGCGCGCCTTCGCCACGCCGCTGTGGTTCACCGCGGTCGGCAGGATGCCGTCGGCCGAGATGACCCCGTCCAGGTTGTAGTTCATCGACGTCGCGCCCGGATCGCACGACGTGCACGCCGAGACCCGCAGGGTGCCCCGCACCGGGTCGCTCATGCGGCGGCTCTTGGCCCAGTCCTTGATCAGTCCCATGCCGACGAGCATCCGCCTCGCCGCCCGGCGCCGCAAGGCCGAAGCCGTCCCGAATCGGTCTCAGGACCCCCGTGCGGCCACCGGCCGCGGGTACCGCACCGCAGTGAACGCGAGCGTTTGGTTGGATGCCGCCCATGCAGGAGACCATCGCCATCGCCGGAAGCGGCGCCATCGCCACCGGCTTCGCCGCCACGGCCGCCGCCCACGGGAAGGTCGTGCTGTGGGCGCGCTCGGACGCGTCGGCCGCCCGCGCCCGCGCCGCCATCGACAAGCTGACGAGCCGCATGGAGGGCGTCGACGGGGCGAACGTCTCGGTCGTCACCGACCTGCAGGAGCTCGCGGGCGCCACGGTGATCGTCGAGGCGATCGCCGAGGTCCTGGAGGCCAAGGCGCCGCTGCTGCAGCAGCTGGCCGCCCTGTCGGGTGACGACACGATGCTCTGCTCGACGACCTCGTCGCTGAGCGTGCACGTCCTGGCCTCGGCCGCCGGCGTCCCCGAGCGCTTCGTCGGCCTCCACGTCTTCAACCCCGTCACGCGGATGGAACTCGTCGAGCTCGCCTACTCCGACGAGACGACGGATGCCGTCAAGGCCCGCGCCCGCGACCTGTGCGAGCTGCTGGGCAAGAAGGCCGTCGAGGTGCCGGACATCGCGGGCTTCGTCGTCAACCGCCTGCTCTTCCCGTACCTCTTCAGCGCCGTGGACCTCATGGAGACCTCCGGGCTGACCCCCGAGGCGATCGACACCTGCATGAAGCTCGGCGCCGGTCACCCGATGGGCCCGCTCGCGCTCCTGGACTACGTCGGCCTCGACGTCTCGTCCGCCATCGGCGAGGCCATCGGCGTCCACGTCCCCCACCGCATCCACGACCTCGTCGCCATCGGCGCGCTGGGGAAGAAGAGCGGGAAGGGCTTCTATACCTACAGCTGACCGGACCCCGCCCGACCCGGACGGAGCGTCCGCCGGCGAGCCCACCGGACCCGACGGGCCCGGCGCGCTGATCGAGGCGTTCGGTGGCCTGCGCGGCACCGTCGAGTCGTCGGTGCCGCCGGTCGCGTTCGTCGTGGCCTACACCGCGTCCGGCCAGGACACGACCGTCTCGGCGGGCGTGGCGCTCGGCGTGGGCGTGCTCCTCGCCGTCGCCCGGGTGGCGCGGCGCGAGACCGTCCAGCACGCGTTCACGGGCCTCATCGGCGTGGCGCTCGCGGCGTTCATCGCCACGCGCACGGGCAAGGCCGAGAACTTCTTCCTCCCCGGCCTGCTCGCCAACGCCGCGTACGCGCTCGTCTACTTCGTCTCGATCGTCATCCGGCGGCCGCTCATCGGGGTCATCGTCGCGGGCTTCACCGGCGGCGGCAGCGCCTGGCGGGAGGACCCGCTGCTCATGCGCACCTACACCCGCGCGAGCTGGCTGTGGGTCGCGCTCTTCCTCCTGCGCCTGCTCGTGCAGCTGCCGCTGTACCTCGCGGGCTCGGTCACGGCGCTCGGCGTCGCGCGCACGGCGATGGGACTCCCGCTCTTCGGCCTGGGCATCTGGCTGACCTGGCTCGTCATCCGCCCGGTCATGGCGGCCCCGGCGGACGGGCCTCAGGACGACGCCGGGGGCGCCACCCACGTGCGGTAGCCGTGCGAGCGGCGGAAGCCGTGGCGCGCGTACAGCGCCTGCGCCGCCGTGTTCGCGGTCGTGACCTGCAGGTAGGCGGCCACGGCACCGCGGGCGGCGGCCGCGGCCGCCAGCGCACGCAGGACGGCGGTGGCCACGCCCTGCCGCCGGGCGTCGGGGTGCGTCGCCATCGCGAAGAGCCCGCACCAGCTGCCCTCCACGACGGCGAGGCCGACCCCCATGGGCGCCTCGGCCGATCCGGCCCGCACGTGCAGGACGCGATGGCCCAGCGGGGCCAGGACGTGTTCGGCCTGGGCGGACACGTCGGCGAGCGTCCGCGACTCGCAGCGGGCCCACGCGTGCAGCCACGCCGGGTCCGCCGGCGTCGTCAGGTGGATCATCGGCGTGCCGTCGCCGCCCGGCACGCGGGCGGGCGCGCCGGCGAGCGGCAACACGGGCGCGACGAGCAGGTCCACGTCCCACTGCACCGACCAGCCGCGACGCCGCAGCTCGGCGTCGACGGCCGCGTGACGCTCGACCGGGCTGACCATGATCCGCGGGCGCAGCCCCCGCGCGACGTACCAGGCGATGACCGCGTCCAGGTCACGCACGCGGGCCCCGCCCTGGGGCGGCGTCACCGCGCTGTTGGAGCGGGCGCGGTCGACCCCGGGCGTCGCGCGCAGCAGCCAGCCCGCGTGCCCGGCCGTCTGTGTGGCCGGCCACGCGCGGGTGGAGGCGATCTCCACCGCGCGGACGGGGTCGGTGTCGTCCGTCAGCACCCGCGCATCCTCCCAAGCCCGCGGGGCGGGGCTGCATCAGCGCTGCTGATGGGCGCCGCCAGAGGCTCTGGCTTGTGCACCGCGCACCCCTCTGCCAGCGTCACGGTCATGTCGCTGACCGTCACCGTCCACCGCGTCCCCTGGTCCACGAACGTCGAGCGCGTCGCGTTGGCGGCCGCCCACAAGGGCATCACCGTGCGGTGGGTCGACCACGACTTCCACGGCGACCGCGCGGCGCTGCTGGCCCTCAGCGGCCAGCGCCTGGCCCCGGTGCTCGAGCTCGACGACGGGACGGTCCTCGCCGACTCCCCGCGGATCCTCGAGCGCTTCGAGGCGCTCGTGCCCGAACCGGCCCTCTGGCCGGCCGCGCCGCAGGACCGGGCGCTGGCGGACATCTTCGTCGCGTGGTTCAACGGCGTCTGGAAGGTCGCGCCGAACGCGATCGCCGACGCGCGCGAGGCCGGTCGCGGCGGTGGTCCCGAGGAGGCGGAGCTGCTCGCGACGCTCCGCGCCTCGCGTGACCGGTTCGAGGCGCTGCTGGAGGGCCGCGACCACCTGCTCTCGCACGCCTTCGGCATCGCGGACGTCATCGCCTTCCCGTTCCTGAAGTACGCCGTCGGGCTCCAGGACGGGGACGACCACGTCTTCCACCACGTCCTGCACGAGACGCTCGGCCCGGCCGCCGAGGTCCCGCGCCTGGCCGCCTGGGTCAAGCGCGTCGACGCCCGCCCCCGGGCCTGACATCTGTTGACACCCCGTCGACATTTAGGGCGACTTGAGGAAGGCGGCCGATACTGCCCATGCGAACGTACCTCGCAAGTGCACCTCCTCCCAGTAGCACGGCCGGCCCGCGAAAGCGGGTCGGCTGCATGTTGGGGCAAGATCGGTGAGAGGCGGGGCCGGTCCGCGATGCGCGCGGACCGGCCTGCCTTGAGTCGTCGGTGGACCCACCCAGGCCCACGACCCTCTGCTCGGACGCCGTCCCACCGGCGCCCGCTGTGTGACGACCCGAAACCGTCCCACCGACTTCGGGCAACTGCTTCAACGGCCGTCGCACCCGAAACTTGCCCCCGACCGCGACCTGGCGCGTCGGCGCTCGAACACCGCGTCCCGCGACAGGCCGTGGGCTACTCGTCGTCGTCGGCGGCGGACCCGCGGCGCTCGGCGATGCGCACGGCCTCGATCCGGTTCTCGCGCACCGATTCGACGCGGATCTGGTAGCCGTTGGCGTTCACCATGTCCCCCCGCTTGGGCAGGCGCCCGAGCTCGGCGAAGACGAAGCCGCCGACGGAGTTGTAGGCGTCGGTGTCGACCGGCAGGTGCAGGCCGTGGTCCTCCAGATCCGTGACCGCGACGTGCCCGCGGACGAACCAGTCGCCGTTGGCCAGACGCCGGATGGCCCCGCCCGCCGGGTCGGTCTCGTCGTCGATCTCGCCGACGACCTCCTCGATGATGTCCTCGACGCTGACGATGCCCGCGACGCGGCCGTACTCGTCGATGACGACCGCCATCGAGGAGCGCGTGCGCTGCAGGTCGGCGAGCAGGTCGTCCAGCGGCTTCGTCTCCGGGACGATCGGCGCGTCCACGACGAGCGGCTCCAGCGACGCCTGCGGCCCCTCGGCCATGAGCGCGCGGGCCAGGGAGTTGGAGTGGACGATGCCGCGGACGCGGTCCTGGTTCTCGTCCTCGGTGACGAGCAGGCGCGTGTGGCCGGAGGAGATGCAGCGACGCAGCGCCGTCTCGACGTCCTCGCTCGTGTCGACGGTCACGACGGCGGGGATCGGCGTCATGACCTGCCGCGCCTCCTGCTCGTGCAGGTGGAAGACGCCGTGCAGCATGCCCGCCTCGCCCGCGTCGAGCTGACCGCCGGCCCGGGCCTGGCCGATCATGATGCGCAGCTCCTCCGGCGTGGCGCCCTCCTCCATCGCGGTGTCCGGATCGATCCGCAGGCTGCGCAGCATCGTGTTCGACGTCGCGTTCAGGAGGGTGATGAACGGGCGCATGACCCGCTCGAAGGCGATGAGGGGGCGCGCGACGCGCAGCGCGGTCGGCTCGGCCTTGACGATCGAGAAGATCTTGGGGACCTGCTCGCCGATCGTGATGTGGACCGCCGTGACGATGACGTAGGCGATCGCGATCGAGATGCCGAGCTTGGCGCCGTGCGAGAGCGAGCCGAAGGCGGGCTCGATGAGGGTGGCGATCGCCGGCTCGCCGAGGAAGCCGATGCCCAGCGACGCGAGCGTGATGCCGAACTGGCAGGCCGACAGGTACTGGCTGAGGTCGTCGAGGAGGACGACGACGCGCTTGGCCGCGACGCTGCCGCCCTCGGCCAGCTCCTCCATGCCGCCACGCCGGCAGCGGACGAGCGCGAACTCGGCCGCGACGAAGAAGCCGTTGATCAGCACCAGCACCAGGACGGCGAGAAGGAGGACCACGCTCATCGCGAGCTCCCGGCGGGCCGGTGGTCAGGTGGTCCTGGCTGTCGCCGCGGACTTCGGGAGGGATCGTCAGGCATCGGGCCGGCTGCGCTGAACGGTAGCAGCGCGCCAGGCGGGTGTCGCGGCGGCCGTCAGGGCACCCGCGCCGCGGCCGCCCGCGTGACGTAGACCTGGGCGGGCCCGTCGCGGGCGTCCTCCCACGCGACGACGGCCTGCGGGCCGGCCAGCACGAGCTGCGGCCGGGCGCGGACGGCCCCGCCGGAGCCGTCGTCGACGCGCAGGGTGCGGCCCCGGGCGCCGGTCCCGGCGCGCAGGCGGACGAGGCGGATCTGCGCCGGGCCGGTCGCCATGTCCTGCCAGGCGACGAGCGCGTCCCCGGCCGCCGTCAGGGCCAGCGCGGGGGCGAAGGTCGACACGTGGGCGGCGCCGTGGTCGTCGGCTTGCACCGGCGCGCCGGTCAGCCCGGCGACCGCGGTGTCGTAGAGCCGGCTCGGGGCGACGTTCGAGGCCGCGTCCTTGAACCAGTCCGTGTAGGCGATGACCGACCTACCGGAGGCCGTCAGGGCGGCCCGGGGCGTGTCCTCGAGCGCCTCGACGTCGGGCGGGGTGCGGTTGACCGTCCGCTCGGCCCCGAACGTCGCACCGCGGTCGGCGGACTCCCGCGCGACGACGTCCCAGTCGTACTCACGGAAGTCCAGCCACGAGACGAGGACGCGCGCGCCGCGGGCGGCGACGCTCGGTGCCCACGCGTGGTCGAGGGTCGCCGCGAGGTCCGCGACGGCGTCGGTGCGGTCCAGGCGGACGGCGTCCTGCACCCCGGCGGACGTCAGGCGGGCGCCCCAGAGGCCGGCCTGGGGCAGGTCGTCCCCCGCGAAGCGCGCGCGCTCGTCGACCCACGCCACGTAGGCGCGGCCGGGCCCCGTCGCGGCGACCGACGGGTGCCACTGCCGCCCCCCGGCGAACGGCACCGCGTCCGGGGCCCCGAACCGCAGGCCGGCCTTCCGCGTCGCGCCACCTGCGGCGGTGTGGACGGTCCTCACGCGCGTCCCGTCCTGCCAGGCGACCCAGACGGTGCCGTCGGAGCCGATCGCGGCCGACGGCCACCACTGCGCCGCCCCCGGCGCGGGCCGGGCGACGCCGACGGGCCGGGTCCAGCGGTCGCCGCCGTCCGTCGAGCGCGCGACGAGCACCCGGCCGGCCTCCTCGAAGGCCGCCACGACGGTCCGGCCGGACGCCGCGAGCGCGACGTTGCGCTGGGAGCGGCCGCTCGGGCTCAGCGGCCG
>CAZRLR010000028.1:0-19291 GCA_964600395.1 uncultured Conexibacter sp.
GAAGCTGCCCGCGAGCGCCCCGAGCTCGCGCGGGCCCTCGACCGGGCCGCGGCGGCGCAGGTCCGCGTCCCCGGCGATGCCCGCCGTGGCCCGGCGCAGGCGCCCGAGCGGCCGCAGCAGGCGGCCCGTCGTCAGCAGGACGCCGAGGCCGGCGAGGATGAGCTCGACGGCCCCGGTCAGCAGCATCCGGCGCCGTCGCGAGGTCTGCCGGGCCTCCAGCTGGCGCAGGCTGCTGGCCACCTCCAGGCGCGCCACCCCGGCCAGGTCGGGGTTCTTGATGCTCAGGGCGTAGAAGCGCGTCGGGCGGCCGTCGACCGTGCTCGTGGAGAACCCCAGCGGGACGCGGCGGAAGCTCCTGGGCAGGGGGATCCCGGACTCCAGCGAGTAGTTCGGGCCGACCTTGAGCCGCAGCGAGCCGCCCGTCGCGCGCAGGACGTCGTCCAGGCGGCCGTCCGGCTCGCCGCCGTTGTTGATGATGCCCACGACGGTGACGCTCGTCAGCTCGGCCGTCCGCTGCAGCCGGTCGTCGATCGTCTGCAGCTCCGACCGCTCCACGTCGCGGACGACGAGGACGCCGCCCACGCCGACCACGAGCGTCAGGACGATGAGCAGGCCGACGGTCAGCTGCGTGCGGAGGTGGCGCACGGCGTCAGACCCGGAGGATGAAGCCGACCCCGCGCACGGTGTGCAGGACGCGGGTGCCGCCGTCGGCCTCGAGCTTGCGCCGCAGGTAGCCGACGAAGACGTCGGCGATGTTCGTGCCCGGGTCGAACGTGTAGCCCCACACCTCTTCGTGCAGCCGCGCGCGGTCCAGGACCTCGCCGGGGTGGCGGAGGAAGAGCTGCAGGAGCGCGAACTCCCGCTGGGTCAACTCGATCGGCTTGCCGGCGCGGCTGGCGCTGAAGCTCGCGGTGTCGAGCTCGATGTCCCCGACGACGAGGCGCTGGTCGTCGACGGGCGGGCGCCGGCGCAGCAGGGCGTGCAGACGGGCGACGACCTCCTCCAGGGCAAAGGGCTTGATGACGTAGTCGTCGGCGCCGGCCTGCAGGCCGGTGACGCGGTCGTCGACGTCGTCGCGGGCGGAGAGCACGCAGATCGGGACGTCGTGGCCGTCGGCGCGCAGGCGCTTGAGGACCTCGAGCCCGTCGAGGTCCGGCATCGTGAGGTCCAGCAGCATCGCGTCCGGCTTGACGGCGGGCACGGCCTCCAGGGCCGCGCGCCCGCCCGAGGCCGGCACGACCTCGAAGCCCTCGAGCTCCAGGCCGACCGCGACGGTCCGGCGGATCGACGCGTCGTCGTCGACGAGCAGGACGACGGGGCGCCCCGCGCCGCCCTCAGCCACGGCTCACGCGCTCGCACCCACGGCGGGGGACGATGTCACCGCGGTCGGCGTAGACCGTGTCGCGCCCGCCCCCGCAGTTGATCGTGTCGACCTCGCCGTCGCGGGCGTAGATCGTGTCGTTGCCGGGGCCGCCGACGATCGTGTCCGCGCCCGCGTCGCCGTAGAGGCGGTCGTTGCCGCTGCCGCCGACGACGCTGTCGGGCCCGTTGTTGCCGTGCAGGAGATCGTTGCCACCCTCGCCGGAGACCGTGTCCGCACCGTCGCCGCCGTACATCCGGTCGTTGCCCCCGCGCCCGTAGAGCTGGTCGTCCCCGGCCCCGGTGCCGATCGCGTCCGCGCGCGATGTGCCGTACTTCACGTCCGGGCCGGGGGTGCCCGTGATCTTCGCCGCCATCGCCGGCCCGACCGGAGACAGGGCGACGGCTGCGGCGACGGTGAGGGCGAGGATGCGGGGCATGGTGCACACGATGGACGTTGCGCGGGATCCTGACATGTTGCGCAGCCGTTCTCTCACAAAGCTCTCACGATGGGTGAGGACCGTGTGAGAACGACGGTCACGACGGCTTCCGAGGCGGGATAACCCTTCCAGGCAACCAACCAGGAGGACACCCCAATGAGCATCTTCACGCATCGCAGGGCCGCCGTCACCGCCGCCGCCACCCTCGCCCTCATCCCGGCGACCGCCTTCGCGGCGAACGTCAACGGTGGTCCGGGCAACGAGCGCCTGCGCGGCACGAACGCCGCCGACGTCATCAACGGCAACGCCGGCAACGACCGGATCTTCGGCTACGCGGCCGACGACAAGCTCAACGGCGGCTCCGGCAACGACCGCCTCTTCGGCGGGTCCGGCAACGACACGATCGCCGGCGTCCAGGGCAACGATCTCATCAACGGCGGTGCCGGCAACGACACCATCAGCGGCGATGCGAACGCCACGGGCGACCTCACCTCCTACGACCGCCTCTACGGCGCGTCGGGCGACGACACGATCCGTGGCGGCGACTCGCGCGACAAGATCGCCGGCGGCTCGGGCAACGACACGACGTTCGGCGAGAACGGCAACGACGTCATGGCCGGCGGCACGGGCGACGACGTCCAGGACGGCGGCGCGGGCAACGACACGATCTTCGCCAACCTCGGCGCGGACACGTCCAACGGCGGCGACGGCAACGACACGCTCTGGGCCCTGGCCCGCGGCGACGTCAAGCCCGGCCCGAACGGCGAGGTCGACACCACCGGCGACGCGCTCAACGGCGGCAACGGCGACGACCGCTTCCGCACCCGCGACGGCGAGGTCGACCAGATCACCTGCGGTGAGGGCAACGACCGCGCCTTCCTCGACACGGTCGACGTGATCACCGACGCCACGGCCGAGAACCCCAACGGCTCGTGCGAGACCGTCGAGCGCAAGGCCCCCAAGGCCAAGAGCGCCGACACGAAGACCGAGGACGCGCAGCAGTCCCCGGCCGAGGAGAAGGTCACCTCGTAGCAGGACCGACCCACCCCGGGCCTTCCCGCCCGTCGCCCGGACCCCACGGTCCGGCGGCGGGCGGTGCTCGTTCCGGGGCACCGTCCCGGACGGCTCGTCGCGCCTAGAGCTCGCGCTCGTAGACGTACATGACCGGCCCGCCCGGCCCCTCGTGGCGGGTGAAGCCGGCGCTCTCGTACAGGGCGCGCGCGGCGACGTCGTCCTCGCTCGTCCCCAGGTCGATGTGGTCGGCGCCCGCGGTGCGGGCGGTGTCGAGCGCCGCCTCCAGCAGCGCGCGGCCGAGCCCCTCGCCGCGGCGCGACGGGACGACGTAGAGCTCGGCGAGGTAGGCCTCCAGCGCCGTCGACCAGAGGGACGGCCGCAGGCGCAGGACGGCGACGCCGCCCGGGCCGTCGCCGGCGAGCAGCACGAGGACGTCGTCCCGGGCCTGCAGCTCGCGCAGGCGGGCGGCGAGCTGCGGCGGGTCCGGGGTCGGGGTGTCGAACTCGACGTTGAAGTCGTGCAGCAGCTGCGCCACGACGTCGGCGTCGTCCGGGGTCGCGGGGCGGACCGCGAAGGCGGGCATGCCCGCGACTCTAGGACCCGTCCGCTGCCTGCGCTTCGGCCACGAGCGCGTCGAGGTCGATCTCGCCGTCCATGGCCATCGTCACGTGGCCCGCGGCGTCGCGCGGCCAGTCGGCGAACGGCCGGTCGAAGACGAGCTCGAGGTCGTTGCCGTCGGGGTCCGAGACGTAGATCGCCAGGTGCGTGCCGTGGTCGGTGACCTGCCGCAGCGGCCAGCCCGCCGCGCGCAGGCGGCGCACCGCGTCCCCGAGCGCGGCGCGCGTGGGGTAGTTCAGCGCGACGTGGTGCAGGCCGGCCACGCCGTCGGGCGTCGGGCCGCCGCCGGCCGACTTCCAGGTGTTGAAGCCGAGGTGGTGGTGGTAGCCGCCGGCGCTGAGGAAGAGCAGGTCGCCCGTCGTCCCCCAGCCGGGCACGTCGCGCGCCTCGGCGACTACGTCGAAGCCCAGGACCCCGACGTAGAACGCGCGGACGCGGTCGATGTCGGCGGTCCGCAGGTGCACGTGGCCGATGCGCACGCGCGGGTCGATCGGGCGGTGCGCCCGTGCGACGGGCACGACGGGGCCCTGGACGTCGGGGCGGTCGGCGAGCTGCATCACGCCACCTCGCCCGTGTCCGTCGCGACGGTGACGTGCAGCGCGATGTCCCAGGGGTCGCGGACGGTGAAGCCGACCGGGTTCGCGTCCACCCCGACGCCGGCGGCGACCATGCGGTCGCGGACGACGGCGACGTCCTGGGCGGTCGGCAGCGCGATCGTCCAGTGGTCCAGTCCGACGGTGTGCGCCGGGCTCGACGGGACGCCCTCGCCGCGCCAGACGTTGAAGGCCAGGTGGTGGTGGTAGCCGCCGGCGCTGACGAACGCCGCGGTGGGCAGCTGCCCCCAGACCTGCAGCCCGAGGATGTCGCGGTAGAAGGCCAGGCCGCGCTCCACGGAGCCGACGTGCAGGTGCACGTGCCCGACGCGCAGGCCGGGGCCGACGTGGTCGGTCGGGGTCTCGCCCTCGACGGTCGCCAGCAGCGCGGTGAAGTCCAGCGGGCGCGGGCCGCCACCGGAGAACTCCTCCTCCGGGGTCGGCCACTGCTCGCGGGGGCGGTCGGCGGCGAGCTCCAGGCCGATGCCGTCCGGGTCGCCGAGGTAGATCGCCTCGTGCGTGCCGTGGTCGGAGGCGCCCTGGATCGGGACGCGGCCCGCGGCCAGGCGCAGCGCGGCGCGGGCGAGCTCCTCGCGCGTCGGGTACAGGAGCGCGACGTGGTAGAGGCCGGCGACGCGACGCGGGGCGGTCGCCTGCGGATCCTCGTGCAGGACGACGGACGTCGTCGTCCCGTCACCGAGCTCCGCCTCGCTGAGGTCGTGGCGGTGCACCCGGAGGCCGAGCGCCGTCGTGTACCAGGCGACCGAGCGGTCCAGGGCGGTGACGGTCAGGTGGACGGGGCCGAGGGCCAGCGCGTCCGGCAGCGTCGGGACGGGCGCCTGGTCGAGGAGGACGTGGTCGTTGTGCATGCAACCAGTCTGCGCTTCGGCGGGGCCATGCGCAATGCACGGGCATCGCGGATGCATGGACTTTCCGCTCAGGCGGGGGCGTCCGCCGTCACGACGACGAACGGCCGGCGCACCCGCTCGGGCATCTCGCCGTTCAGCAGCCCGGCGTAGAGGATGCGCACCTGCACGGCCCAGGTGATCGAGGCGTGCACGGCCTCGCAGGTCGGGTCGGCGTCGGCCGGCACGTCGATCGCGTAGGACAGCGTCGTCGTGACCCCGGCGCTGAGCTGCACGTGCTTGCCGAGCGACACGGGCACGCGGGTGTCGACGGCGACGTCCGCGGCGGGGGTCCGCTCGAGCGGGTGCGAGACGCGCAGGCGCTGCAGCAGCACGGCGACGTCGGCGGTCGGGACGTCCCGCTTCGGCGTGAGGCTGACGGTGCCGGTCAGCGCCGTCCCGGCCCGGCACCACGGGCGGTCGACGGTGATGTCGATGTCGCAGGCGTCCCCGAGCACTCGCTCGACGACCGTCGCGGCGAGCGGCTGCGCCGGGGGCGGCGCCAGGACCGTGAACGGCGCCTCGACGGCCACGTCGCGACCGGCGTGGGCGATCTGCAGGCGCAGCTGCCAGGCGACGGTCGACGCCGAGGAGCCCGGCGCCCACGACGGCACGCGGATCGCCACGGCGTGCGGTCCGGCGCGCAGGACGCCCCCGGGCGCGTCGAGCGGGTGCTCGGAGACCGCGATCCAGTCGGAGGTCTCACGCTCGCCGCCGTAGCTCGTGCCGACCTGCCCCATGGTCACCAGCGACAGGTCGTCGTGGGCGGCGGCCGCGTCCCGGCGACCGGCCCAGCGGTAGCGGTAGGTGTTGACGTAGCCGAGCGTCAGGCCGGCCGCGGTGACGCCGTCCAGCGCCTCGGGGACGGTGACGGTCGCGGTGAGCGTCTGCGTGGGCAGCCGCGTCGTCGGGTCCAGCGCGAGGTCGACGGCGGGCGCGCGGCCCAGCCCGGGCAGGCGGGGCAGCCTCACTTGCGCTGACTCGCGGCGTAGTCCTCGGGGTGGTGGCGCTTCATCCACCACCGCAGCGGGCTGAAGAGCACCCACAGCACGCCGGTGACGATCTGGGCGATCGGCCACATGACGGCCAGCGCGAACAGCCACCCGGGGTAGATGAGGATCAGGCAGAACTGCAGGAACTGCTTGATCCCGGTCGGGTAGCCGTCGGCCTGTGAGAGGAGGAAGTTCGGCTTGGCGGCGGCCAGCATCCGGGCGGAGGTGGAGGTCGCCGCGGCGACCTCGTCCTCGGCGGCGGTCGTGTCGGGGCCGCGCTCCTGCGCGGTCCTGCCGCGCTCGGGCTGGGCCGGCTCGTCGCGTTCGGCGGCGGTCTGGCCGCGCTGCGGCCGGGCCGGCTCTTCGGGTTCGGCGGCTGACATGCGGGCCAGCATGCCGGGTGGGCCCCGGCTTGTCATCCGGAGCCCACCCCTGAAGAAACGCCGCCGCGTCAGGCGGCCTTGCGGGCCTGGTCGGTCGCGACCTCGGCCAGGAGGTCGGTGAGGATGCCGACGAGCTCGAGCTCGGCGTCCTCCTCGACGAGCTTGCCCCCGTCGTCGAACGCCTCGGTGGCGCTCGGGACGGGCAGCTCGCGGTCGATGACGCGGGCACCCGCCGCGGCGAGCACCTTGCGCAGCTCGCCCTGGGCCCAGACGGCGCCGAACATGCCGGTGCTCGTGCCGACGACGGCGACGGGCTTGCCGCGCAGCGCCGCCGTGGTGGTCGGGCGCGAGGCCCAGTCCACGGCGTTCTTCAGCTGCCCCGGGATCGAGGAGTTGTACTCCGGCGTGGCGAACAGGATCGCGTCGGCCGAGGCGATGGCCTCCCGCCAGGCCTCGACGGCCGCGTCCGGCGTGCCCTCGTCGTCCTCGTCGAACGGCGGCAGGGCCTTCAGCCCGTCGAACTCGACGAACTGTGCGTGGGGCGGCAGCAGCTGCGCTGCCGCCCGGAGCAGGCGGGTGTTGTGCGACTCGCGCCGCAACGACCCGGAGACGCCCAACACGCGCATCGGACTAGGCCTGCTGCTGGACGAGCTCGAGCTCGACCGTCAGCTTGACGTCGTTGGCGAGCGCGAAGCCGCCCTTGGGCAGCGGCGCGTTCCAGTTCAGGCCGAACTTCGTGCGGTCGATGATCGCCTCGAGCGTGAGGCCGACGGACGGGCCGGCGAACGCCTCGTGCGGATCGGTGATCGTGCCGCGCGCCTCGACGGCGTGCGACTGGTCCTTGATCGTGAGGATCCCGTCCACGACGAGCTCCTCGCCGTCGCGGCGCAGCTCGGTCGCGTCGAAGCTGATCGTGTCGAAGCGCTCGGTGTCGAAGAAGTCCGGCGCGCCGAGGTGGCCCTTGAGCGTCTCGTCCTTGACGACGATCGAATCGGCCTTGACCTCGCCCAAGAGGCGGGCGGTGCCGTCCTCGTTGACGGTGAGCGTCGCGTCGAAGTCCTCGAAGCGGCCGCGGAAGGTCGCGACGACCATGTGCTTGACCGCGAAGCTCGCGGACGAGTGGGTCGGGTCGGACTTCCAGGTGCCGACGGGGAGGGCGGTGGTGGCGGTGGTGGACATGCGGTGCTCCTTGAGGGGTGTCGGTGGTGTAAACGGACTGTGGTTCGGTTCCTGGAGGGGACGGTAGCACAAGCGGACCACAGTCCGCAAATGTTGCGATCGTGCTACCGTGAACGAAGTGGACCGCAGTCCGGTACATATCCGTGGTATTGCTGCACGAGTGGACGAGCTCCCGACGCTCCCGACCCTGCCCGTGCTGCCCGAGCTGCCCGTCGTCCGGCGGGAGCGCGCCGACGCCGCCCGCAACCGCGAGGCGATCCTCTGCGCGGCGGCCCGCCTCGTGGAGGAGCGCGGCGCCGACTGCGTGACGATGGACGACGTCGCCGGGGCCGCCGGCGTGGGCAAGGGCACGCTCTTCCGCCGCTTCGGCGACCGGCCCTCGCTGCTGCGGGCGCTCCTGGACGACCGTGAGCGCACCTTCCAGGAGGGCTTCATCCGCGGCCTGCCGCCGCTCGGCCCGGGGGCCCCGCCGCTCGAGCGCCTCATCGCCTTCGGGCACGAGCTGCTGCAGCTCATCGAGGTCCAGGGCGACCTGCTGGCGGCGTCGGAGACCGGCTCCCCGGGGCTGCGCCTGCGCCATCAGGTGTACGCGACCTACCACATGCACGTCGGCACGCTGCTGCGCCAGGCCGCGCCGGACGCCGACGTCGAGGTGCTGACGGACGCCCTGCTCGGGACGATCGCCGTCGACGTCGTCCTCTTCCAGCGCCGCGAGCTCGGCCTGTCGCTCGAGCGCATCCAGGCCGGCTGGGAGACGTTCTGCCGGGCCGTCGTCCCCGCCTGATCAGCGGGCGCTGACCGGCGACCCGGTCAGCAGGCCGTCGTAGACCGCGCGGGTCTGCGCGGCGACGTCGACCCAGTCGAAGCGCAGGACGTGCTCGCGGGCCTGCACGACGAGGCGGTCGCGCAGCGCGTCGTCGGTCAGCAGGCGCTCGATCATGATCCCGAGGTGCTCGGCGTCCCCGCCGTTGAAGCGCAGCCCGACGCGTTCGCCGGGCGGGACGACCTCGCGCAGGCCGCCGGTGTCGGCGACGATGCACGGGCAGCCCGAGGCCATCGCCTCCAGCGCGACGAGGCCGAACGGCTCGTAGAGCGAGGGGACGACCGTCAGGTCCGCGATCCGGTAGAGCGAGTGCAGCGCGTCGTCGCCGATCCAGCCGAGGAAGGTGCCGTGCTCGTCGAGGCCCAGGCGCGTGGCCTGCGCGCGCAGCTCGGCGTCGGCGGTGCCCGAGCCGGCGACGAGGAAGCGCAGGTCCCCGACGTGGTCGATGACGCCGTCGGGGCCGCCGAGCGCGTCGAGCGCGACCTGGAAGCCCTTCTCATAGACGAGGCGGCCGACGAGCAGGACGAGGCGCTCGTGCGGCTGCGCGAAGCGCGCGCGCAGGGCGTCGAGGTCCTCGACGTGGGTGAGGTCGTCGGGGTCGATCCCGTTCGGGATGACGGCGATCCGCGACTCCTCGATGTCGAAGATGTCGGCCACGTGGCCGCGCATGTAGTGCGAGCAGACGATGACCTGGTCGGCCGCGTGGACCATCCAGCGCTCGGTGCGGTGGATGTCGGACTGCGGCGCGACGTGGACCCAGCCCTGGTGGCGGCCGAACTCCGTGGCGTGGACCGTCGTGACGAGGGGGCGCTGCATCGCGTCGGCCAGGCGCTTGGCGGCGACGGCGACGAGCCAGTCGTGCCCGTGGACGAGGTCGAAGTCGTGCTCTTGGGCGAGGGTCCGGCCGAGGGCCATGAGGTCCTCGTTGAGCTGGCGCACCCAGGTGATGAAGTCGGTGAGGTCCGGCGGGTAGCCGGGCTCGCGGACGCGGTGGACGACGACGCCGCCACGCTCCTCGCGGGCGGGGCTGTCGGCGCCGCCGCGGGTCAGGACGTGGACCTGCAGGCCGTCGGCGGCGAGCTGCTCGGCGAGCTTGCGCGCGTGCCTGGCGAGGCCACCCTCCACGATCGGCGGGTACTCCCAGGTGACGATCAGGACGCAGGACGCCACGGCCGGCAGTCTATTGGACGCCTCCGTTCAGGCGGCCGGACGGGCTGAGGCCGGGGGGTGCATTCCGTGCTGCCAGAGCGACACCGAATGCACTCCCCTCGTGATGGTCGGGGCGTCATCGCGATCGTGCTGGCGCGGGGAGGCTGATGCCGGGCCGCGGCCGTGGAACAGCGGGCATTGACGGGGGAGCGCCGGCCGGTCGCCTGCGCTGCGACCTCGGTGGACGATCGAGCCGCTCAGACCGGCCTCATCCTCCACTCGGTTCGAGTGGGCGAGGTCGGTGGAGGATTGGGCCGCCCAGTCCGGCACGATCCTCCACTCACGCCGGGGGACGTCGCGCAGGCACGGCACCTCCCCGTCGATGCCCGCAGTTCGGTGTCGACGGCCCAGCATCAGCCGCATCGCGCCAGCGCCACCAGGCCACGACCCTGATCAGGGCGATTTCGCGGAATCGCGCCTCGGCTCAGCCGATCCGCCGCAGCAGCGCCCGCCCGTCGGGCCCGAGGACCGCGGTCAGCGACGCGTGGTCGGGTAGCTCGTGCTCGGCCCCGGTGAGCACGTCCTGCCAGATCCCCGAGACCGACGCGGGCAGCGCCCAGCCGTCGGAGCCCGTCACGCCCTCGCGCAGCGCGACGGCGACGAGGACGTCGTCCCCGCGCAGGTACGCGCAGACGCCGTCGCCCGCCTCGATCGGGACGTACGCCCCGTCCGTGAACGCGTCCGGCAACGCCCGCCGCAGCTCGAGCGCCTGCCAGACGAGGTGCAGCTTGGCCGCCTCGCGCGTCGGCGCGCCGCCGTCCTGCAGCGCGGAGAGCAGCGAGACGCGGCCGTCCCAGTCGACCGTCCGCCGGTTGTCGGGGTCCACGAGCGCGAGGAACCACGTCTCGTCGCCCTGGTAGACGTCCGGGACGCCGGGGGCGGTGAGCTTCAGCAAGGTCTGCCCGAGCGCGGCCCGCGCCCCTGCGTCGGCGACGCGCATGGCCCAGCCGTCGAAGCCGTAGCGGAAGGGCCCGTGATCCAGCAGCCGCCGCGCGAAACCGACGACCGCGGCCTCGTGCGCCTCGTCGATCGCCACCCACGAGGTGCCCTGCTTGGCCTCGCGCAGGGCCTTGAGCAGGTAGGGCTCCAGGCGGTCCATCTCGATCGGCCAGCAGCAGATGAGCGTCTGGTAGATCAGCAGCTCCTCGGCCGGCGTCGGCCCCGACGCGCCGTCCTCGCGCAGCACCGCGTTGTCGGCGTGCCAGCGCCGCACGGCGCCCGTCCACTCCTCACCGAGGCCGGCCAGGACGCCCAGGCGCGCCCGCGCGTCGCCCGAGCGCTTCGTGTCGTGCGTGCTCGTCGCCAGCAGGTTCAGCGGGAAGCGCCGCGCCCGCTCGGCGTTCGCCGCGTGGAAGTGCGCGACCGGCAGCGAGAAGCGCCCCGGGTCGCCGCCGACCTCGTTGAGCGCCAGCAGGCGCAGGTAGCGATAGAAGGCGGTGTCCTCGACGCCCTTGGCCATGACGGGGGACGACGTCTGCTGGTAGCGGACGACCCACTCGCCGGGCACGTCGGCGTCCTCGAGCAGCCGCGCGCGCTGCACGGCCGGCGGCAGCGACGCGACCGCCTCGCGGTCCTCGTCGGCGACGGACGACGGGCCCGCCTCGGGCTCCACGTACGTGCGGTAGAGCCCGAGCTGCGAGAGCGACTCGAGCGTCCCCGGGACGTCGGCGACCTCGCGCAGCCGGTCGACCTCGCGCGTGAAGGTCGTGCGCGCCTGC
This sequence comes from uncultured Conexibacter sp., assembly GCA_964600395.1. Taxonomy (GTDB): domain Bacteria; phylum Actinomycetota; class Thermoleophilia; order Solirubrobacterales; family Solirubrobacteraceae; genus Paraconexibacter. Next base: position 11,234 of record CAZRLR010000028.1, read on the forward strand.
TCGTCCTTGGCCTCCGTCGCCCACGCCTCGAACGGCCGCGCGTCCCCCGAGAGCTCCGTCCACAGCTCGGTCAGCGGTGCCTCGCCCGCCGGGTCGACGAAGAGCGCCTGCAGGTCGACGCAGAACTCGTAGCCCGTCGTGCCCTCGGTCGGCCAGCCGGGGCGCAGCTGCTCGCCGGTCTCGGTCGAGAGGATCTTCTCGACCCAGACGTGCTCGACGCCCGCCGCGGCGAGGTCGCGCAGGTACTTCGCCGGATTGGCCATGCCGTCGGGGTGGTCGACGCGGATGCCGTCCGCCACGCCGTCGCGGACGAGCTCGATGACCTTCGCGTGCGTCGCCGCGAAGACCTCGGGGTCCTCCTGCCGCACGCCGGCCAGCTCGTCGATGTCGAAGAACCGCCGGTGCGCACCGGTCGCCGCGTCGATGTCGAAGAACTGCTCCCGCAGCGCGGGGTCCGTCCAGAAGCGGTTGGCCTCGTCGGTGGCCATGTGGTTCGGGACGACGTCCAGCACGAGCCCCATGCCACGCCCGTGCGCGGCGGCGGCCAGCGCCCGCAGGCCGTCCTCGCCGCCGAGCGCGTCCGACACCCGGGCCGGATCGACGACGTCGTAGCCGTGCGTGGACCCCTCGCGCGCCTGCCAGACCGGCGAGAGGTACAGGTGCGAGATCCCGAGCGCGTCGAGGTAGGACAGCAGGCCCTCGCACTCGGCGAAGCCCAGGCCCGGCCCGAGCTGCAGGCGGTAGGTGGCGCGGAGGGGACGGTTCATGCGCGGCGCAGGACGGTCATGGAGCGCGACGTGACGAACAGCGGTTGCCGGGCGCGGAAGTTGCGCGACCCCGACGGGGCGGACGGGTCGCCGGTCGCCAGCGCGAGCGTCCAGCGCGCGCCGAAGCGCGGGGCCGGCAGATCGAACTCGACGTCGTGCTCGCTGGCGTTGATGAGCAGGAGGAACGAGGACCCGGTGACGGGCCGGCCCTGCCGGTCGTGCATCCCGGTGTGCTCGCCGTTGAGGAAGACGCCGAGCCAGCGGACCGCGGGGTCCTCCCAGTTGCGGCGCGTCATCCGGCGTCCGTCGCGGCGGAACCACCACACGTCCGGCAGCCCCGTCCCCTCGGCGTCCCCCGCGAGGAACCGCTCGCGGCGGAAGACCGGCTCATTGGCCCGCAGCTCCAGCAGGCGGCGCGTGAAGTCCTGCAGGTTGCGGGCGTCGTCGTCGAGGTCCCAGTCGTACCAGGAGACCGCGTTGTCCTGGCACCAGGCGTTGTTGTTGCCGCCCTGCGAGCGGGCCAGCTCGTCGCCGCCCAGGAGCATCGGCACGCCCTGGGAGAGCAGCAGCGTCGTGAGGAAGTTGCGGCGCTGGCGGCGGCGCAGCTTCAGGACCTCCGGGTCGTCCGTGTCGCCCTCCACCCCGCAGTTCCAGGAGCGGTTGTCGTCCGTCCCGTCCTGGTTGTCCTCGAGGTTCTCCGTGTTGTGCTTCTCGTTGTAGGCCGTGAGGTCCGCGAGCGTGAAGCCGTCGTGGGCGGTGACGAAGTTGATCGACGCGAACGGGCGCCGGCCGTCGGACTCGTACAGGTCGCTCGATCCGGTGAAGCGCGAGGCGAACTCGTTCAGCGGCGCCTTCCCCCGCCAGAAGTCGCGGATGACGTCGCGGTAGACGCCGTTCCACTCCGACCACAGCACGGGGAAGTTGCCCACCTGGTAGCCGCCGGGGCCGACGTCCCATGGCTCGGCGATGAGCTTGACCTGCGAGAGGACGGGGTCCTGGTGGATCGTGTCGAAGAAGGCGCTGAGGCGGTCCACGTCGTACAGGCCGCGCGCCAGCGCGCTGGCCAGGTCGAAGCGGAAGCCGTCGACGTGGCAGTCGATGACGAAGTACCGCAGCGAGTCCATGATGAGGCGCAGCACCTCGGGCTCCACGGCGTTGAGCGTGTTGCCCGTGCCTGTGTAGTCCATGTAGTGGTGCTTGTCGTCCGGCACGAGCCGGTAGTACGAGGCGTTGTCGACGCCCTTGAAGGACAGCATCGGCCCGAGGTGGTTGCCCTCGGCGGTGTGGTTGTAGACGACGTCGAGGATGACCTCGATCCCGGCGCGGTGCAGCGCCTTGACCATGCCCTTGAACTCGCGGACCTGCTCGCCGCGCCGGCCCGTCGCCGCGTACTGCGCGTGCGGCGCGAGGTACCCGATCGACGAGTAGCCCCAGTAGTTCGACAGGCCGCGGTCGTGGAGGAAGGACTCGTCGATGATGTGGTGCACCGGCAGCAGCTCCACCGCGGTGACGCCGAGCTGCTTGAGGTAGGCGATCGCCTCGTCGCTGGCCAGGCCCGCGTACGTGCCGCGCAGCTCCTCCGGCAGCGACTCCATGCGCTTCGTGAAGCCCTTGACGTGGGTCTCGTAGATGACCGTGTCCGTCCACGGCAGGCCGAGCGGCCGGTCGCCCTCCCAGTCGAAGGACGGGTCGATGACGACGCACTTGGGCATCGCGATCGCGCTGTCCTCGTCGTCGGGCTCGAGGTCCGCGTCGTCGGGCGCGTCCGGGTCCGGGACGTAGGGCAGGACGCTCGCGGCGGCGAAGTCCACGCCGCCCTCGATCGCCTTGGCGTAGGGGTCGATGAGGAGCTTGCACGGGTTGAAGCGGTGCCCGTTGGCCGGGTCGTACGGGCCGTGGACGCGGTAGGCGTACCGCTGGCCCGGGCCCACGCCGGGGACGTAGCAGTGCCACGTGTGGTGGGTGACCTCGGTGACCTCGAGCTGCTCCTCAGTGCCCTCCTCGTCGAACAGGCACAGGACGACGCGCTCGGCGTGCGCGGAGAAGATCGAGAAGTTCGTCCCCTCGCCGTCCCAGACGGGGCCGAGCGGGAACGGCCGGCCGGGCCAGACCTCGCGACGGCCCGGTGCCCCGCCCTCGGCGAGGCTCATCGCAGGGCCGCGCCGCTGCGGGCGGGGAGCAGGAGGACGCCGCCCTCGGGGGCGGTCACCTCGGCGGTGGACAGGACGACGTCGGTGCGGTCCACGGGGACCTCCTGGGGCTGGTCGGCGAAGGACATGACGAGCTCGAACGGCCCGCGGCGCACGCGCAGCCAGCGGCCGGACTCGCTCTGTGACAGGACCTCGGCGGGCCCGGGGGCTGCCGCGGTCAGCTCGCGACGCAGCGCGAGCAGGCCGCGGTGCAGGCCGGCCAGGGCGTCGTCGCGCCGTCGGGTGAGCTTGGAGCGACGGAAGGTCGCAGGGTCCTGCGGGTCCGGGACCTCCTCGCCGGAGAACGCGGCGAAGGCGGCGAACTCGCGGCGCCGGCCCTCCTGCGTGGCCTTCGCGATCCGCTTGTCGATGTGGTCGGAGAAGAACTGGAAGGGCGCCTCCTCGCCGTACTCCTCGCCCATCCACAGCATCGGCGTGAACGGGGACAGCAGCGTGCAGAACGCTGCCAGCGGCCGCAGCGGCGCGGGCAGCCGGTCGCCGAGGGCGCGGTTGCCGACCTGGTCGTGGTTGGCGGAGAAGACGACGAAGCGCTCGGGCGGCACGTCCGGGGCCGGGGCACCGAAGCGGCGCCCGCGGAAGGTCGAGTAGTTGCCGTCGTGGACGTGCGGCACGCGCCACGCCTTCGCGAGGTCGGCGATCGTCCCGAACTCCTCGTAGTAGCCCTCGCGCTCCCCGGTCAGCAGCGTGCGCACGGCGTGGTGGAAGTCGTCGGCCCAGGCGGCGTCGTGGCCGAGGCCCCCGAGCGCCCGCGGCCGGACGACCTGCGGGTCGTTGCGCCCGGACTCGGCGATGACGAGCGCGCGGGCGTCCAGGGCGTGGACGCGGTCGGCCAGCTCGGCGAGGACCGGCTCGGCCGAGCCGTCGAAGACCGCGTGGATCGCGTCCAGGCGCAGCCCGTCGACGTGCAGGTCGCGGACCCACATCTCCGCCGATTGCAGCATCCACTCGCGCACGCCGGTGGAGTGCTCGCCGTCGTAGTTCAGGGCCTCGCCCCAGAAGGTCGAGTAGCGGTCGGTGAAGTACGGGCCGAACATCCGCAGCGCACGCTCGCCGGAGGCGCCGACGTGGTTGGGGACGACGTCCAGGACGACCGCGACGCCGGCCGCGTGGGCGGCGTCCACGAGCCGCGCCAGGCCCTCGGGCCCGCCGTAGGCGTGGTGGGCGGCCCACGGGTAGACGCCGTCGTAGCCCCAGCCGTGCTCGCCCGGCCCCTCGGCCACCGGCATCAGCTCGACGACGGTGACGCCGAGCTCGGCCAGGCCGGGCAGGAACTCGATCGCCGCGTCGAACGTCCCCGCCTCGGTGAACGTCCCGACGTGCAGCTCGTAGATGACCGCGTCGCGCAGCGCGACGCCGTCCCACGCGTCGTCGGTCCACGCGAAGGCGGCCGGGTCGACGATCCGGGACGGGCCGCGCAGGCCCTTGGGCTGCCAGCGGGTGCACGGGTCCGGGACGCGCCGGCCGTCCAGGACGTACCAGTAGTCGTCGCCGGCGGTGGCCTCGAGCTCGCCCTCCCAGACGCCGAGGCCGGCGTCGGTCAGGGGGTGGTCGGTGCCGCCCAGGCGCACGGCGACCGCCTCGGGCTTGGGCGCCCACACGCGGAAGCGCACGCGCCCGTCGCCCAGCACCGTGGTGCCGAGGGGACGCTCGGGGGGCAGGACGGGTGGGACGTGGGTCAAGTGGGCTCGGGGGCCAGCCAGACGACGCCGAGGGGCGGCAGCGTGAGGGCGGCGGACGTGGGTTGATCGTGCCAGGGCTGGCCGTCTGCCTCCACCGTGCCGTTCAGCGCGCCGGTGCCGCCGTACTGCGTGGCGTCGGAGTTCAGGACCTCCTGCCACCTACCCGCCTGGGGGAATCCCACGCGGTAGCCCTCGCGCAGGACCGGTGAGAGGTTGCAGACGCAGACGACGGGGGCCGAGCCCTCGGCGCCGCGGCGCAGGAAGGCGACGACGTTCGCGTCGGCGTCGTTGGCCTCCAGCCAGCGGAAGGCGGAGGCGTCGTCGTCGGCCTCGTAGAGCGCCGGCGTGGCGCGGTAGACGCGGTTGAGATCCCGGACGAGGGCCTGCACGCCGGCGTGGCCGCCGTCCTGCAGGAGGTGCCAGTCCAGTGACTGCTCGTGCGACCACTCCTGCTGCTGGGCGAACTCCAGGCCCATGAACAGCAGCTTCTTGCCGGGGTGCGCCCACATGTACGCGTAGAGCGCGCGGACGTTCGCCAGCTGCTGCCAGCGGTCGCCGGGCATCTTGGTGAGGATCGAGCCCTTGCCGTGCACGACCTCGTCGTGGCTCAGCGGCAGGACGAAGTTCTCGCTGAAGGCGTACATGAGGCTGAACGTCAGCGAGTGGTGGTGGTAGCGGCGGTGGATCGGATCCTGCTGGAAGTAGTTGAGCGTGTCGTGCATCCAGCCCATGTTCCACTTGAAGCCGAAGCCCAGGCCGCCGACGTGCGTCGGGCGCGAGACGCCCGGCCACGCGGTTGACTCCTCCGCGATCGACAGGACGCCCGGCTCGCGGGCGTGGATGACCTCGTTGAACTCGCGCAGGAACGCGACGGTGTCGAGGTTCTCGCGACCGCCGTGCTCGTTGGGCAGCCACTCCCCGTCCTTGCGGGAGTAGTCGAGGTAGAGCATCGACGCCACCGCGTCCACGCGCAGGCCGTCGGCGTGCATCTCCCGCAGCCAGTACAGCGCGTTGGCGACGAGGAAGTTGCGCACCTCGTTGCGTCCGACGTTGAAGATGAGCGTGCCCCAGTCGGGGTGCTCGCCGCGGCGCGGGTCCTCGTGCTCGTAGAGCGCGGTGCCGTCGAACCGGCGCAGCGCCCAGTCGTCCTTGGGGAAGTGCGCCGGGACCCAGTCGAGGATGACGCCGACGCCCGCGGCGTGCAGCGTGTCGACGAACGCCTTGAAGTCGTCCGGGGTGCCGTGGCGTGCGTCGGGCGCGAAGTAGCCGGACACCTGGTAGCCCCAGGACCCGGGGAACGGGTGGGCCATGACGGGCAGCAGCTCGACGTGGGTGAAGCCCATGTCGGTCGCGTAGGCCGCGAGCTCCTTGGCGAGCTGCGCGAAGGGCAGCGGGACGTCGGGGTTGTCGGGGTCCCGCCGCCAGGAGCCCAGGTGCACCTCGTAGACGGACATCGCCTCGCGGTGCGGGGTCCGGCGCGCGCGGCGCTCGAGCCAGGCGCCGTCGCCCCACTCGTGCTGCGGGGCGTAGACCACCGAGTCGGTGCCGGGAGCCTGCTGGGCCTGCTGGGCGTACGGGTCGGCCTTGAGGCGCTGCTCGCCGTCGCGGGTGCGGATCGCGTACTTGTAGGCCTGCCCGGCCAGCGCGCCCGGGACGAAGGCGGCCCAGATGCCGCTGGCGCCCACGGCGTCCATCGGCGTGGCGTCGTGGTCCCAGCCGTTGAACTCCCCGATGACGGTCACGGCCGTCGCGTTCGGCGCCCAGACGGCGAAGGCCACGCCCTCGGTGCCGTCGTGCGTCAGCGGGTGCGCGCCCAGGCGCTCGTAGAGGCGCTCGTGGCGGCCCTGGCCGGCGAGGTGCAGGTCCAGCTCGCCGAAGAGCGGCGTGCTCGCGACGGCGTCGGCCTTGGCCTTCGTCATGCGTCCTCCTCCTCGTCGTCGAGCTCGAGCATGCGCGCGATGCCGGCGACCGGGATCGAGACCCAGTCGGGCCGGTGGTCGATCTCGTAGCGCAGCTCGTAGACCGCCTTCTCGAGCTCGAAGACGTTGAGCAGGCGGTCGATGCCCTGGCGGCCGGGCGGCAGCAGCGTCGTGTCGGCCGCCTCCAGGTAACCCTCCAGGAAGGCGTCGCGGACCGCGGTCTCCCAGCCGTGCGGGGCGGGGACGTCGTTGAGGATCTGTGAGGCGGACGCCGCGTAGGCGAACGAGCGCAGCATGCCCGCGACGTCGCGCAGCGGCGAGCGCTTGGCGCGGCGCTCGGTCAGGCTGCGCGCCGGCTCGCCCTCGAAGTCCAGCACGACCCAGTGCCCGTCGGCGTCGCGCAGGACCTGGCCGAGGTGGTAGTCGCCGTGGTGGCGGATGATGCGCCCGGCCGAGCCGACGGCCAGCGCGCCCAGGCGCTCGCGCACCTCCTGCCCGCGCCCGGCGATCGGGGCGAGCACCTCGGCCTCCTCGGGCAGGTCGCGGAAGATCCGCTCGATCTGCTCGTCGACGGTCGCCGTCAGCAGGCCGAGCGCCTCCACCGACGTGTCGGCGGGGGCGAACGCCTCGTCCTGCGGGTCGGAGGCCAGCACGGTGTGCATGCGGCCGGTGACCTCGCCGAGGGTGCGCGCCTCGGCGGCGAAGGCCAGCGGGTCGTCCGAGCCGAGCGCGTCCAGCGCGAGGTCCCAGCCGTCCTGCGAGCCGACGACGAAGTCCTGCACGACGCCGAGCGTGGCGTCGATGAGCTTGCCCGTGTGGGCGTACCAGCCGCGCAGCGGGGCGATGTTCGCGAAGCCATGGGCGTCGAGGAAGCGCAGCATCTCGAGCTCGGGGTTCGTGCCGGCGCCGAGACGGCGGAAGGCCTTCAGGACGAGCGCCTCGTCGAGGACCACCGACGAGTTGGACTGCTCGGCGCCGAGCGGCCGGACGGTGTCGGGCACGGTGACGGGCCGGTCGTCGGGGGAGCGGAACTCCGCGACGCCGACGTCGGTCTCCAGGTCGGTGCCGGCGGCCATGAGGCGCATGACCTCGCAGACGAAGGCGGGGTCGGTCATCGCGTCGTAGAGGACGTGGTCCCCGTTCTGGCAGATCACCCCGTCCGCCCAGCCCTCGCTCGCGTCGCGGCAGCCGATGGGCAACTGGTAGAGCTCGTGGGTGCCTGGGTGGAAGCGCACCTCGACGATGGCGAGCGTGAGCTTCGGGTCCGCCTCGCGGATCGCCAGGGCCTCGATGATCGAGATCCCGGCCACCTCCCGCGACTTGGAGCCGAACCAGCGTTGGGACATGACGTAGTCGGCGAGGGTCTCCTCGCTGATGAGCGTCTCGATCGCGGTCATGCGGCGTCCTTTCCGTTGCCCTGCGCGATGCCGTCCAGGACGCGCGCGGCCTGCTCCTCGTCGCTCTCGGCGTTCGTGAGCTGGAA
>CAZRLR010000029.1:0-19215 GCA_964600395.1 uncultured Conexibacter sp.
TTGAGGAAGTCGTCCTGGTCGAGGACCTCGCCGACCGGATCGGTGTCGTAGGTCGACGACGACGCGGTGACGTGCACGCCGTGGGCGCCGAGCGCGTCGATCGCCGCCTGCAGGTGGCCGCGGCGGTCGCCGATGTTCGACCCGAGGCCGAGGTAGCCGACGCGCTCGCTCATGCCGCCTGCCCCGGCATCGGCCGCAGGAGCGCGAGCTGCCGGCTCTGCGCCAGCAGCGTCCCGTCGGGCGTCCAGATCCCGCCGTCCTCCTCGAAGTACCCGTCGTGCGAGGTCGTGGCGGAGAAGACGCTCAGCAGCGGGACGTCGGCCGGGTGGGCGGCCGCGGCCCGCGGGTTGCGGAAGTGCACGGTCAGGTCGATCGTCGGCGCACCGACCGGCATCGTCAGGACCGGGAAGACGGAGGGAAGCCAGGCGTCGACGAGCAGCGCCAGCAGGACGGCGTCGACCGGCGCCGGGCGCCGCAGGCTCACCCAGCCGCCGGAGACCGGCTCGTCGGCGCCGCTGAACGGGGCCGCGCCGATCGCCGGGCGGATGGACAGGCGGTGCGAGATCGCCGGCATCGCCTCGTGGATCGGCCACGGCTCGATCTCGTCCCACGGTGCGGCGACCGGGGCCGGCGTCGTGAAGTCGGCGGCGGTCGGGCAGGCGGTGCCGACCGCCCCGACGGCGACGCTGCACAGGCGGCCGTCCTGCTGCAGGCGCGCGCTGACCGTCGACAGCGAGCGGCCGGCGCGCTCGACGGTGACGTCCAGCGTCACCGGGCCGTCGGCCGGGGCGCGGAGGTAGTGGAGCGTCAGCGAGCGGGGCTCACGGTCGGGGTCGGCGACCTGCGCGACCATCGCCCGCAGGACGATCGCCGCCAGGTAGCCGCCGTTGGGCCCCATCGGCGCCGACCACTGGGTCGAGCAGGTCGCGGTATACGTCCCCGGGCCGGCGGACGCGACGGCGGTGTCCCGGACGAAGTCCGGCTCCGGCGCGGCGTCCTCGGCGGGCGTCGGTTCAGCCGCCACGGCCTACTGGCGCACCTGACGCCAGACCTCGACGGAGACCTCCGACACGGGCAGCGCGATCGGCGGCTCGGGCTTGGACGCCTTGACCCACACCTCGTCGGCGGCGTAGTCGGCCAGCAGGCGGTCGGCGATCGCCGAGCACAGGCGCTCGAGCGTCTTGTACGAGCGCTGCTGGGCGACGAGCGCGACGGTGTTGCAGACTTCGCCGTAGTCGACGGTGTCCTGCACCATGTCGGTGACGGTCGCGTCGCACTCCCCGACCTCCAGCCGCAGGTCCAGGACGAGCCGCTGGCCGATCTCGCGCTCGGCGGCGGTGACGCCGTGGTGGGTGTAGAGCGAGAGCCCGGTGACCTCGATCGTCACCTCGGTCTGCGGGCCCTGCTCCTCGTCGAAGGCGTCCTCGTCGAGCTCGAGCTCGTCGTCGTCCTCGATGTCGTCGTCGTCGCGGTCGTGGTCAGGCGCCATGGGCGCGCAACGTAGCAGCAGTGACGAGCAGCGCATCGCGCGCCGGTGCCACGTCGTGCACGCGCAGGACCCGGGCGCCCGCCCGGAGGGCCAGGACGTTCGTCGCGATCGTGGCGGCGAGGCGGTCGGCCGGGTCCGTGCGCCCGGTCAGCCGGCCGAGGAACGACTTGCGCGACGTCCCGACGACGACGGGGAGGCCCAGGGCCACGAGCTCGTCCAGCCGGGCCAGCAGCTGCAGGTTGTGCTCGACGGTCTTGCCGAAGCCGATGCCCGGATCGACCTGGATCCTGGCCTCGGGGATCCCGGCCGCGACGGCGACCGCGACGCGGGCCTCGAGGAAGGCGCGGACCTCATCGACGACGTCGGTGTAGCGGGGGGCGTCCTGCATCGTGCGCGGCTCGCCCTGCATGTGCATGAGGCAGCACGTGGCCCCGCGGTCGGCGACGAGGGAGGCGAGCTCCGGGTCGCCGCGCAGCGCGGTGACGTCGTTGACGTAGGTCGCGCCCGCGTCCAGCGCGGCGGCGGCCACGGCCGCCTTCGTCGTGTCGACGGACAGGACGGCGTCGGCGCCGGCCTCGCGCAGCCGCTGGATGACCGGGACGACCCGGCCGATCTCCTCGTCGGCCGCCACGGGCGCGGCCCCCGGCCGCGTGGACTCCCCGCCGACGTCGAGGATCGCCGCGCCCTCGGCGACGAGCTGCAGGCCGTGCGCGACGGCGGCGTCGACGTCGAGCCACCGCCCGCCGTCGGAGAACGAGTCGGGCGTGACGTTGACGATGCCCATGAGGACGGCGTCGTGCATGGCGTGGACCCTACGCGTCCGGCAGCGGGGACGACCGGCGTCCTGAAAGGCGCCCGCTCGACGAGGAGGGCCCGTCCGAGGGACCTATGTGCCCACACGATCGGCCCTCACCGGCCGGGCACGCCTCAACGCGCGATCGAGGGCCCGTCCGCGGGGCCTATGGGCCCACACGATCGGCCCTCACCGGTCTCCGGAGGCCGGCGTCGACGCCGCACGGAGGATCGCCGTCGTGGGACGACAGCGATGTTCCGCCGATCGGACGCCGTGGCCGGCCTCGCGGCCGGCGCCGGCCTAGGCCAGCTCCGGCTTCTCCGGCAGGTCCAGGCTGCGCGCCTCGGCGCCGGCGAGCCCCGGGCGGGGCAGCGGACGCGGCAGCTCACGGCTGCCGGACTCGGCGGCGGCCGGAGGGGCAGGCGGCAGTGCGGCGGCGGCGTCCGCCGCGGCGAACACCTCCTCCTCGGACTTACCGTCGAGCAGCGCGAGGAACTCGTCGGCCTCGATCGTCTCGCGGCGCAGGAGGATCTCGGAGATGCTCGTGAGCGACTCCCGGTGCTCGTTGAGCAGGTCCTTGGCCCGCTGGTGGGCGGACTCGACGATGCGCCGGATCTCCTCGTCGATGTCGCGGGCGATCTCGTCGGAGTAGTCGGGCTCGGTCTGGAACTCGCGGCCGAGGAACGGCTGGCCGTGGTCGTGGCCGAAGACGCGGAGGCCGAGCTTGTCGCTCATGCCGAAGCGCATGACCATCTGCTTCGCCGTCGAGGTGACCTTCTCCAGGTCGTTCGAGGCGCCCGTGGTGATCTCGCCGAAGACGAGCTCCTCCGCGGCGCGACCGCCGAGCGTCATCGCGATCGAGTCCTGCAGCTCGCTGCGCGTCGTGAGGAACTTGTCCTCCTGCGGCATGGAGATCGTGTAGCCGAGCGCCTGACCTCGGGAGATCACGGAGATCTTGTGAACCGGGTCGGAGTGCTCGAGGAAGTGCCCGACGATCGCGTGGCCCATCTCGTGGTAGGCCGTGATCAGGCGCTCCTTCTCGCCCATGAGCCGGGTCTTCTTCTCCGGCCCGGCGATGACCCGCATGATGCCCTCTTCGAGCTCCGTCTGCGTGATCTCGCGCTTGCCGATGCGGGCCGCGAGCAGCGCGGCCTCGTTGACGAGGTTCGCGAGGTCAGCACCGGTGAAGCCGGGGGTCTGGCCCGCGAGTGTGTCCGTGTCGATGTCCTTGGCCAGCGGCTTGCCGCGGGTGTGGACGTCGAGGATGCGGGCGCGGCCCTTGCGGTCGGGGCGGTCGACGGCGATCTGGCGGTCGAAGCGGCCGGGACGCAGGAGCGCGGGGTCCAGGATGTCGGGCCGGTTCGTGGCCGCGATCATGATGATGTTGTCCTTGGACTCGAAGCCGTCCATCTCGACGAGCAGCTGGTTCAGCGTCTGCTCGCGCTCGTCGTGGCCGCCGCCCATGCCGGCGCCACGGTGGCGGCCGACGGCGTCGATCTCGTCCATGAAGATGATGCACGGCGCGTTCTGCTTGGCCTGCTCGAACAGGTCACGCACGCGCGAGGCGCCCACGCCGACGAACATCTCGACGAAGTCGGAGCCGGCGATGGAGAAGAACGGGACGCCGGCCTCGCCGGCGACGGCGCGGGCCAGGAGCGTCTTGCCCGTGCCGGGCGGGCCGTAGAGCAGGACGCCCTTGGGGATGCGCGCGCCGAGGGCCTGGAACTTCTTGGGGTTCTCGAGAAACTCCTTGATCTCGTGCAGCTCCTCGACCGCCTCGTCGGCGCCCGCGACGTCGCGGAAGGAGATCTTCGGCGAGTCGACGCTCAGGCGCTTGGCCCGGGACTTGCCGAACGACATCACCTTCGAGCCGCCGCCCTGCACCTGGTTCATGAGGAAGATCCAGAACCCGAAGAAGATGAGGAACGGCAGGACGTAGGTCAGCAGCGAGAGCCAGCCGTTGGACTTGCGGCCCTCCACGTCGTAGTCCTGGAGCTTGCCCTCGGACTTCAGCGCCTGCAGCTTCTGCTCGAGCTGCTCGGCACCCTGGTCGGTGAACCCGACCTCGTAGCTCGGGCCGGTCTTCGGCTTGACCGCGACGGTGTTGTTCTTCGTCCTGAGGGTGACGGTCTTGACGTCACCCGCGTTCACCTGCGTGATGAAGTCCCCGTACGTCTGCTTCGGCGCGTCGGAGCTGGGGCTGATCAACTTCTGGGCGAAGAACGCGAGCACGACCACGATGAGGATCGGGAAGGCTGCGCTTTTGAAGAAGCGGCTCATTTAGACGACCAAGCGTAGCAGGGGGTTTACGTGGCCAACGCGGCTACATACGGCAGGTTGCGGTAGCGCTCCGCGTGGTCCAACCCGTATCCGATCGCGAAGCGATCGGGGATCTCGAACCCGACGTAGCGGGGCTCGAGGTCGACCTTCCGGCGGTCCGGCTTGGTCAGCAGCGCACCCACCTCGAGCGAGCGTGGCTGGCGCGCGCCGAGGTTGCGCAGCAGGTACTGCAGCGTCAGGCCCGAGTCCACGATGTCCTCGACGATCAGGACGTCGACGTCGGCGATCGGGCGGTCCAGGTCCTTCAGGATGCGCACGACGCCGCTGGAGTCCGTGGCCGAGCCGTAGGAGGAGACGGCCATGAAGTCCACCTCGCACGGGATCGAGATCGTCCGCATGAGGTCGGCGAGGAAGAAGACCGCGCCCTTCAGGACGCAGACGAGCAGCAGGTCGCGGCCCTCGTAGTCCTTGGACACCTGCTCCCCCAGCTCGCGCACGCGGCGCTTGAGGTCGTCGGCCTGGACGAGGATCTCGTCGATCACGGGGTCGCTCATGTCGGCGCAACCGTAGCGGACCCGTGCAGGCGCCCCCGCGCTCGCTGACCGGCTGCGACCGGCGCGTGCTCAGCCCTCGCGCTTGTACGGGATGCCGTCGGCCGCCGGGGGGACCGAGCGCCCGATGACGCCGGCGACGGCGATGAGCGTCAGGACGTAGGGCAGCGCCTGCAGGAGCGTCGCGACGTTCGCCGCCCCCTCCGTGAGCTCCGGCAGCCGCTGGGCCAGCGCGCTGGAGAAGCCGAACAGGAGCGTCGCGGCCAGCAGGCCGAAGGGCCGCCAGCGCCCGAAGATGAGCGCCGCCAGCGCGATGAAACCCCGGCCGGCGGTCATGTTCTGCGTGAACGAGTGCACGAAGCCGATGGAGAGGAAGGCCCCGCCCATGGCCGCCAGCGCGCCGGAGGCGATGACCGCGAGGTACCGCGTCCGGTAGACGCTGATGCCGACGGTCTCGGCGGCCCGCGGGTTCTCGCCGACCGAGCGCAGGCGCAGGCCCCCACGCGTCCGGAACACGAGGACGTAGATCGCCACGACGGCGAGCAGGCTCAGCCACACGAGCAGGTTCTGCTGGTGGATCGCCCGTCCGACGAACCCGAAGGACTCGGTCGGCAGCGTGACGTCCGGGACCTGAGGCAGGTCGTTCGGCGTGCCCTGGGCGCCGTAGGTGTCGACGTAGAGGTAGCCCGTCAGGCCGAGCGCGACGAAGTTCAGCGCCGTGCCCGTGACGATCTGGTCAGCGCCGACGTGGATGGCGAACACGGCGTGGACGGCGGCGAGGGCCGCACCGGCCAGGACGCCGATGAGCAGCCCGGCCGGCCAGGAGCCGGTCTTGTCGGCCCCGAGCGCCGCGAAGAAGGCGCCCATGAGCATCATGCCCTCCAGGGCGATGTTCACGACCCCGGCGCGCTCGGAGACCAGGCCGCCGAGCGCGGCGAACGTCAGCGGGGTGGCGAAGCGAAGCATGGCGGCCGCGAGCGTCCCCCACGAGACCGCGGCCTCCAGGCCGCCGACCCCGGTCTGCGTGGCGCCGTAGCCCAGGCCGGCGCCGACGATCCCGGCGGCCACCGCGCCGACCCCGAGGCGCCGCTCGCCCCCGCGCAGCGCGAGGACCCCGAGCGCCACGGCGGCGACGCCGAGGACGACGCAGAGCGCCGGGGCGCGGAGCGTCAGCGGCGGGATGGCGACGAACAGGGCCAGGACCCCGGCGGTGACGCCGGCCCAGCCGGCGCGGACACCGGTCATGAGGGGTTCACCGGGGTCAGGGTCGTGGGCGAGGCGACGGCGGCGGCGTCCGGGTCCCCGCGGCGGGCGGCCCGCCGGCTCCAGACCGACGCGAGCAGCACGTCGGCGCTGACGAGCAGCACGACGAGGCCCTGGATGACGGTCGTGAGGTTCGGCGCGAGCTCCGGGTCGAACGTGCCCGCGGAGAAGTTGCGGACGTTCGTCCCCTGCTGCAGGGCGCCGAAGAGGAAGGCGGCGAGCACGGTGCCGACCGCGGTGTTGCGGCCGAGGAGCGCCACCGCGATGCCGAGGAAGCCGACCTGCGAGGCCTGGACGTCGTTGGAGGCGACGTGGAACTGCCAGCCCAGGACGTCGAGCGAGCCCGCCAGGCCGGCGAAGAGCCCGCAGATGCCCATCGTCACGACATAGGTCCGCCCCACGCCGATGCCGGCCGAGCGCGCGGCGGGCGGGCTGAAGCCGACCGCCCGGGCCTCGAAGCCGAGGCGCGAGCGGTTCAGCAGCACCCAGAACACGACGGCCGCGGCGAGCGCGATGAAGATGCCGACGTGCAGGCCCTGGAGGTCCTTGTCGCCCCAGAAGACCGGGAGCCGGGCGTCGGGCAGGACGTCGTTGGAGATCGGGACGGACGTGTCCGTGTCGCTCTGCAGCGGGCCGCCGAGGCCGAAGAGGTAGACCCCGATGTAGAGCGCGGTGTAGTTGAGCATGATCGTCGTGATCACCTCGTTGGCGCCGGTCGAGGCGCGCAGGCCGCCCGCGATCGCCGCCCACGCGGCGCCGGCCAGCGCGGCCAGGAGCATCGCGACGATGACGTGCAACCAGCCCGGCAGCCCGGCCCACGACGAGCCGACGTAGACCGCGACGATCGACCCGGCGGTGTACTGGCCCTGGGCGCCGATGTTGAAGAGCCCGGCACGGAAGGCGTAGGCCACCGCGAGCCCGCAGAGGATGAGCGGCGCGGTGTTGACGAGCGTCTGCTGCAGGTTGACCGCGGCGATCGTCCGGTCCTGCCCCGAGGTCCACGGGAAGAGCCAGTTCAGGCCCGCGCCGTCGAAGATCGCCTTGTAGATCTCGAAGGGGTCCGCGCCGCTGGCGAGGACGACGAGCCCGGCCGCGATGAACGCGAAGACGAGCGTGATGAGCGGCGCGACGATGCCGCCGATCGACAGGTGGTCGGTCAGCCGGCGGGCGGCGCTGCGCTCCGGGGTCGGCGTGTCCGGCGCGGTGGGCGTGGCGGGCGTCGGGTCGGGCATCGTGGCTCAGGCGGCGTGGGCCGTCGTCCCGGCGCCGCCGCCGAGCATGAGCAGGCCGAGCTGCTCCTCGGTCGCAGTCGGGGGCAGCTCGCCGACGATCCGGCCCTCGAAGATGACGAGGATGCGGTCGGCGAGGGTGCGCACCTCGTCGAGCTCGAGCGACAGCAGCAGGATGGCGCGGCCCGCGTCGCGCTCGGCGACGAGCCGGCGGTGGACGAACTCGATCGCGCCGACGTCGAGCCCGCGCGTCGGCTGGGCGGCGACGAGCACCTCGGGGTTGCCGTCGATCTCGCGGGCGATGACGACCTTCTGCTGGTTGCCGCCCGAGAGCGAGCGGGCGACGGTCCCCGGCGTGCCGCCGCGCACGTCGAACTCCTGCAGCAGCCCCGCCGCGCGCCGGAGCATCCGGCGGGGGTTCAGCAGCCCGAAGCGGGTGTGGCGGTCGAAGTCGCGCAGCGCGATGTTCTCGCTCAGCGTGAAGTCCAGGACCAGGCCCGCGCGGTGGCGGTCCTCGGCGATGTGGCCCAGGCCGCTGTCGCGGACCTCGCGGACCGAGCAGCGCGTCGTGTCGCGGCCCCCGACGGTGATCGTCCCGGCGTCGGGGGTGCGCAGGCCGCAGATCGCCTCGACGAGCTCGCGCTGGCCGTTGCCGTCCACGCCGGCGACGGCGACGATCTCGCCGCCGGCGACGCTGAACGAGACGCCGTCGACGGCGGGCAGACCGCGGTCGTCGGTGACGTGCACGTCCTCGAGCGTCAGGAGCGGTGCCGCCGGGGTGCAGGGCGCCTTGTCGACGCGCAGCAGGACGTCCCGCCCGACCATCAGGCGCGCGAGCGCGGCCTCGTCGGCGTCGGCCGCGTCGATCGTCCCGACGGTCTTGCCGCGTCGCAGCACGGTGACGCGGTCGGCGATCTCGCGGACCTCGCTGAGCTTGTGGGAGATGAAGACGATCGAGGTGCCGCGCTCGCGCAGCCCCTTGAGGACCGTGATGAGCTCGGCGGTCTCCTGCGCGGTGAGCACCGCGGTCGGCTCGTCGAGGACGAGGATGTCGGCGCCGCGGTCCAGCGCGCGGAGGATCTCCACCCGCTGCTGCTGGCCGACGGTGATGTCCTGCACGAGCGCGTCGGGGTCCACGGACAGGCCGTGGCGCTCGGAGAGCGCACGGACCCGCTCAACGGCCCCGCGGCCGTCCAGCAGCCCGCGGCGGGCCGGCTCGTCCCCGAGGACGATGTTCTCGGCGACGGTCATGACGTCGATGAGCATGAAGTGCTGGAAGACCATGCCGATGCCGTGCTGCATGGCCTGCTTGGGTGAGCCGATGGTGACGGGCTCGCCCCCGACGCGGATCGTGCCGCTGTCGGGGGTGAGCATCCCGTACACCATGTTCATCAGCGTCGACTTGCCCGCCCCGTTCTCGCCGAGCAGGGCGTGGATCTCGCCGCGGCGCAGCTCGAAGTCCACGCCGTCGTTGGCGGCCACGGCGCCGAAGCGCTTGGTGATCCCCTCCAGCTGGAGGGCGGGGGCGGGCATGTCGTGCGGTGCTCCTACTTGACGGTGTCGGGCACCGTCACGGCCCCGCTCTTGATGTCGGCGGCGGCCTTGTCGACCTCGGCCTGGTACTTCGTGCCGGCGGCGCTGATCTTGCCGATGCCCACGCCGTCGGTCTTCAGGTCGAAGATCCGGTCGGTGCCGGTCTTCACGGCGCCCGCCTGGGCGTCCTTGATCGTGTCGAAGACCGCGACGTCGACCTTCTTCGTGGCCGAGGTCAGGATCTGCGGACCGAGGTACGCCTGGTCGGCGTCGACGCCGACACCCTGGACGTTCTTCTCCTTCGCCGCGTCCAGCGCGCCGAGGCCGCACTGGCCGGCGACCTGGAACACGACGCCCGAGCCCTCGTTGATCTGGTTGAGCGCGAGCTCCTTGCACTTCGCCTGGTCGACGAAGTCCTGGGAGTAGCCGTTGAGGACCTTGATCCCCGGGTTGGCCGCCTCGGCGCCCGCCTTGTAGCCGGCGATGTAGTGGTCCACCGGCGGGATCTTCTGGCCGCCGACCGACGAGATCGTGGTGATCTTGTTGTCCTTGGCGTAGAGGCCCGCCAGGACGCCGGCGAGGTAGCCGCCCTCCTGCTCCTTGAAGAGCAGGCCCTCGACGTTGGCCGGCTTCGTCTTCATGCCGGCCTGCGACACGTCGATGATCGCGAACTTCGTGTCGGGGTACTTGCCGGCGACCTTCTCGACCGCGTCGGCCATCAGGAAGCCGACGCCGATGACGAGGTCGTACTTCTGCTGGGCGAGCGTGCTGAGGTTCGGCACGTAGTCGGAGTTGGACTTGGACGTCAGGACGCGCCCGGTCACGCCGAGCTGCGACTTGGCGTCCTCCAGGCCCTTGTTGGCCAGGGAGTTGAACGAGCGGTCGT
Source organism: uncultured Conexibacter sp. (assembly GCA_964600395.1). GTDB lineage: Bacteria > Actinomycetota > Thermoleophilia > Solirubrobacterales > Solirubrobacteraceae > Paraconexibacter. Next base: position 10,025 of record CAZRLR010000029.1, read on the forward strand.
TCAGACCGCCGATGTCCGTCACGAGCCCGACCTTGATGGCCTTGCCCTTCGGTGCCGCGGCGGCGGTCGACGTCGTCTCCTTCGTGCTGCTGGACGACGACGAGCTGTCGTCGTCGGAGCCGCATCCGGCGGCGGTGATGCTGAGGCCGATCAGGGCGATCGACGCCAGGTACCTCAAGTGCTTGTGCACGCGCGTTGCTCCTCGTTCGTCTGCTGAAATGGGGACAGCCGACGGTGAGTGACCATCTCGCCGCCCGCGGGAGCCTACCTCGCCAGCGGTCTGTCGCGCAGACCTTTTCGCAGGTCGGCCTTCAGGTCGTCGTCGGCGAACGCCGCGTCGACCGCCGTCCGCGTCAAGCCTGCCAGAGCCGCGTCGTCCAGCGCGAAGTGGTCGCGGGCCACGGCGTACTCCTGGCCGATGGTCGATCCGAAATACGGAGGATCGTCCGAATTCAGGGTGATCCGGACGCCGGCGGCCATGAGCGCGGGCAGCGGGTGGGCGGCGTAGGACGGGAAGACGCCGAGCGCGACGTTCGACGTCGGACAGACCTCGAGGACGATCTGCCGGTCGGCCAGCTCGCGGACGAGCGCGGGGTCCTCGATGGCGCGGACGCCATGGCTGAGGCGCACGACGCCCGGCAGCGCGAGCGCCTGGCGCACCGAGTCGGGCCCGTCGTGCTCGCCGGCGTGGCACGTGCAGCCCAGCCCGGCCTCGTGCGCGATCGCGAACGCACGCGTGAAGTCGCGGGCCGGGTAGCCCGCCTCGTCCCCCGCGAGGTTGAAGCCGACGACGTACGGGTGGGGCAGGGCGGCGGCCTCCTCCGCGACGCGCTCGGCGGCCTCGACGCCGAAGTTGCGCACCGCCGACACGAGGACGCGGCCCTCGATGCCGGTCTGCGCGCGGGCGTCGTCGATGCCCTGGAAGATCCCGGCCCGGTGCTCGGCCTCGGTCAGCCCGACCGCCCGGGCGTGGTCGGGGCTCGAGATGAGCTCGACGTAGCGAGTGCCCTCGGCGGCGCAGGCGACGAGGTACTCGAAGACGACGTCGCGGTAGTCCTGGGCGGTGCGGATGACGCTCGCGGCCAGGTCGTAGGTCCCGAGGAAGTGCAGGAAGTCCGTCCAGTGGAAGGTCTCGGCGTCGGCGAGCAGCCCGTCGGGCAGGGCGACGTTGTTGCGCGCCGCCAGGCGCCGAACGAGCTCGGGCCGGGCCGTGCCCTCCAGGTGGACGTGCAGCTCGGCCTTGGGGACGTCGGGGACGGCGGGGCTCATCGCAGCTCCTCGGTGACGACGGGGACGGGCGGCGGGGCGTCCTCCCCCACCGTGATCGTGGCGCGGATCGCGCGGGCGGCCAGCGCCGCGGCCTCGGCGGAGGCCGCGTGGACGACGCACAGCGGCTGCTCGCCCTCTCCGGGGCCGACGGCGGTGCCGGGCCCGGCGATCTGCGTCAGGCCCACGGCGTGGTCGATGCGGTCGTGGTCGCCGCGCCGGCCGCCGCCGAGCTCGATGACGGCGAGCCCCAGCTCGCGCGTGGCGTGTCCGGTGACGACGCCGCTGTCCTCCGGGTGGACCGGCAGGACGACGGGCGCGGCGCGCAGGTGGGCCTCGGGGCGCTCGACGAAGTCGGCCGGCCCGCCGAGGGCCGCGACCATCCGGGCGAAGCGCTCGGCGGCGCGGCCGTCCCGCAGGACGGCCTCGGGGTCGGCGTCGACGCCGGCGAGCTCGAGGGCGCGGCGCGCCAGCGCGAGCGTCACCTCGACGAGCCGCGCGTCGGCCCCATCCGGGTCCGTGAGCAGCTGCACGGACTCGAGGACCTCGACGGCGTTGCCGGCCGTCCGCCCCAGGACGCTGTCCATGTCCGTCAGCAGCGCGACGGTCTTCAGCCCCGCTTCCGTGGCGACGTCGACGAGCGCGCGGGCCAGGGCCCGCGCGTCGGCGAGCTCGGGGAGAAAGGCGCCCGAGCCGTGCTTGACGTCCAGGACGAGCGCGTCCAGGCCTTCGGCGAGCTTCTTGGAGAGGATCGACGGGACGATCAGGTCGATCGTCTCGACGGTGCCCGCGGCGTCGCGGATGCCGTACAGGCGGCGGTCGGCCGGGGCCAGGTCGTCCGTCTGGCCGATGATCGCGCAGCCGACGTCCCGCACCGTGCGGCGCAACAGGTCCAGCCCCGGCTGGCTGACGTAGCCGGGGATCGCGTCGAGCTTGTCGAGCGTCCCCCCCGTGTGGCCCAGGCCGCGCCCGCTGAGCATCGGGACGGCGACGCCACAGGCGGCGAGGATCGGCGCGAGCGGCAGGCTGACCTTGTCCCCCACCCCGCCGCTGGAGTGCTTGTCGACGACGGGGACGTCCAGGTCGTCCCAGCGCAGGACGGTCCCGCTGTCGCGCAGCCCCTCGGTGAGGGCGACGCGCTCGGCCTCCTGCAGGCCGCGGAGGAAGATCGCCATCGACAGCGAGCCGACCTGGGCGTCGGAGAAGCCGCCGGTGCCGATGGCGGCGGCGATCGCGTGCAGCTGCGCGGGCGTGAACGTGCCGCCGTCGCGCTTGTGGCGGATGAGCTCCGCGGGCAGGGCGGCGTCCGTCATGCGCGCGCGGCCAGCAGGGCGTCCAGCAGGCCGCTGGCGCCGAGGCGGAAGGTCTGCGGCGAGACCCACGCCGGGCCCATGACCGCCTCGGCCAGCGCGAGGTAGACCTCGGCGTCCGCGACGGTCCGCACGCCGCCGCTGACCTTGACCCCGGCCGGCCCGGGGGCGCTGCGCACGGCCTCCAGGAGGAGGCGGACGCTCTCGGGGTCTGCGCCGGGCCCGTGCTTGCCGGTCGACGTCTTCAGGAAGACGGCGCCGGCCTCCAGCGCGGCGCGGGCCATCGCGCGCGTGGCGGCGCGGTCGTCGTCGGCCGGGTGCGAGCCGGTCTCCAGGATGACCTTCAGGTGCCCGGGGCACTCGGCGGCGCAGGCGGCGACGAGCCGGCCGACGGCCTCGTGGTCGCCCGCCAGGTGTGCGCGCCATGGCGCCACGACGTCCACCTCGTCGGCGCCCTCGTCCATCAGCGCCGCGGTCTGGCGGGCGGCGCCGTCGGGGTCGTCGTCCCCCTGGGGGAAGTTCACGACGGTCGCGACGCGCACGCCGGTGCCGTCCAGCGCCTCGGCGGCGGTCTGGACGAACGGCGGCAGGACGCAGACCGCGGCGACCGGACCGGCCGGCGTGAGGGCCTTGACGCAGAGCGCGTCGATCGTCGCGGCGGTGTCGTCGTCGTTGAGGCTCGTGAGGTCGAGCAGCGAGATGGGGTCGGCCATGGCGGTCTAGAGCTCCGGGAGGACGGCGGTCAGGAGGCGCTGCAGGTGGCGGGCGCCGTCGGCGGCGCTCGCGAGGGTCTGCTCGTGGGAGAGCGGGACGTCGCCCATGCCCTCCGCGAGGTTCGTGATGGCGGAGATCGCGCCGACGCGCAGGCCTGCGTGGCGGGCGACGATGACCTCCGGGACGGTGGACATGCCGACGGCGTCGGCCCCGAGCGTCCGGAAGGCGCGGATCTCCGCCGGGGTCTCGAAGGACGGGCCGCTCACCGCGAGGTAGACGCCTTCGGACAGCGGGACGTCGTGCGCGGCGGCCGCGGCGCGCAGGGCCGCGAGGACGCCGGCGTCGTAGGCGTCGCCCAGACCGACGAAGCGCGGGCCCAGCGCCTCGTCGTTGGGCCCGACGAGCGGGTTGATCCCCATCATGTTGATGTGGTCCGTCAGCGCCATGAGGTGCCCAGGCGGGGTCTGCGGGCGCAGCGAGCCGGCGGCGTTCGTCACGAGGAGCGTGCCGACGCCGAGCGCGGCGAGCGTCCGGACGCCGACGGCGAGCTGCGCCGGCGGCGTGCCCTCGTAGACGTGCGCACGGCCCTGCATGACCGCGACACGGCGGCCGGCGAGCGTGCCGACGACGAGCCGGCCGACGTGCCCGCTGACCGTCGACACCGGGAAGCCCGGCAGCTGCGCGTAGGGCGTCACCACGGCGTCGGTGACCGCGTCCGCCAGGGCGCCGAGGCCCGAGCCGAGGATGAGCCCGACGTCGGCGCGGGCCGCCTCCCCGTGCTCGGTGAGCAGCTGCTGCGCGGCCGCGGTCACGCCATCGCCCCCGCGTCGAAGGAGAGCGGCAGGAGCGCGCCGAGGGTCACCGTCCGCCGGACGCCCTCCGGGCCGCAGAGGTGGACCGGCGTGTCGGGGCCGGCGAACTCGGCCAGGCGCTGGCGGCAGCCGCCGCACGGCGTGATGAGCGGCGTGTCGGCCATGACGGCGACCTCGACGATCCGGGTGCCGCCGGCGCTGACGAGCGCGCCGATCGCCGAGGCCTCCGCGCACTGCGTCTGCGGGAAGGCGGCGTTCTCGACGTTCGCGCCGAGGTGGACGGGGCCGCCGGGGCCGTCGGCGCGCACGGCCGCCCCGACGCGGAAGTGCGAATACGGGACGTGGGCGTGGGCCATCGCGGCGCGGGCGCCGTCGACGAGGTCGGCCGGCGCGGCGGCGCGGGTCAGCAGCTGGGCGTACCCTTCGGCGACGACGTGCGCGTCGTCCATCCCGAGTGCCTCGCGCAGGCGCGCGACCTTCGCGTGCTCGGCCTCCGGGTCACCGCCGGGCGGGACGACGGCCTCCAGCTCGACCCAGCGGCCGAGGCCGGTGACGTCGTCGAGGTGGATGCGGACGTTGTCGAGCCGCAGCAGGCGGCGGCGCTTCTCGACGACGGGGCCGTCCCCGTGGACCGAGCGCAGGGCCGCGACGAGCGCCGGCGGGTCGGGCACCTCGACGAGGTGGTAGGCGCTCGTGCGCGCCGCGGCGGCGTCCGGGCGGGCGTAGGCGATGAGCTGCGCCGGGTGGCCGTCCTGTTCGCGCAGCTTCAGGCGGCCGTGGGGCACGGGGAAGTACGTGTCGCGCTGGACGAGCACCCCCTCGTCGGTCGCTCCGGTGGCCAGCGCGCGGGTGAGCGTGCCGTCGGGATCCGCGTCACGCGCCTTGAGCTCGACGTTGCGGGCGGGCTGCATGGCGGCCACGCTACAACCCCCGTCGAGCACCGCAGCGTACGCTTGCGCGCATGCCCGCCCTCCACGTCGTCGACCACCCGCTGCTGGCCCGTGAGCTGACGGTCCTGCGGGACGCCTCCACGGGCCTGGAGGCCTTCCGCACGGCGCTGAACGAGGCGGCGGCGATGCTCGCCTACGAGGCGCTGCGGGACACCGAGGTCGCCCGTGTCACCGTCCGCACGCCGCTGGAGGAGACGACGGGCACCGCGCTGGCGCGTCCCGTCATGGTCGTCGCCGTCCTGCGGGCGGGCCTCGGGATGGTCGACGGCTTCCTGCGCTTCGTCCCGGGCGCCGCGGTCGCGCACCTGGGCATGCGCCGCAACGAGGAGACACTGCAGCCCGAGAGCTACTACGAGTCGCTGCCGGCGGGCGTCCCGGCGGCGTCCGTCTTCGTCGTGGACCCGATGCTCGCCACGGGCGGCAGCGCGGTCGCGGCGCTGACCCGGATGCGCGCGGCGGGCGCGACGGACCTGCGGCTCGTCTGCCTCGTCGCCGCCCCCGAGGGCGTGGCGGCCGTCCACGAGGCCTTCCCCGACGTCCCGATCACCGTGGGGGCGCTGGACCGCGCGCTCGACGAGCGCGGGTACATCCGGCCGGGCCTCGGCGACGCCGGCGACCGCATCTTCGGGACGGAGTGAGCGCCGGCGCGCCAGAAGGCGGCCGAGACCCGAATCTCCCCGGACCGGGGAGGACGGATCGGGTCTCGGCGACCGCCGTGCTGCTCGACCTGGACGGGACGCTCGTGGATTCGCGCGCCGGGATCGTCGCGGGCATGAACGCGACGCTCACGGCCCACGGCCTGCCGCCCCGGCCGGCCGCCGAGCTGGAGGCCCGCATCGGGCCGCCCGTGCACGACACCTTCGCCTGGCTCTTCGGCCTGCCCGAGGGGGACGCCGCGCTCGACGCCCTCGTCGAGGAGTACCGGGGCCGCTACGCGGAGCTGATGCTCGAGGTGACGCCGGTCTTCGCCGGCGTCCCGGCGGCGCTCGCCGCCCTGCGGGCCGACGGCCACGTGCTCGCGATCGCGACGTCCAAGGCCCGGCACCTCGCGCGGGCGCTGGCCGACGGGCTCGGCCTGGCGCCGTACCTCAGCGCCGTGCAGGGGCCCGTCCCCCCGTCCCGGGACGACAAGGCGCAGACGATCGCGCACGCGCTGGCCGACCTGGGCCACCCCCGGCACGCCGTCATGGTCGGCGACCGCCGCCACGACGTCGAGGGCGCCCACGCCCACGGGCTGCCGGCGATCGGGGTCCTGTGGGGCATCGGGGACGCGCAGGAGCTGCAGGAAGCCGGTGCGGACATGGTGATCGCCCACCCCGGCGAGCTGCCGGGCGCGGTCAGGGCGCTCCGGTAGCCCCGGGGCCCGGCGGCACCGGCAGGGCGTCGCGCACGGCGTCGGGCAGGGGGACGACGAGGACGCGGACGTCCCACGCCCGCAGCGCCTCGGCGAGCCAGCTCTGGCCGGTCACCGACGCCGCGGCGGCCTCGTCGGCGAAGGCGATGACGAGGGCGCTCGCGGTGAAGCTGCGGCCGAGCGTCACGAGCTTCAGCGCGTCGCGGGCGACCTTGTCGAGCTGCGGGCCCTTCAGGCGCCCCTGGCGCAGGAAGACCTCGACGAAGACGGACTGGCCGGCGTCCACCCCGTCGACGTCGACGGTCGCGCCGCCCGGCAGCGCCAGGGTGCGCGCGGCGAGCGGCACCCCGAGCTGCCGCGCGGCGGCAGCGACGAGGGCGGCCTCGGCGGCGCGTGGCAGGTCGGTCGGCGACGGGTCGGGGCTCACGGCCCGGACGCTAGCGCTCCGGGCTGCGGCCGAAGCGCAGGACGCCGTCGCGCACGAGCGCGCGGGCCCCGTCGCCGACGTCCAGCGCGCCGTCGCCGAGCGCGAGGATCTCGTCCAGGCGGCCGGCCGCGCGCGGGCACGGGCGCCCGCCGCTCGCGCCCTCGGCCAGCTCGCGCACGACGAGGCGCCCGAGGGCCGGCGGCAGGCGGGCGAGCTGGGCGACGAGGATGTGGTCGCGGCCGGCGAGCGCGGTCTGCACGACGGTGTCCAGGACCTCGGCCTCGTCGCGCAGCAGCTCGGCCGTCCGCAGGACGTTCGCGTGGGCGCGGGCGTCGACGGCCTCCAGCGCCGGGACGAGCCCGTGGCGCACGCGCCCGCGCGCGTAGGCGTCCGTCGCGTTCGTCGCGTCCTCCCGCCACGGCAGGCCGCGTGCGGCGCAGTGCGCGGCGGTCTGCGCGCGCGTGACCGTCAGCAGCGGCCGCACGAGACGGCCGCTGCGGGCGGGCATCCCCAGCAGCGCCCGCCGCCCCGGGGAGGTGGCCAGGCGATAGAGCACGGTCTCGACCTGGTCGGTGGCGGTGTGCCCGGCGGCCAGGCGCGCCCCGGCGCGGGCGGCGGCGGTCGCCCCGGCGGCGTAGCGGACGTCCCGGGCCCAGGCCTGCAGGTTGCCCGGCCCCTCGGCGGGGCGCCGCGCCGTCTGGACCTCGAGCGGCACCTCGAGGCGCTCGCAGAGCGCCCGGCAGTGGGCCTCGTCGGCCTCCGCCTCGTCCCGCAGGCCGTAGTTGACGTGCAGCGCGCGCACGACGTCGCGTCCGGCGAGCGCGACGGCGACGTCGAGCAGGCAGACGGAGTCCTGCCCGCCGCTGAGCAGGACGACGACCGCCCCGCCGTCGGGCAGCAGGCCGGTCGCGCGGACGTGCGCGGTGATCGTGCCGGCGGGCGCGGGGTCCATGGGTCCGTCCGCCGCCCCTCGGCCTCAGGCGCCGGGCGCCCCGTCGCGGAGCATCCGCCGCCAGCGCTCGGGCGACGGCTCGGACGGCGGGACGCGGGCGAGGAAGTCGACGATCGCGTCGACCATCGCCTCCGGCGCCTGCAGCGGGGGGAAGTGCCCGACGCCGTCCAGCACGACGAACTCGCTGCCGGGCATCGCCTCGTGGCCCCGGTGGCCGTGCCCGATCGGGATGACCGGGTCCTCCGACCCCCAGACGATGAGCGTCGGCATCTCGGCGGCGAGGTAGAGGCGGTCGCCGGCGAAGACACGCTGCCCGTCGGGGCCGACGACCGCGCGCAGCGTGTCGAGGAACGCCCGGCGGGTGGACGCGACGCCGAGCGACTGCAGCGAGCGCCCGACCTCCGCGCGCTCGTCGTCGACCTGGACACCGAGGAGCTTCAGCGCCCCCGACACGATCGGTCCGACGGCCCGCGCGGTCTGACCGATGCCCGCGACGACGAGCTCGGCGCCCGGCAGCGCGGCGCTGCGCAGCGCAAGGTTGACCGACCGGCCCAGGCCGCCGGTCGACACGAGCACGAGCCGCTCGGTGTGCTCGGGGAAGAGGTAGGAGAACTGCATCGCGATCCCGCCGCCGAGCGAGTGCCCGACGAGCGTCGCGCGCTCGTGGCCGAGCGCGAGCAGCAGGTCGCGCAGCGTCGCGGCCAGCGCGCCGATCGACGAGTCACCCGAGGCCGCCTCGGAGTCGCCGTGACCCGGCAGGTCGGGCGCCACGACGGTGTGCCCGGCCGCGACGAGCGGCGCGACCGTCCGCTGCCAGGCGCTGCGGCTGCCGGCCATGCCGTGGATGAGGAGGACGACGGGGCCGGACCCCTCGTGGCGGAAGACGAGGTCGTGCCCGTGCAGGCGGAGGGTCTGGGCGCCGTCGGCGTACACCCGCCCCACTCTGGCACAGCCGGTGCCCGGTCAGCCTTCGTCGCCGAGCATCGCGAGGAACAGCTCGGTCGCCTCGGTGAAGCCCTTCAGGCGCACCTCGCCGATGCGCTCGAACTCCAGATGCTGGCCCGCGCCGTCGACGATCGGGCGGGTGACGACGACCTCGCCGCCCGCCGAACGGGCCGCCACCCGGGCCGCGAGGTTGACCTCGCGGCCGTAGTAGTCGCCGTCGCGGTACATCGTCTCGCCGTAGTGGACGCCGATCCGCGGCAGCGGACGCTCCGTCATGAGCTCCTGGAAGCCGACGGCCCAGTCGACGAGCGCGGCGGGGTCCGAGCCGACGACCATGACCTCGTCCCCGATCGTCTTGATGACGCGCGCGTCCTCGGGCAGCGTGTTCTCGACCGCCTCGACGAACCGCTCGACCGCGCCGACGGCCTCCTCCTCGCCCTGCTCCTCGGTCAGGCGCGTGT
>CAZRLR010000030.1:0-19054 GCA_964600395.1 uncultured Conexibacter sp.
AACCGCCTCACCGGCACCACCGGCAGCGGCGAATTCGCCCCCTACGCGATGCCGCAGATCTTCCACGCCGCGGACCAGAAGATCGACCTCTGGTTCGTGCTCGACGAAACGCGCCGCGACGCCGTTGGGTGCACATGCAGCTCTACTCCTACCGCGCTTCCGGCAACTGCCTGAAAATCCGCGCGCTCCTGCGCCTGCTCGGCGTCGAGCACGAACTCGTCGAGACCGACATCTTCGCCGGCGCCACGCTCACCGACGCCTTCGGGCGGCTGAACCCGCTGCGCGAGACGCCGGTGCTCGTCCTCGACGACGGGACCGCCCTGACCCAGTCCAACGCGATCCTGACCTATCTCGCCGAGGGCACCGCGTGGGCGGGGCGGACCCGGGTGCACCGCGCGCAGATCGCCGCGTGGTGCGCCTTCGAGCAGGAGCACGTGATCCCCGGGATCGGCGGCGTGCGCTTCCGCATGGCGACGGGGCGGGCCGGCGAGCACGAGCTCGCCGGGCGCCTCCAGGGCGGACGGCGCGCCCTCGACGTCCTCGACGCCCACCTGACCGGCCGGCGCTGGCTCGTGGGAAGCACCCCGACGATCGCGGACCTCGCGCTGTACCCCTACACGTCGGCGGCAACCGCGGCCGGCCTCGACCTGATCGGCTGGCCCGCGGTCGGTCGCTGGCTGCAGGACGTGCGCGCCATCGACGGCTTCGTCGACGACTGGGTCCCGTATCCCGAGAACGCGCGGCCCGGGCGGGGCCGCTCGATCTACGACTGACCGGGGCGCCGCGGTCCGGGCCTAGGGGACGAGGACGAGCTTGCCCTGGCTGGACCGCGTCTCCAGCAGGCGGTGGGCCTCGGCGGCCTGCTCCAGTGGCAGCGTCCGCACGGGCAGGCGCAGCTGCCCAGCCGCCACCCAGCCGATGAGCCGCCCGAGCGCGGCGCCGGCCTCCTGCGGGCGCAGGCCGAACCAGAGGCCGAGGTTGAAGGCGCGGACGGACTGGTTGAGCGCCGGGTCGTAGAGCAGCGCGTCGAGGGTCGCGTCCGCGATGCGGGCGGGGCGGCCGCCGGCCATGCCGTAGACGACGGCGGTCCCGAACGGCGCCAGGGCGGCGAGCGTGCGGTCCAGCTCGTCGCCGCCGCTCATCTCCAGCGCGAGGTCCACGCCCTGGCCGCCCGTGAGCTCGCGGACCGCGGTCGGCCAGTCGGCGGTCGTGTCGACGGCGTGGTCGGCGCCGAGCCCGAGCGCGGCGCTGCGCCTGGCGTCGGTCGACGCCCCGGCGATGACGGTCCCCGCGCCGAGGAGCTTGGCGATCTGGACGGTCAGGCCGCCCACCCCGCCGGCGGCCGCAGGGACGAACAGGCTCTGGCCGGCCTGCAGCTGCCCGGCTGCCGTCAGCAGGAGGGTCGCGGTGCTCCCGGCGATGATGACGCCGGCCGCCTCGGCCTCCGGCAGGCCCGCGGGGATCGGGACGACCTGCGGTGCGGCGGCGACGGCGAGCTCGGCGTAGCCACCGGACCCGTCGGCGCCGACGAGCGCGAAGACCGGCGTGCCGACCGGTGGGCCGTCGACGCCGTCCCCGAGTGCGGCGACCGTCCCGGCGACCTCGCCGCCGGGGACGAACGGCAACGGGGTGGGGAACGGGTAGCGCGTCCCGCGCCGGCGCATGACGTCGGCGAAGTTCACGGCGGCCGCGCCGACGCGGATGAGGATCTCGCCCGGCCCGGGGACGGGGTCGGGGAGCTCGACGGGGGTCAGGACCTCGGGGCCGCCCTGCTCGGTGATCTGGATCGCGCGCATCTGCGCCTCCTGTCGTCGTGGTGGTCGGCCGCCGGTCGGCGGCCTCGCCCCTACGACGCGAGCGGCGGCGCGGAGAGGACAGCCTCGGCGGCGCGGCGGGCCAGCGCGGCGAGCTGCGCCTCGTTCTCGCACCGCTCAACGGCCTGCGCCCACGCGTCGGCAGCGGCGGCGCGGTCGCCGCCGCGCTCGAGCAGGTCCGCCCGCGCGGCGTGCAGCAGCGGCCCGCCGGCGAGCGCCGCGTCGTCCGCCAGCGCCTCGAGGAGCGCCAGGCCTTCGGCCGGCCCGCGGCTGCGGCCGACGGCGTAGGCGTGGTGCAGCGCGACGACCGGAGACGGATCGCGTCGCAGGAGCGCGCGGTACAGGGCGGACACGTGGCCCCACGGCGTCGGGCCGTCGCCGAGGTGGACGAGCGCGATCGCCGCCTGCAGCTGGAAGCGCCCGGGCGTCGTGCGGCCCGTCGTGGCGAGCAGCGCCCGCCCCTGCGCGATCGCCGCGTGGTCCCATCGCTCGCGCTGCTGCTCGGCGAACGGGATCAGCCGCCCGGGGCCGTCCACCCGCGCGGGCGTCCGAGCGTGCTGCAGCAGCAGCAGGGCCAGGAGGCCGGTCGTCTCCTCGTCCGGGCTCAGGCGGTGCAGTTCGCGCGCGAGCCACACGGCCTCGTCGCAGAGGTCGACCCGGACCGGCGCGCCGCCGCCGCTGGCGTGGTGGCCCTCCGTGAAGATCAGGGCGATGACCGTCCGTGCCGCCTCCAGGCGGGCGGGGAGCTCCGCAGGGTCGGGCAGGGCGAAGGAGACGCCGCCGTCCTTGAGCTTGCGCCGGGCCCGGACCAGGCGCTTGCCGAGCGTGGCCTCCGGCAGCAGCAGCCCGGCCGCGATCTCCGCGCGCGTGAGCCCGACGACGTGCCTCAGCGTCAGCGCGACGCACACGTCGGGGGCGAGCGCCGGGTGACAGCAGGCGAGGACGAGGCCCAGCGTGTCGTCGTCGACCTTCAGCGCCGGGCCGGGCTCGTCGTCGCGGCCGGGGTCGGTGACCTCCGACAGCTCCACCTGCGGGCGCTCGCGCCGCCGCGCGTCCAGCGCCCGCCGCCAGGCGACGGTCATGAGCCACGCCCCGGGGTTGGCGGGCTCGCCGTCGCGCGGCCAGCGCTCGGCCGCCGCGGCGAAGGCCTCCTGGGTGCAGTCCTCGGCGAGCGCGAGGTCGCCCAGGCGGCGGGCCAGGACCGCGACGATCCCGGCCCGCTCCTGCCGCCAGCTGCGCTCCAGCGCCCGGCTCACGACGCGGTGCCGGACCCCAGCGTCACGTCCAGGCGCAGCTCAGGCCGGACGGGACGCACCTCGACGACGCCGGTGCGGACGTTCGGGACGCGCGCCGCCCACGCGAGGGCGGCGTCCAGGTCGGGCGTCTCGATGAGGTAGAAGCCGATGAGGTGCTCCTTGATGTCGGCGAACGGCGCGTCGGTCACGACGCGCTCGCCGCCGCGCACGCGCACGGACGTCGCCAGCTCGGGGGGATGCAGGCCCGCTCCGGCCACGAGCACGCCCGCGTCCTGCAGCGCCCGGGTGTAGAGCGTCCAGTCGTCGAACACGCCGTCGGCCGCGCCGGCGTCCGGGTCCTCCCAGGCGTCGGGGGCGTTGGCGATTAGCATCAGGTACTGCATGGGGTCTCCTCTCGGGGCTGATCATGACGGGCGACGAGGCGCCTCACCGTGAACGACGCCGTAGGCCGGGGGGAGAGGACACCCCGGTGGCGGTGGCGGTGAAGGTCGCGGCGCCGCGGACCGGGCTCGCCCACCGCGGTCCCCCGCGCCCTCGCCCGTACTCCCCCCGGATGTCCACGCCCCGGGTGGTCCGTACGGTCGGGCCATGCCCCGGAGCCCGGCCTCCGCCGTCCCACCGACCGCCGCCCGGCCGCGCCCGAGGACCCCGGCGGTCCCCGACCAGCCGCTCGTCGTCGTGACCGGCAAGGGCGGCGTCGGCAAGACGACGATCGCGGCCGTGCTCGCCACGCTCGGCGCCCGCGGGGGTCGCCCGACCGTCCTGGCGCAGACCGGCGGGGCCACCGACGCGCGGCACCTGCTCGGCCCGTTCGTCACCCACCGGTCGCTCGACGCCTCCACGGCGCTGCGCGCGTACGTGCGCGAGCACGGCCCGCCGGGCGCCGGCCTCGTGCTCGGCGGCCCGGTGTTCCACGCCCTCACCGCGGCCGCTCCGGGCCTCGCCGAGCTGCTCGTCGTCGGCCAGGCCTGGGAGCTCGCGCGCCCGTCCGGACCCGGGGTCCCGGCCGCCACGCAGGTCGTCCTGGACGCCCCCGCGACGGGCCACGCGCTGGCCCTCCTGCAAGCGCCCGCGGCCTACGCCGGCGCCGTGCGCTCCGGGCCGGTGCAGGCGCAGGCCCGCGCGATCGACGCCTTCCTGCGCGACGACCGCCGCACCGCCGTGGTGGCCGTCACCGCCGCCGAGCAGCTGGCCGTCAGCGAGACGCTCATGCTCCACGACGCGCTGCGCGAGACGCTCGGCCTGCGCCTGCAGCTCGTCGTCGTCAACGGCGTGCTGCCCGACCGCTTCTCCACCGCGCAGGCGCGGGTCGTCCGCCGGCACCCGCCGTCGCGCTGGCGCGCGGCGGTGCTCCACGCCGCGGCGCGCGCGCAGCACCAGCGGGTGCAGCTGGCGCGCCTGCGGGCGGCGCTGGAGGACGTCCCGGTCTTCGAGCTGCCGCTGCTCACGCCGCCCCCTTCCGGGCCCGCCGGGCTGGCGTCCCTCGTCGCGGCGTGGGACGAGCGCGTCGCCGGTCGGCGACCGGCGACGGTGGCCGCGGCGGTCTAGGCCCGTCCCCAGGCGATCGCCCCGGCGAGGTCGAGCGTCGAGACCATCCCGACGGGCGTGCCGTGGGGGTCGACGACGACGAGGTGGGACACCTCGTGGTCGCGCATGAGCGCCGCCGCGCGGTCCAGCGGCCAGTCGGGTTCGGCTGCCTCCCGCGGCTGCTCGGCGACCTCGCCGGCGGTCAGGTGCTCGGCGGAGGCCCCGGCGGCGGCCAGACACCGGTCGGACACGATCCGCCAGCGCGGACCGGCGTCGCCGTCGGGCGCCTGCACGAGGACGGCGTGGACGTGGCGCGTCACCATGACCCGGGCGACGGTGACGAGCGGCGTGTCCGCCGGGCAGGACATCGCGGGCGCGCGCATGACGTCCTGCACGGTCGCGTGGGCCCAGGAGGGGGCGCGCCAGCTTCCGGCGTCGACGGGCAGGGACGGGACGGTGGACATGGCGGCTCCTCGGCCGTGGGTGGGCTCAGGTGGTGGGCAGGGCGGGCGTGGTGGGCCGGACGGGCGTGGTGGGCAGGACGGGCGGACGATCAGCGCAGGGAGAACGGCGGGTAGCGGTCGGTGACGAGCAGCCACGCGTAGCCCATGACCCGGGCCTGCCAGCGCCCCACGCCGACGACGAAGTCGAACGCGCCGCGGGGGTAGCGGCCGGTCGCGAGGATCATCACCCAGGCGTAGAGGACGACGAACAGCGCGGCGAGCCAGAGCACCGCGAGCACGAGGTAGTGCGGGATCGCCAGCAGCCACTTGACGAGCGGCAGCCAGCGGTTGAGCTCGACTTCGGCGTCGGGGTAGCGCAGCTCGTAGTGGACGGCCTGGGGCTCGTCCGTCGACGGGTAGCGGTCGTCGAGCAGCGTCACGTAGGCGAAGACGCGGGCGCCGAACGCCACGAGCTGCCGGTTGAAGTCAAACCACCACCGCGGGTACTTGTGCCGGGCGGCGAGCAGCAGCGCGGTGGGGATCGCGATGATGCCGGGGCCGGCGCCCGTGCCGCCGCTGAGCAGGCACAGGACGAGGACGACCGGCAGCGCGTAGAAGGGGCGCAGCAGCGTCGAGCGGCGCGCCAGCGGCCGGTCGGGGTAGTCGACGTCGAACCCGACGGGGTACGGCTCGTTCGCGGCGTGCGCCAGCGTGCCGGGGGCGGTGCTCATCGGACGTCCTTTCGGCTGATCGGTCCGCGTCGTCGTGGCGGCGGGGCGGTGGGGAACCGGCCCGTCCATGCTCGTCCCGCGCGGTCAGCCCGTCACCGGGGATGGCCCCCGCCTCGGCCCCGTGGTTTTCCCGCACCCGTGGCCGGCGGCCACCGGGCAGCGGGCCGGCCGGCGCGGCCGCGTGCGACCCGCGGCCCGCGACTCAGGGCGCCAGCGACTTGGCCAGGTGCACGAGCGCGTGCCCGGCCGCGGTCGGGGTCCGGCCGGTCTCCACGTAGCCCAGCCGCGCGTAGAGCCGCAGGTTCGCCGCGCTGCGCTCGCCCGTGAAGAGGCGCAGCTCGCGGACCCCGGGACCGGCCCGGCGCTCGGCCTCGGCCAGCAGCCGCGTGCCGAGGCCTTCACCCTGGCGGTCGGGGGCGACCGCCAGCCGCGCGACCTCGGCCGCGCCCAGGCTGCCCGAGAGGGTCCGCAGGCGTCCGCAGGCGACGAGGCGGTCCCCGTCGCGGACGCCGAACGCCTGCACGCCGGGGTCGGCGAGCTCCTCGCGCAGCGCCGGGAGCGTCTGGGTCAGCGGGGGCAGCGTGAGGTCGTCGTGCAGCTGCGCCTCGGTGACGTACGCCGCGCGCTGGAGGGTGAGGATCTCCCCGGCGTCGTCGGGCCCGAGGTCGACCAGGGGCGTGTCGGCGCCGGCCGTCGCGGCGGATCGGCCGCGGTCCGGCGTACGCCGCCAGACGACGCAGGCGAAGTTGTCCTGCGCCCCGGCGGCGTCGACCGCGGCGCCGAGGCGGTCGGCGACCGTCGCCGGGTCGGCGGTCAACGCGCCGCGGACCGTGGCCGCGGGGTCGTCGATCGCGTCCGTGAGGCCGTCGGTGCAGACGACGACCGTCGCCCCGGGGGCGAGCTCGTGCTCGTGCTGCTCGGCGACCGGTGGCCGATCGGGGTCGCCGACGAAGACGTGGTCGGGGGCGTTGAGCAGCTCGCCGCCGACGAAGAGCAGCGAGTCGCCGACGGACGCCCAGCGCAGGCGGGTGCCGTCGACGGTCGCGACGACGAGCGTCGTGCGGCTCGTCGCCTGCGGCCCGTGGCGCGCCTGCAGCGCGGCGCGGTGCGCGGCCTGCACCGCTTGCGCGGGCCCGGTGCCCGCCTGCAGCGCGTCCGCCGCGGCGTCCAGCGCGGGGCCCGCCGCGGCCCAGCCGCGGTGGCCGTCGACCACGACGAGGCCGAGCGTGTCGCCGGCGGTGACGACGGCCACCCCGTCCTCGTCCGGGTCGACGGGGACGTTGCGCTTCGGGCGCCGGCCGGCCGCCAGCAGGAGCGCAGCGCCGCCCGGGCCCCGGGCGCGCAGGACGTCCCCGAGCTGCGGCGCGTCGGGCCCGCGCAGGACGAGCCGGCTCACCGCGGCGGACCCCCGAGTCGCTCGAGCGCGGTGCGCACCCGCGGCACCCACCAGCCGAGCTCGTCGGCGGCCCAGCGCGTCTCGGCGGGGTCGGGGTGCACGCGGGCCGAGTGCCCGAGGACCCAGCCGTACTGGACGAGGCCCGAGAGCAGGCCGAGCTCGACCTCGGCCTCGGCGAGGTCGCCTTCGGCGGCGCGGAAGTCCTGCTCGAGCTCGTCGTGGGTCGCGTCGATCCGCCACGCGTCCTGGACGAGGAACCACGCGAAGTCGACCGTCGGGGTCCCGGCGGTCGCGAGGTCCCAGTCCAGGAGCACGACGCGCCCGTCGGCGAAGCCGAGGTTGTCGTCGCGCAGGTCGCCGTGCAGCAGGGTGACCGGTGCGGCGGCTCGCAACGCCCGCGCCAGCGGGGCCGGATCGTCGACGAGCGCCAGCACGGGGTCGGCGACGTCCTCGGGGACCTCGGCGGCGAACGCCTCCCACGCGAGCTCGAACTGCTTGGGCAGGAGGTCGGGCGCAGCCCGCTCGCGCTCGCTGACGGCCGGGGACGACATCCCCAGGCGGGCCTCGAGCGTCGCGGTGCCGGCCGGTGGCCGCCCGCGGAAACGCCGGTGCATCGTGGCGGCGGCGTCCAGCACCTGCCGGGCGGTGGCCCGGTCCAGCCGCGCGCCGTCGCCGACGAGCGTCGCGGAGACGTCGCGCATGACGACCCACCAGGCGCTGTCGGCGAACGTCGCCGAGACGATCGCCACGTCCAGGACGTCCTCGAGCTCCGCCAGGGCGCCGCTGGTCCACAGGCGGCCCGTCCGCCCGTCATCGTCGGTGACGCGGCCGAGCCAGTCCTCGCCGGGGGTCAGGCGCTTGACGACGAGCGGCTCGCCGGTGTCGCCGACGACGCGCAGCAGGCCCGCGCCGGAGTTGCCGCCGTGCTCCAGCGGCAGCGCTCGCGCCCCGGGCCCCAGCTCGCGGAGCACCGCCTCCGGCAGCGCCGGGGCGGGGCCGCCGTCGTCGGACGGCCGTGCCGCGTAGCTCCAGAGCTCGCGGATGGCGTCGCCGGGGCCGGTGCGCAGGTACCAGTGTCGCCGGTCGACCGTCGGCGCCCCGCCACTGGAACGAGAGCGCCGCCCCGGCCGGCCACCGGTCGGCCTTCCATGCCACGACCTCGCCGGGGCCGACGGCCTCCAGGTGGGCGACGACCGGTCCGGCGCCGACGCGGCGGACGACGCCGGCCGGGCTCGACGAGCGGAGCGTCACGTCTTCCTCGAACGCCACGGCGTCCCAGCGGCCCGACCGGATCGCGGCCTCCACCTCCGTCAGGTAGTTGCTCATACAACTAGATGCTAGTTCCAGGGCGACGGCCGCGCAACCGGCGGGCGGGCCGCCCTCCGGCCTCAGGCGGTGCCGGCCGAGGACGCCGCCGCGTCGAGGACCGCGAGCAGGGCGGCGACCGCGGCCGGGGCGAACTGGCGCCCGGCGTGAACGCGGACCTCGTCCAGCGCCTCAGGCACCGTGCGCCGGCGCTGGTAGATCCGGCTCTGCGTCATGACGTCGAAGGCGTCGGCGAGGGCGAGGATCTGCGCGCCGTCGGGGATCTCGTCACCGGCCAGCGCGTCCGGGTAGCCCGTCCCGTCCCAGCGCTCGTGGTGCCCGCGGATCCAGCTGACCTGCTCGCCCTCCAGGACCTCGGCGGCGATCCGCGCGCTGATCTCCGCGTGGCGCTTGATCTCCGTGTACTCGGCCGGCGTCAGCGGTCCGGGCTTGAGGAGGATCTCGTCCGGGATGCCGATCTTCCCGACGTCGTGCAGCAGGCCGCACGCATGCAGGAGCCGGGCGCGCTTGGCCGTCCAGCCGAGCTGCACGGCGATCCGCTCGGCGAGCTCGGCGACGCGCTCGGAGTGCTGGCTCGTGCTCGAATCCTTCGAGTCGATCGCCCGCGCGAGCGCCCGGACGCTCGAGACGGCCTGGAACTTCTCGACCTGCCGCGCGTCGGCGGCCAGGAGCGCGTGCGCCTCGTCGGTGTACACGAAGGTCGTGTTGCGCCCGCCGTCCTTGGCCCAGTACAGCGCGCGGTCGGCGAAGCGCACGAGGTCCTCGGCGTCGGCGCCCTCGCCCAGCGTGCATGTCCCGGCCGAGACGGTGACCGTGCCGACGTGTGCGAACGGCTCGTCCTCGATCGCCCGGCGCACGCGCTCGGCCGCCTGGTAGGCGGCGTGCTGCTCGGTCTCGGGCAGCAGCCAGGCGAACTCCTCGCCGCCAATCCGCGCCAGCAGCTCGCCCTCCCGGGCCTCCGCGGCCAGGCGCCGGCCGACCTCGGCCAGGACGCTGTCCCCCGCCTGGTGCCCGTGCGTGTCGTTGACCTGCTTGAAGTGGTCCAGGTCGAAGAGGACGACGCTCAGCGAGCGGTGGTAGCGCCGCGCGCGCGTGACCTCCGCCCGCAGGCGCCGCTGGAAGGTGCGGTGGTTCGCGAGCCCGGTGACGGCGTCGGTCGAGGCCTGGCGCGAGAGCGTCTCCCACGCCTCGGCGTTCGCGACGGCCATGCCGACGAGCTCCGCGAAGCGCCCGAGGCGCGCCTCGGCGTCCCGCGGCGCTGGGCGCCCGGTGAAGGCGGCCGCCAGGCAGCCCCAGCGGCGTCCGGCCACGACGATCGGCGCCGCGACGGCGTCGCTCAGCTCGCCCGCGAACGCGGCGATCGTCCGGTCCACGCCGACCGACGGGGCGCCCCCGGTCCGGGCGGCGGCCCCCGTCCGGAAGACGGACGCGGGGGCGCTGCTGCCGGTCAGCGAGACCTCGGCCCCCGCGAGGCTCGTGCCGTCGTGCGTGCGGCCGGTGACGAAGACGCCGACCTCGCGCGTGAGGTCGAAGCGGACGACGGCGCCGCTGTGGCCACCGAAGAGCGCGAGCACCTGCGTGGCGACCGCGTCGAAGATCGCGGCCGGCCCGGCCGGCTGCGCGACGAGCTCGGCGATGTGGCGCAGCGCGACCTCCTCGGCGTCGTGCTGGGCGCGCTCGGTGACGTCGAGCGAGAACGAGCCGAAGCCGACGAGCCGGCCGTCGCCGTCGAGCACCGGGTACTTCGTCACCTCGTACAGGCGGTCTGACCCGTCCGGGTGCCGGACCGGGGCCCGCAGCGTCGTCCGGGTGCCGTCGGCGGCGATGCGTGCGTCCTCGGCGCGCAGGACGGCGGCGACCTGCGGCGGGTGGCTGTCGTAGGAGGAACGCCCCACGAGCTCGTCGGCGGGGACGCCGAGCGCGGTGGCCGCCTCGGCGTTGACGTACTCGTAGTTCCCCGCCAGGTCGCGCAGGACGATCGCGGCGGGCGAGTGTTCGACGAACGCCCGCAGCCGGGCCTCGCTGTCGGCGAGCGCGCGGCGCTGCTCCAGGAGCTCGGCCTGCGCGAGCTTGGCCGCGGTGACGTCCTCGACCTGGGAGACGAAGTACAGCGGCGCGCCGTCGGCGTCCCGGACGAGCGACACCGAGAGCGTTGCCCAGACCGTCCGCCCGGTCCGGTGGACGTAGCGCTTCTCCATCCGGTAGCCGGCCTGCTCGCCGGCCAGCGTCGCGCGGACGTGCTCGAGGTCGGCGGCCAGGTCGTCGGGGTGCGTCAGGGCCTGGAACGCGCCCGCCAGCAGCGCGGCCTCGTCGTGGCCGAGCATCGCGCACAGCGCGCGGTTGACCCGCAGGAAGGCCCCGTCGGGGGCGACGAGCGCCATGCCGATCGGCGCCTCCTCGAACGCGACGCGGAAGCGTGCCTCGGCCTCGCGCAGGACCTGCTGAGCCCGGTTGCGCTCGGTCACGTCATGGCCGATCGTCGAGGCCCCGACGACGCGGCCGTCGGCGTCGAGGATCGGCGAGACGGCGAGCGAGACCTCGATGATGCGCCCGTCCTTCGTGCGGCGGCGCTCGACGCGCTCGTGCCGGTCGCCCTCGGCGACGGTGTCGAGGAGCGCCGCGAGGTCCGCGTCCTGCTCGGGCCCGGTGAGGAGCATCGCGATCGGCTGCCCGATCGCCTCGGCCGCGGTGTACCCGTACATCCGCTCGGCCGCCGGGTTCCAGTTCGTGATCGTCCCGTCCAGCGTCTTGCCGACGATCGCGTCGTGGGAGGACTCGACGATCGCCGCCAGGCGGGCGACCTCGCGCTCGGCGGCCTGCCGGCCGGTGACGTCGAGGGAGATCCCGCCGACGCCGATGAGCGCGCCGTGCTCGTCCCGGACCGGGAACTTCGAGGCCAGCCACGTATGCTCGCGGCCGCCGTCCCCGGCGTGCGGAGCGGTCTCCTCGTAGCTCACCGCCACGTCGCGGGCAGCGACTTCCGCGTCGTTGGCCTCCAAGGCCGCGGCGATGTCGTGCGGCAGCAGGTCCCACAGGCTGCGGCCGACGAGGTCCTCGCCCGGGCGGCCCATAATGCGCGCCGTCTCGGCGTTGGCCAGGAGGAAGCGCTGCTCTCGGTCCTTGACGAAGATCGCGGTGGGGGAGTGGGCGAGCACCGCGTCCAGCGCCGCGCTCGTCTTCGACAGCTGGTCGCGGAGGCGCTGCTCCTCCGTCACGTCCTGCACCGTCCCGACGGCCCGCACGCGCCCGCCGGGCAACGTCTCGCGTCGTCCGCGGGCGTGAATCACCCGGGCGCTCCCGTCCGGGAGCGCGAGGCGGTAGGTCTCGTCCAGCGGCTCACCGGTCTCCACGAGGCGCTCGAGAGCCGCTCGCGCGCGGTCGCGATCCTCGGGGTGCAGGCGCAGGTAGGCGAGCTCGACGTCGTGCGCCTGGTCGGGCTCCAGGGCGAAGAGCCGCAGGTACTCGGGGCTGCGGTAGCGGCGCCCGGTGGCGACCTCCACCGCCCAGGACCCGAGCTGTGCCACGCGCTGGGCGTCGCGCAGGTCCGAGAGCTCCAGGCGATCGGACGCGGGCTCCGATGACGGGGACGGCGACGCGTCGGCCGGGACGCTCATCGGTCCGGTCTCCGCGTCAGCTCATGTCCCTCGAGCACCACCATCCTCCGTTCATCGGCCGGGCGGCCGGGTCGCTTGACCGGCGGGACGGTGCGTTCGAGTCCGCTCGCGCCACGTTCGGGTCCGTGCGGCCGACCGGGCCGGGCGTTCACCGGCCGATAACCGGAGCAGACGATCCGCTTGTGCTACGGTCTCAAGCGGATCGGACGCTCCGCTTGTGTGGGTCCGGTCCCGGCCCGCGTCCGGCCCTCGCCGACGCCCGACGACACCCCCGGGAGACCCCCTCATGAGCACCACGCCACCCACCCACCGCAGCAACCGCATCGCGCTGTACGTCCTCTGCCTGGGGATGCTGATGATCGTCCTGGACGGGACGATCGTGAACACCGCGCTGCCGGTGCTGAAGGACAGCCTCGACTTCTCGGACGGCAACCTGACGTGGGTGCTGAACGCCTACCTCATCCCGTTCGGCGGGCTGCTCATGCTGTCGGGCCGGATCGGCGACCTCATCGGCCAGCGCCGGATGTTCCTCTGGGGCATGTCGCTCTTCACCTTCGCGTCGCTGCTCTGCGGCCTGGCCGAGAGCCAGGAGGTCCTCATCGGCGCGCGCTTCCTGCAGGGCGTCGGCGGCGCCCTGGGGTCCTCGGTCATCCTCGGGATGATCATCGTGATGTACCAGGAGCCCCGCGAGCAGGGCGAGGCCATCGGCGTCTACTCGTTCGTCGCCTCGGCGGGCGGGTCGCTCGGCCTGCTGCTCGGCGGCGTGCTGACCGACGCGCTCAGCTGGCACTGGATCTTCATGGTCAACGTGCCGATCGGCGTGGCGACCGTCGTGCTCGCCAAGCGCCTGGTCCCGGACCGGCCCGGCATCGGCCTGAAGGAGAACAAGGTCGACGTGCCCGGCGCGCTCATGCTCACCTCCGGCCTGATGATCGCCGTCTACGCGATCGTCGGCGTCGACAAGGAGGGCTGGGGCTCGACGCAGACCCTCGGCCTCGGGGCGGCCGCGCTGGTCCTCCTGACCGGCTTCGTCCTGCGCCAGGCCCGGATCGACCACCCGCTCCTGCCGCTGCGGATCTTCCGCTCGCGCAACGTCACGGGCGCGAACCTCGTGCTCCTCGGCGTGCTGGCCGGCATGTTCAGCGTCTTCTTCTTCGGCGCCCGCTACGCCGGCGAGATCCTCGGCTACAGCCCGATCGAGATCGGCCTGGCCTTCCTCCCGATGACGCTGCTCATCGGCGGCGTCTCGACGCGGGGCGCCCAGCCGCTGGCCGAGCGCTTCGGCCCGCGCAACGTCCTCATCGGCGGCCTGACGCTGATCGTGGCGGGGGTCCTGCTGTTCACGCGCACGCCGGTGGACGGCTCCTACGCGGTGGACGTCCTGCCGACGATGGTGCTGCTCGGCCTCGGGGCCGGGCTGAGCTTCCCGTCGATCATGGGCCTGGCGATGTCCGGGGCGACCCCGGCGGACTCGGGGATCGCGTCCGGCCTCGTGAACACGTCGATGCAGGTCGGCGGCGCGATCGCGCTGTCGGTCCTGGCGACGTTCGCCGCCCAGCGCACGACCGCGAAGGAGGACGGCGGCGCCGGCGCGCTGGAGGCGCTGAACGCCGGCTTCCACGTCGCGTTCTTCATCGCCGCCGGGATCGCCGCGCTGGCGATCGTCGCGGCGGTGCTCGTCCTGCGCGACGAGCGTGCCCCGGCCGGCGACGCCGCCGCGCTGGACCACGACGACGAGGCCGAGGCGGCCCCCGTCGAGACCGCGAAGGCGTACGCCTGACCCGACGGGCCGGCCCGGGCGCGCGTCCGCGCCTGGGCGCCACCCCCGTCGACTAGGCTCTGATCATGAGCACGGTGGCCGTCGCAGGCACGCCCGGGCCGGAGAGCGGCGAGGAGGCCGCCCGCCCGCTGCGCGCCGACGCCCGCCGCAACCGCGAGCGCGTGCTCGCCGCCGCGGCCGAGGTCTTCGCCGAGCAGGGGGCGGACGCGAGCGTCGCGGAGATCGCGCGGCGCGCCGGCGTCGGGGCCGGCACGCTCTTCCGTCACTTCCCGACGAAGCACGACCTGCTGCTGGCCACCCTCGAGGCCGGCTTCGACGACGTGCAGGCCGCGATCGCGCACGCCGAGACGGTCGACGATCCGTGGGCGGCGCTCGTCCATGTGCTCACCGCCTGCGCGGAGATCCAGGCGCGCGACCGCGGCTTCCTGGAGTCCATCGGCCCGGAGATCTTCCGCGAGCCGAGCCTGCAGCGCCGCAACACCGAGCGCATGGAGCACCTGACCGCGCTCGTGCAGCGCGCGCAGGCCGCCGGCGCGGTCCGCGACGACCTGCGCGCCGAGGACGTCCCGTTCCTGTTGTGCGCGGTCGGGGGCGCCACCGGCAAGTGCGGCGCGAGCACGCTCGCCCCGGACCTGTGGCGCCGCTACCTCGGGTTCATGCTCGACGGCCTGCGCCCGGCGGCCGCCACGCCGCTGCCGGTCCCCGCGCCGACGCTCGCGGACCTGACGGCCGCCTGCAAGGCCTCCTGACGCCGCCTCCCCGCAGCGGGGATCGATGAGTGTCAGCGCGCCAGCTTCGCGGGTGCTGTCGAAACGGGGCCCGCCGGGTGCTCGACCGGGTGCGTACCCCGCCGCCCGGCGGAGCGCCCGACCCGAGAGGACACCCCATGAGCACCACCCAGAGCATCCAGGTCGCCGTGAAGGCCACGCCCGAGCAGGTGTGGAACGCGCTGACCGACAGCGCCCTCACGCCCTTCTACTACCTCGGCTTCCGCGCCGAGTTCGGCGAGCTGGCCCCGGGCGTGAGCTACCGCTACACCGCCGACGGCGCGGAGATGATCAGCGGCGAGGTCATCGCCGTCGACCGCGGCCGGTCGCTGACCACGACGTTCAACGGCAAGTGGGCGCCCGACGTCGCCGCGCTGCCGGAGTCGACCGTGACGTTCAGCCTCTTCGAGCCGTTCATGCCGATGCCCGGCGTGACGTTCCTGTCGCTCGTGCACGAGGGCCTGCCCGCGACCGAGGCGGCCGCGCACCTCGAGATCGGCTGGGTGACGATCCTCAGCGGCCTGAAGACCCTCCTGGAGACCGAGGCCCCGCTCGTCGGCGGGCCGGTGGCCGCCTGAGCGGGCGGGAGCCCCGACGACGTCGTCCGACGGACGCGGGCGGCGTCGCGGAGGTTCTTACGGGCGGGTGACGCGCCCCCCGCCGGCCGTAACAGCGGCCGGCGTCGGATGACCGTCGGGGCATGACCTCAGAGACCTTCGACGTGATCATCATCGGCGCCGGCCCGGGCGGTGAGATCGCCGCCGGCCGCCTGGCCGAGGCCGGGCTGTCGGTCGCGATCGTCGAGGACCACCTGGTCGGCGGCGAGTGCTCGTTCTACGGCTGCATGCCGTCCAAGGCGCTGCTGCGCCCGGCGCAGGCCGTGCAGGAGGCCAGCCGGGTGCCCGGCGCGCGGCAGGCCGTGAGCGGGCCCGTCGACGTCGCGGCGGTCCTCGAGCGCCGCGACCAGCTCATCAACGGGCTCGACGACAGCCACCAGCTGCCGTGGCTGCAGAGTCGCGGCATCGCCCTGCGGCGCGGTCGCGGCGTGCTCGACGGCGAACGCCGGGTCCGCGTCGGGGACGACCTGCTGCTGCAGGCGCGCCGGGCGGTCGTCGTGGCGACCGGCAGCGCGGCCGCGCTGCCGCCGATCCCCGGGCTGGCGGATGCCCGGCCGTGGACGAACCGCGAGGCGACGGTCGCGCCGTCGATCCCCGGCCGGCTGCTCGTCGTCGGGGGCGGCGTCATCGGCGCCGAACTCGCCCAGGCCTACCGGTCGCTGGGCAGCGCGGTGACGCTGCTGGAGCCCGGGCTGTCGCTGCTCGGTCGCGAGGAGCCGTTCGCCGCCGAGCAGGTCGACGCCGCGCTACGGGCGGCCGGCGTGGACGTCCGCCTGTCGACGGGCGCCGAGCGCGTGGATCGGGTCGACGGCGTCGTGACCGCGGCGCTGACGGACGGCACCATCGTCGAGGCCGACGAGGTGCTCGTCGCCGCCGGGCGCCGCGCGAACGTCACCGGTCTCGGGGTCGCGAGCGTCGGCCTGCCCGAGGACCGGCCGCTGGCCACGGACGTGCACCTGCGCGTCGCCGGCGCCGAAGCCTGGCTCTACGCCGTCGGCGACGTCAACGGCCGCGCGCTGCTCACCCACCAGGGCAAGTACCAGGGGCGGATCGCCGCCGACCACATCCTCGGGCGTTTCAACACGTCGATCGTCTACGGCGGGCCGCTGTCGCCGCGCGTCGTGTTCACCGAGCCGCAGGTCGCGGCGGTCGGGCACACCCTTGCCTCCGCGCTGGCGGCCGGCATCGACGCTCGCGCGGTGGACGCGGACATGAACAGCACGGCAGGCTCGTCGTTCGTCGGGCGCGGCGAGCCGGGGACCGCCCGCATCGTCGTGGACGAGAACCGCCGCGTCCTCGTCGGCGCGACGTTCACCGGGGCGGAGGTCGCCGACTTCGTGCACGCCGCGACGATCGCGATCGTCGCGGACGTGCCGATCGACCGGCTGTGGCACGCGGTCCCCAGCTTCCCCACCCGCAGCGAGGTGTGGCTCAAGCTGCTGGAGGCCTACGGGCTCTGATGGGACCGGTCCCTGCGCTCAGGCGGCGGCGCCGGAGAACGCGCGCTCGAACGCCTTGGGGTCGCTGAACCACACGCCTCGCATGGCCTGTGCGTTGGGGTCGGGGAAGATGTCCTCCTCCTCGGCCTCCAGGCCGTCGAGGAGGCCGGCGGCGACCTGGGCGGGCGGCGTGGTGTCCAGCCCCATCCCGTCGACCATGTCGGTGTCGATGCCGGCGGGGTAGACGCCGTGCACGGCGATCCCCCTGGCGGCGAGCACCGGGCGCAGCGCCTGCGTCAGGGAGTGGGCGGCGGCCTTGGAGGCCGAGTACCCGGTCATCGGCGGAGTGCTGGCGAGGCTGAGCAGCGAGAGGACGTTGACGACCCGTCCGCCGGTGGCCTCCAGGACGGGGACGAACGCGCGGATCGTCGCGTAGGTGCCGTCGTAGTTCGTGGCCATCTCGCGGCGCACCTCGCCCGGGTCGGCCTCCAGCGGGCCGGAGAACGCCGCGGTCGAGGCGTTGTTGATCAGCAGCGTCGCGTCGGCCGCCGTGCCGGCGGCCTGCTCGATCGACGCGGGGTCCAGCAGGTCGAAGGGCACGGCGACGATGCGGTCGTCCTGGCGGACCTTGGTGACGTCGCGGGCCAGGGCGTAGACCTTCGGGACGCCGCGCTCGAGCAGGGCGTCGACGAGGTGGCGGCCGAGGCCGCGGGAAGCCCCCGTGACGACGGGGACGCTGGTGCTGAGGTCCATGGGTTCCTTTGCGTGGTGGTGAGGGTCGGGCCCGAGCGCGTCGCCCGGGCCGTGGTCACAGCGTGCAGCGCGGACCTTGATCCGTCCAATGGAAAGAACAAGCTGATTCATCCAGCGATATGATCAATTGATGGAGCTGCGGCAACTCGAGCTGTTCCTCGCGGTCGCCGACGAGCTGCACTTCGGGCGCGCCGCCGTGCGGACGCACCTGTCCCAACCCGCCCTCACCCAGGCGATCGGCCGCTTCGAGCAGCAGCTGGGCGCACGGCTCTTCGACCGCAGCACGCGCCGCGTCGCGCTGACCCCCGCCGGGGAGGCGCTGGTGGACCGCGCCCGCAGCCTGCTGGCCGAGGCCGAGCGCACGAGCACCCTCGTCCAGCGCACGGCCCGCGGCGAGGTCGGCGCCGTCTCGCTGGGGGTGGTGGGGACGGCGATGCTCAGCGTCCTGCCGTCGCTCGTGCGGACCGTGCGCCGGACCTACCCCGACGTGCGCCTGGCGCTCAGCGAGCAGACCGGGGTCGCGCAGCTGCAGGACCTGCGGGCCGGCCGCCTGGACCTCGGGATCCTGCACCTGGACCCGGCGGCGGCCGTCGACGGGGTGGTGCTGCGGGGCATCGCCGACGAGGGCCTGGGCGTCGTGCTCCCGGCCGACCACCGGCTCGCGCACCGGTCCGTCCTGCGGCTGCAGGAGCTCCGCGAGGACCCGCTGGTGCACCTGCGCCCCGAGGCCGAGGCCGACACATCCCGGCTGTACCTGGGCGCGTGCGCGGAGGCCGGGTTCGTCCCGCGTGCCACGCAGCACGCGACGAGCCTGCAGGCGCTGCTCGGGTTCGTCGCCGCCGGCCTGGGGTGGGGCTTCGTCGCCGAGTCGGTCGTGCGCGGGCTCCGGCGCGAGGGCACGACCTACGTGCGCCTGCGCGGGACGACTGCGCGCCTGCCGACGACGCTCGCGTGGCGGGCGGACGACATCGCGCCGGCCGCGGCCCTCGTCCGCGACCTCGTGCCGGCGGCCGGCCCGGACGCGTGACGACGGCCGACATCTCGCCGCCGCTGCGCGCCTAGTCGGAGACGTCGACCCGGGCAAGCGCCCGGTCGGCGCGAGCCGGGAGGTGGCCGGTGGCGCCGGCCTGCAGCCCGAACTCGGTGGCCGCCGCGGAGGCGGCGAGGCAGACCTGCGCGATCAGGCGAGGGGTCAGGTCGGTTCCCGGATCGACGTCGAGGCGGCGCGCCACGTCGGTGGCGATCACCGTCTCCCACGCCTGTTTGCGCTCGAGATAGCGCGCGCGGACCGACGGGACGTCGGCGGCCAGCTGCGCCACCATGAAGGTGCGCTGCCCGTGCTCGACGTACGCGTCCGCCAGCGTCCCGAGCGCCCGCCGCACGGCGGCGACGGGGGCCTCGCCCGGATCGCCGGCAGCCAGCGCCTCGGCCAGCCGGTCGCGGAGGTCGTCGAGCCAGCCGAGGAGGAGGTCCTCCTTCGTCGGGAAGTGGCGGAAGGCCGTCGTGCGCCCGACCTGCGCGTGAGCGGCGATGGCCTCGACGGTCGTCCCGTCGAAGCCCCGCTCGCGGATGAGCGCGACCACCTCCGCGT
>CAZRLR010000031.1:0-19006 GCA_964600395.1 uncultured Conexibacter sp.
TCATGGAGCGGTGGTCGTTCAACCGGGTCCGCGCGGACGGGTCGCTCGCCAAGGACTCAACCAAGAGCGAGAAGGACGCCAAGGACCTGGGCGGTGCGGTCGGAGACCTGTTCACCCGCTACGAGGTCGCGACGATCGCGACGCGCGGCCTGCCGGGGGCGCCGAAGCTCGTGGCGGCCCCGGAGCGGTGGAGGCTCGACAAGGGGCCGATCGAGTTCCCGCGGTTCCCGGCGGCGGTCGAGTCGCTCCACTCGCTCGTCGCGAAGGCGGGCCTCGAGGACCCGTGCCTCAGGCTGGACGGGTCGGTCGCGTTCCATGCCGCGGCCGACGGGAAGTCTGGATACGCCTCCTCGCCGGGCGGCGCCAACGACAAGGACTTTCCCGCCCCCGACCCGCTCAAGAGCCAGACGAAGGACGGCCCGGCGCCGGGCTCCGGCAGCGCTGGAGCGGTCGCGGGCTTCGTCGGCGGCGTCGTGCTCTCCAAGGACGGGACCGGCCGAGGCCGAGCGGTGGACGTCGGCTACCCCGAGGAGTTCGTGGTGGTCGTGGGCGGGGAGCGGATCGTGTCCGTCGCGGTCGACGACTGGGAGCCGGTCCTCGTGCTGCCCGGGTCACGGATCGTGCCGCTCAACGAGGAGACGGTGCGGCTGCTGACGGACGGGGCCTTCGGGATCGAGTGGCTCAAGCGGTTCGTCCTGCTGCCGACCGCCTACCAGAATAACCCGAAGCTGGACCCGGAGGTCGGGGACCTGCTGGCGGACCAGGCATGGCGCATGTTCAGGCTGCCGGGCGCCGAGGTCGAGACGCCGGCCGAGGACGGCGGCACCGTCCGCAACCCGGGGCCGAACGCCCACCTCCTCCCGCTACTGCCCCGGGCTGAGTGCGTGAGCGGCCGGCGGCTGGCTCCGACCGTGGAGTGCTTCCACTTCACGACGGAGCACGTCGAGCTCAGGGGCTCCCCGGCTCAACTGGCCCTCGCGGAGTTGCTGCGGCAGATCGCCAAGCTCAAGGAATCGGCCCCGGCCCGCGTCGGCGCGGCGTCGCTGATCAACCCGCTCCCGGGGCTCTCCGCGAACGACGTTCTCGGGCCCGAGGGAGAGGAGATTCGCGCTCAGGGGGTCACGATCCACGAGATCCAGCAGATGCTGACGCGCGTCCGGCAGATCCAGAGCTACCGCAAGAGCCGCACGGGCCCTGCGGGCAGCGGCGAGGAGTTCGCCGACCGGCTGCTCTCTCTGACGCGGCAGCAGATCGCGGCCGAGGAGCAGAACGGGGCGCCGGCCGGCCGGGCCGACCTGTTCGACGCGGCAGTGGCGATCTGGAACGCCGAGGAGAAGCTCCGCGCGGAGGCCGGCTTCGTTGAGTCTCTCACGGCCAAGAACCTCAAGGACCTGCTGAACAAGCGCGAGGGGGAGCGGGCGGCGCTGGCTCAGGTCGTGCTCGACCTCGCGAAGAAGGCCAACCAGGCCCGCGCGGAGGCCCGCCGCCGAATCCAGACCACCGGCACGTCCGCCACCGGCGAAGCCTTCGGGCTCGTCCTCCTGTCCAACCGACCCAAGCGAGGGACCCGGAAGGAGGACCAGGGGGCCCGCGTCGTGGACGCCGAGGCCGGGATCGTCCGCACGAGCCAGCTCGCTGGCCACGTCGACCCGGACGGCTGCCCCGATCCGCTGGACGCCAAGTTCGTCCCGCGACCGGTGCGCGTGATCTTCGGCGCCGTCCTGCGCCCCCGGCTCGACGTCGCACCTGGAGTGGAGGCCCCGAAGACCGGGACGTCCGAGTTCCCGTCCGACCCGTCGAAGGCCGGCGGCGGGGAGAACGTGATCCCCTCAGCGCTCTCCGACCAGGAGACCTACTACACCGCGGCCTTCCAGCGGGTCGCCCGAGGCAACCCGATCAAGGTCCAGCTCTCCTCGGTCGTGTTCGACCGGGCCGTGCGGATCTATGAGCGGGACTTCGTCGAGCTGGTGCCGCTCGACGGCCGAAGCAACGCCCACGAGCTCGACCAGCGGGCCGCGAACCTCGTCGCCGAGCGCATGAACGTCCCGGACCAGGTCGAGACGACGCGCCTGGTGCTCGCGCGCCCCTGGCCTGTCCAGTGCGACGGGGTGGTCTCGTCCGTGACGATCGTCATGCGCGAGAAGGACGGGGCCCCCTGTGGCTTCGAGACGATCATTCAGACGGGCTCGAGCGCGTCTGAGGTCCAGCCGCAGGGCGCCACGAGGGAGCGCCCGCGGATGAGGCGGGGTGGCGACGGCGCGAAGCGCGGAGGGGCGTCATGAGCACCGACCGCACGCCCGAGGGCTCGCTCCCCAACAAGATCATCATTGCTGACGCGAGCAACGAGACGATCGACGTCCCGGGCTTCGTGACCCCCTTCGCGGTGGTCAGCGGACGAGACGACGACGACGGGACCCCGCGAGTCAGGCAGGCCGACCACGCATTCATGGACCCGCCCCAAGTGCGAGTCCATGACCTCCAGCGAAAGACCCCTGCCGGCATTCCAGACCGGCGGGTCTCGTTCCAGGTCGTGAACGACTTCGGCGCGGAGTATGCCGACGCCGGGCCGGACGAGAGCCCGTATGGGCAGGTCGACCCGTTCACGGCCCAGAACAGGACCACCCGCGTTGCCGACGGTGACGGCGCGGTGGCCCTCTTCTCCTCGCTCGAGCGCAACGTGGGCAGCGAGGACGGGCGGTTCGCGCGCGCCCTGACGTGCCTGGAGTTCGACGGCGGGCCGAAGTCGCCCAAGGACAAGGCGCCGCCAGACCCGCCGCTTCCCGAAGGCGTGACGATCAGCGACGACACCGTGACCGTGGGTGGCACGGCCGGCAACGTGTCGATCAAGAACCCTGCCGCGGTCGAGGCCGCGAAGGAAGCCAACCGCCAGGGCGGGACGGCGCAGGAAATCTTCGCGTGGGCGCTCGCCGCAGAGCAGGGCCGCGACCCGCCGCCGATCAAGGGCGAGCGGAGCCTGACGCGCGCGAAGGAAGAGGACGCTCCCCCCCCGGCGCCGCAGGTCCCTGCCGAGAAGCCCGGCGGCTACGTGACCGGCGACGGGTTCAAGGTGGGCCAGCTCGGGACGTTCTTCGCACCCGGATCTGGCGAGCCGATCCACGAGGGCTCGCGCGGCGAGGCGATCGGCACGCTCCCCGGCCGCTGGGACGCACAGTGGGCGCTCGACCAGGAGCGGCGCGGGCCGCTGTGGATCAAGGACGAGGACGCGGCGAAGGTCCAGGAGCTCAAGGGCGGCATCCTGGTCAAGGGCTACCTCGCCCCAGACACCTCGCTCAAGGACCATGTCGGCCACCTCCCCGGCAACACGCACGCGCTCGCCGTGCTGATTCGCATTCCGGCGCCGATCCCAGGCGACGGCCCTCCCGAACCGCCGCCGCAGCCGCCTCCCCCGCCTCCCCCGCCGCCGTTCATCAACCTGCTGCCCAACGGCGGGTCGTTCACTCCGATCCCTGACGGAACGGTCGTGATCCCCTCCCCGACTGGTGACGGGTCGAAGTGGATCGGCACGCACGGACCCAACAACGAACTGCTCTGGCGGAAGGTCCTGGCGAACGGGACCGTGGTCGGCGGCTACCAGGTCGACCCCGACGGGACGCAGACGCAGATCGACGGCAACGGGTCCAACTCGACGGGCTTCATCGCCTCGCCGAACGGCTACGCCCCGCCCGTCGTCTCGGCTGAGAGTGCAGCCGCCCTCGCCGCCGCCAAGGACCGGACGGTGATCTACGTCGACGAGGACACCGGCGTCCTCTCGTCGGTGGACCCGAACGGGACGGCGTCCGACCTGACGGCGGCTGGCACCGGAGGCGGAAGCGCCGGTGCGCTGCCGGGCGGAACCGGGGCCGACGGGGACTACGACCCCGCCGACGCGGCGAGCCTGGCGGCCGGGCTCCCCAACTACGACAACTTCACGCTCCAGGCCGGGCGGACGATCAAGGGAAACGCCGGGCAGTTCCACTACGTCCAGGTCGCCGGCGACGCCACGCTTAACGGCACGATCAACCTGGACGGCCGCGGCAACGCGGGCGGCAACGGAGGGGCTGGCGGGGCCTCGAGCGCGGCCGGCAACGGGACCAACGGCACGGCGGGGAGCGCCGGGACCGGGACCAAGGCCGCGACCGCAGGGGGCGGGGCTCGAGGCGGCGGCTCGGGGAGTGGCGACGGAGCCACGCGGAGCGGCGGCAACGGAGGCACCGGCGGCACCGGCGGCAACCGAGGTGCGCCCTGGAGCGCTGACGGCCAGGGCACGGGTGGGGCCGGCACGGCCGGCGGCACGGGCGCCGGGTCCGCGGGCACGCTCGGCGGCAACGCGACGGCGGTTAACCAGACTCTCCTGGCTCGGCGCGTGTCGCATGACTTCCTCGTGGCGCTGCTCGGCGGGGCGGGCGGCGGCGGCGGTGGAGGCGGCGGCGGCTACGCGGCGGGCACGGTGGTGGCCGCCGGCGGTGCCGGGGCCTCGACCTACGCTGACGCTGACGGGACCGGCGCGGATGGGGCGGCCGGGACGTTCTCCGTCGACAGCTCCGGCGGCGGCGGTGGCGGCAAGGGAGGCCGCGGCGGCGGCGTCTACGTCATGGTCGTGCGCGGCAACGTGTCCGGGACGTTCACGATCAACGCCCGCGGGGCCCAGGGCGGCAACGGCGGCGTGGGCAACGCGACAGGCGGGGACGGCGGGGCGGGCGGCGGCGGTGGCGGCGGCTTCGTCCTGATCGTCTTCTACGGGACGTGGAGCGCGACCATGACGTGCAACGTCGCCGGAGGCGACAGTCCCGCAGGCCAGGGCGCCGGCGAGGACGGCTTCTACGCCGTCGTGAACGGATCGACTGGTGAGGTCGTCCAGTGGGGCGGGAGCCTCGCGTCGATCGCGGAGCGGACGAGCGCGCTCGTCGCGGTGCAGCCGACGGTCTCCGCTGCCCCGGCCGACCCGCTCGTGGCGACGGCCCCGACGACGCTCGTTCCGGTCGACACCTCGGGCGGCGCCTTCGCCGTCGAACTGCCGCCGGCCGACAGCGTGGAGGTCGGAGACTCCGTCGTCCTCAAGGACGCGGGCGGGGCAGCGACGGCGAACCCGCTCACGGTCGACGCGAACGCAGCGGACACGATCGACGGCGGCTCGAGCACGAGCCTCGGCGTCGACAGCGGCGCGATCACGGTCCAGAAGATCACGGCCAACACCTGGATGGTCGTATGAGCTACATGCCGAAGGCCTACGTCGACAGCGTCGGAGGCGGGGGCGGCGCTGTCTACGGGAGCGGGGAGGTCGACTTCGGGCGTCACGCCGAAGCCGGACGACCACGGCACGCTCGGCCACTACGGGCTGTCCGTCCAGACGGGCACGCTCGCCGCGGCGCTGGCCGCCGGCGCCGTGATCTTCTCGGCGCGCTGGGGCGACGCGACCCGCCTGTGCGTCGTGCGGCGGGTGCGGGCCAGGTTCCTGCCGCTGACCCCGTTCACCGCGGCGACGCTGACCGACCACACGAGTCTCGACGCCTACGTCGGCCGCAGCTTCAGCGGCTCGCACACCGGCGGCACCGCCCTGACGCTGACCGGCAGCTCGTTCAAGAAGCGGTCCAGCATGTCGTCCACGCTGTTCACCGACCTGCGTATCGCGACTACGGCCGCCTTGGGCGGCGGCACGATCACGGTCGACGCCCACCCCTTCGCGCAGTCGCTGCGTAAGGGGAACCGGGTCAACCCGGCCGCCGCGACGGAGGAGACGATCCAGCCGACCGACGACGCACTGGACTGGTCGGCGGACCCGCACCGCGGAGACCACCCGATCGTCCTGGCGCAGAACGAGGGGATCGTGATCCGCAACCGCACCGTCTGGCCCGCGGCCGGCACGGGGATCGTCGTGGTCCAGTTCGACTGGGCCGAGGTCACGGCCTACTAGCGATGCCGCCAGGCACGAGGGCGGACGGTGACGCTCCCGGCGTCGCTGGCCGCCACGCGCTACGACGGCGACACCGTGTCACAGAACGCAGACGGGCGGATCGTCGTCGGGCGCCGGGCGCCTGCCGTTCCTCCGTCAGACCCACCCGCTAAGAAGTGACCAACCCCATTTGCCGCCCAACTAGCGGCCAGGAGAGAGCGTCATGAGCAAGTGGACGGTGATCGCAGGGGCGCTGCTCCTGCTGGTGCTGGTGGGGCTGCATACGCCGGCGCTGGCGAACGACCTGGATGGCCAGAGCGAGCTGACATCGGCTCCCTCCACGGTCTCCGTCGCTGCCGTCGACACGAGCGGCACCGGGACCCGGGTGCGGACGATCCTGTGCCGCGGCAACCCGACGCTCTACGTGGCCCCGATCTCGTCGACCTACTCCGGGGCCACCGCCACGGTTCAGGTCGACCTCTACGTGGGATCGACCTACATCGGCACGGCCTACCGGGGGACGCTCACCTTCGGGACGACGGCCAGCGGCGGGGTCTACCCATCGTCCGACGTGATCCTCGCGATCGGGTGCAAGGGGGCCGACCGCGTGGACGTGAAGATCACCGCCCTCAGCAATGGGGCGATCACGTTCAAGCGCTGGGTTGGCGTGGCTGAGGCCGGCGCCGAGGCGGGCCAGTGAAGCGCCGCCGACTGTTCCTCCCGCTGCTCGTCGCGGCGGCGTGCGGCTTCACCACGGCGGCTCTGGCCGGCGACGGCGCGATCGCAGACGCCGTCCGGCAGGCCTTCGGCGGCGACGTCAAGGCCACGAGGGCCGACGGGACCGCGGCCCAGGCCGGCGACGTCCCGACCAAGCAGGCGAATGGGTCAGTCGCCTACGCGGCTGGCGGCGGGGTCGCCAACCCCATGACCGCGGACCTGGACGCTGACGGCTACTACATCACCAACGCGCAGGGCGTTCGCGGTATCAACGACGGCAGCGACCTGAACATCTACGCTCGTGGCTCTGGTGGCCGCGTCATGCTTGGCTACGACACCGGCGGCGGGATTCTGCCCGTGGCATACGCCGAATCCACTGGCCTCACCATGGCCTCGGGTAAGGCGATCACGGGCGGGACGCTCACCTGGACCTCGTGGACGCCCACCGGGAGTTGGTCGTCCAACGTCACCTATACCGGCACGCGAGCCAGGATCGGCAACGACCTGCTCGCGCGGGTCAAGGTCACTTGCAGCGGTGACCCCGGCGCGGGCGCCCTGACGATCAACCTGCCCTCTGGTCTCACGATCGACACCACGGCGCACGCCTCGCCGGCCGTGTCCGCCGCGGCGCTCGGCTACGGCCAGGGACTCGACGCTGGCACGCTCGCCTACCCGCTAGCGGTCTCCTATCACAGCAGCGACACGCTCGTCGTCGTAAACGCGCTGACGGCCGGCGGCACCTACGCCGCGCTGTCCAACGCCAGCGCGGCCACGGACGTTCCGTTCGACTGGCAGAGCGGGGACTCGTTGAGCGTCGAGTTCCGCGTCACCTGCACGGGGTGGTAGGCATGAGCGCCGCCATGCTGCTCGCGCAGGCCGCCGCGGCTGCGGCCAGCCCCGACCACTCGCTGCTCCTCGGCACCGGCGGCGTCGCCGGCGTGCTCGCGATCGGCTGCTCGGTGCTCTGGCTCGAGTATCGCTCGCAGCGCAAGGAGCACGCCGAGGAACTAAAGGCGCTTAACCAGAAGCACGCCGAGGAACTAAAGGCGGCGGGCGACAAGCTCGACAAGTTCCAGGACAGGCGGATCGAGGAGCTGAACGCGCTGAACGCGCGCCTCTCCTCTGGAGGCGACCGTGCCCACTGAGCGCGACCACGACCCGGAGCACTGCGACGACGGCGACGGCTGCAAGGAGTGCCGTATCGCTGAACTCCACCGCCGCGCCATGGAGGCAGCGAAGGCCAAGCCGGCGACGGACCGCCAGAGGCGCGACGCGCTGGCCTACATTCGGCAGCGCACATCGGAGTTCCCGGTGCCTCGGATCGCCGGGCTCCTCGTGGGCCTCGCGCTCCTCGTGGGCTGCGGCGCCCCGCCCGAGGCCGTGGAGCAGGCTGACGAGGCGCTGGCGATCAACACGCGGCTCGCGGAGTCCACGGAGATCAGCCGGGACGCCCGCGTCGTGGCGCTGAAGAACGCGAAGGCGTGGGCCGCGCAGCGGTTCGCGCTGACGGAGCGGGAGACGCCGGAGCAGATCGCGGCGTCGATCGCTGCGGTCGAGAGCGAGCTGCGGTGACCGCCGAGGAGCGTGCGCGGCTGCGGACGCTCTCGGGCGGGCTTGGGCTCGCCGTGATCCGCACCGCGGCGCTGCGGGATCTGCTTGACGCGCTCGACGCCGCGGAGGCCCGGGCGGCGAGGTCCGAGGGCGTGATCGCAGACGCGCTGCGTTCGCTCCCTGCGGGGACGCACTTTCACGACGGGCGGCCATGCACGAGCGGGCTGTCGCACATGGAGGGCGAGTGAGCGACGGGCAGGCGCACGCCGAGAAGATCGCCGCGAAGGCGCTGGACACCGTCGAGGACAAGGGCCCCGACTGGATTGCCCGGCTCGTCGCCAGCGCCGAGAAGAAGGCCGCTGAGCAGTTCCCGGACGACGAGACCGGCAAGCCGGACGAGCGCCGCAAGGTGGTGCTGGCGGCGCTGGAGCCCTTCCGCTCCGAGCCCGTCCGGCAGGCGCTCGCGCGGCAGGGGCGGGACCGACTGGCCCGCATTCTCGTGGCTGTCCACGCGGGGCGGGACGTCGGCGTCGCGGCCTACGAGGAGCTCGAGCGCGCGAGCCCGCGCGAACTGCTCGCCGCGCTCGACGCCTCGACGGACAGGGTGATCGCCGCCGCGGTCCAGCGGATCGAGGACGGCAAGGCGATCCGTGACGCGCTGGTGTTCGCGGGCCTCGGGGCCCTCAAGCTGCTCGTCCCGCTGCTGATCGCTGCGCTGTAGGGAGGCCCCGTGGCCGCTCATGAGTGGAGGCCATGCACGCTCTGCAAGGACACGTTCCGCGGCCGCTCGTGGACGTGCGAGGGCTGCCGGAAGTGGGCCGAGGACGTGCTCGTGATCGGGCTGTTTGCCGTGGCGCTGATCGCCTTCGTGATCGTGTCGTGGGGGCAGCAATGATCGGCGCGCTGACGTTCCTCGGCCTTCTCCTCTTGCTCTGCGCCACGTTCGCGCTCGGTGAGCAGTGCGGCGTCCTCGCGCGGGACGGGCGCATTCGGCGGCTCGAGGCAGAGCGCCTTGCCGCCGTCCATGAGTGCGCGGCGCTGCGCGCGAGGTGCGCCGAGTGGGAGCGGTGGGCCGCGGCGCAGCCGCACGAGCCCGCTGACTGGTGGAAGAGCGGCGCCGCGCCGCCGTGGGAGGCCCCGTGACCCGATCCGCCCCGCTGCTGGCGGTCCTCCTCGCCGCAGCGGCGTGCGGCCCGTCCGGCAAGAATGACAACCCGCAGGCCGCGCAGTCGTGGACGACGCTGCCCTACCAGATCGGGCCGTATGAGGTGCTGTTTCACTCCTCGTTGACGCCGCGGCAGCAGCAGTGCCTCGAGCGGGCCGTGTTCTGGCATTGGTCCATGTGGAGCACCTCGACGCGCGGGGTGCTGCGCGTCGGCCGGCACCGCTGGGGGCGGATCTACCTGGGGAGCGCGGAGGCCACGGTGTCCCCGATCGTCTCGACGGACTACCCGCACGTCGCGGTGACGGGCGTAGGGGACGGGCAGGCGATCCGCGTGCGGACGATCGAACACGCTTGCCGCGGGCTGTCCGTCGCCATGGACATGCACCAGGACCCGTTCCTCGAGGGCCCGCAGGACTACAAAACGAACCCGGGGCGGTGGGCGACGCTGCTGCGGAACGAGGCCGACGTGGTGCCGAACCTGTTCCCCGAGCAGCAGGCGATTGAGGGGCACCAGCGGTGAAGGGCGACCCGGAACTCACGGACGCAGCGCTGCGCGCAGTGATCCAGCTTGCGCGGGACGCCTCGCTGCGACCAATGCAGGACCGCGAGTTTTGGTATCGCCGCGCGCTGGCGCTTTTGCCGCCTGTCGCGCTGGCCGTCGCGTTCGAGGAGCTGCTGAAGCGGCGAAGGGAGGCCCGTGGCGAAGCGTGAGGCAGTTGCGAGCGTGGATGACTGGGTTGCGGCTGCGTCGAAGAACCCGAGCCGCTGCACGATCTGCCGGAACCCGCCGCTGCGCGAGTTCGTGCGCGCGGCCTACCAGTCCATGCAGCGCCAGGGCGTGCGCGTCGGGCGCGGCAAGGTGGCTGGGCGGCTCTCGGAGTTGCACGGGGCGCCGGTCCACGAGAACACCCTGCGGACGCACCTGCTGCAGCGCCACGACCCGGAGACTCCGCATGCCGCCCTCGCGTAAGGGCGACGCTGACGAGTGGGTCGCGGAGCAGTCCGCGAGCCCGGAGGTGGAGCGGCTGCGCGAGGAGAACGCGCGGCTCTCCAAGCTGCTCGGGCTCGTGGAGACCTACCACGCCGGCGCCAAGCAGCCGCCGCGCTGGCTGGGGAAGCCGCGCAGCAAGGCTAAGGGGCGCGCGACGGCCTGCCTTCAGCTATCGGACCTCCACCTCGACGAGTCGGTAAGCCCGTCCGAGGTCGGCGGCCTCAACGCCTACTCGCGGCCGATCGCCGAACTTCGCATGAAGCGCTGGGCAGCGAAGGCGGTGGAAATGGCCGACCGCGTCCCGCATGAGTGGGACGGCGCGCTGCTCGTGGCGAACGGCGACAACGTGTCCGGTGCGATCCACGACGAGTTGCGGGAGACGAACGACGACGTCCTGCCGGGGACTCTCGTGCATTGGGCCCCTCGCCTGGCCGCGGCAGTCGAGGCCGTCCGCGAGCGCTACGGGCGCGTCCATGTGGTTGTGGTGGTAGGCAACCACGGCCGGCTCACCGAGCGCAAGCAGTTCAAGCGGCGCGGCAGGAACTCGTGGGACTGGTTGCTGTGGCAAATGGTCGCCAGCCACTTCAAGGGGCGCGAGGCTGTGTCGTGGGAGTTCGCCGAGGGCTCCTATGCCTTCGTGAAGGTCTACGACCGCGACCTGTTCGTGACCCACGGGGACGAGGTCGGCGGCGGCGGCGGGTGGGCCGGCGTCTGGTCGCCGCTCGGCACGATCCACCGGCGAGCCATTGAACTCGGCGCGGCTCACGGACTGAAGCCCGGCTACTCCGTCGTCGGCCACTGGCACCAGACGGTGCTCGCGCACCACCGCGGGCTCGTCTGCAATGGATCGCTGAAGGGCTGGGACGAGTTCGCGGCTGGCCTACGGCTGCGGCCCGAGCCGGCGCAACAGAACTGGTGGATTGAGACGGCCGAGCACGGGGTTACCCTCGCCGGTCCGCTGTTCCTCGAGGATAGAAAATCCGAGGGATGGTAGCGTGCGCCTGAACATTCGCGGCAACGTCTGGCGGCTGATCTGGGTGCGCGCGTTCGAGGACGACCGGATCGGGGAGGCCGACGACGAGGAGCGCGCGATCCGCATTCTCCGCGACCTGCCCGAGCGAGAGAAGCTGCGCGTCGTGCTGCACGAGCTGCTACACGCCGAGTGCTGGGACCTGGCCGAGGAGTGCGTTGACCGCGTCAGCACGACCATGCGGGACGCGCTCTGGCGGCTCGGGTGGAGGCCGAGGCGGTCGGACGGGCCGGCTACATAGTGGCAGGGCCACAGGAGAGCGGCGCGGGTGCAGGAGTGACACGCCGGAGCGCGCCGGGAAGGCAACAGCCGCCCGGAGAACGCGAGCCGGAGACCGCGTGCGACTCGCGGGCGCCGCTCACCAGCCCACCGGAGGACACATGGCTTGCGAGTCGTGGACGGGT
Organism: uncultured Conexibacter sp.; assembly: GCA_964600395.1. GTDB lineage: Bacteria > Actinomycetota > Thermoleophilia > Solirubrobacterales > Solirubrobacteraceae > Paraconexibacter. The sequence goes on from CAZRLR010000031.1 coordinate 11,749, forward strand.
GCCGGCGGCGCCGGTGGCGGCGGTTCTGGTGGCGACGACGTGACGACCGGAGGCGGTGGCGGCGCCGGCGGCGCCGGCGGCCGCGTCATGGAGCGGTGGTCGTTCAACCGGGTCCGCGCGGACGGGTCGCTCGCCAAGGAGGAGATGCGGCGGCTTGTCACGGGGGAGCAGGCCGAAAAGAACAAGCGCGAGGAGATCGCCGCGGCCCGGACTGCAGTCGCCGCCGAGCGCCAGGCGCAGCGGGACCACGAACTCGCCATGGCGCACGTGGAGAACGAGGCCAAGCTGATCGAGGCCCGCGCCGAGCTGCGCCACGCTTGGCACCCGGACTCCGTCGCCTGGGCCGTCGCGATCTTCTCGCTGCTGTCCGCTGGCCTCGGGGCCGCGTTCGTCGCCGTGGCGCACCGGTGAAGCGCCCCCACCGCGAATGGGTGGAACTGCGCTGGTGGGACGCCGTGCTGATCGTGGCGCTGGCGTTCGCGCTCTCGCTCGCCGGGGCCGGTGAGCGCTGGGGCGCGCCGGAGGTCCTGGCTCCGGACGAGCCCCCGCCGTGCGAGCGCGGGGCGAATGGCGACTGCGGCTGCATTCCGACGTATCCCCCGTGTTCCATGCCGTGCCAGGGCTGTTGCCCGGGCGGCTGCAAGGCGCCGCCCCCTGACCCGACCAACTCCCACGAGCACTAGAGCCCCATGCAGAGCGTCACGGTGCTGATCGCGCCCTACCGCCACGCCACGCTCGAGGAGCAGGAGCAGACGGCGCGCATGGCGCTGTCCGAGCTCGAGGCCGGGCGCGTGCCCGTGTTCTTGCCCTGGGCTCTCAACGGGCTGCTGGACGACGAGGACCCGGAGCACCGGGCGCGGGCCCTCATGGCCTCGCGCGTGTTCTGCGAGTCCGTGGCGGCGGCCGGCGGCGAGGCGCTGGTCCTCGAGGGCCGCGTCACCGATGGCATGCGCAGCGACTTCCTCGGCTGGGCCGTCGGGGACCCGAGGCGCGCGCGCATGCGGCACTGGGCGCGGGTGACGGCGTGATCCGCCCGCGGCGCGTCCGCGTCGAGGCGCCCGAGCGCGGCAACTACGTCGAGGCCCGCGCGTGCGAGACGTGCGGGGACCTGATCGTCGGCGTGGACCGCCCGTGGTGCGTGCGCTGCTCGCCCTACGTGCGCGCGCTCGTCGCTGACATTCGGCGGCGGCGCGAGGCGGGCGAGTCGCTGTGACGCCCGAGCAGACGGCGCTGGGTAGGTTGAGGGGCTTCGCGGCGCAGGGGGCGAAGGCTCGCAGCGCGAATGGCTGGGCGCCCGAGCCGTGGCACCGGCGGCTCGCCACCGACGAGGACCTGACGTGGGCCCTCGTCGGCGGCGATTTGGTGTGCGCGCAGAACCGCGTGCGGGCGATCGTCGTGCGTCACTACCGCCGCAGCGAGGTCCCGCGGCACGTCGAATCGGTGCTGCGCTACCTCGGCGTGCGGCTCGACGTCGAGCGGGCCTAGCCGGCGCGTCCAGTCCCGCCGCACGTCGGGCAGACGCCCGCGACGTGGCGAGCCACGACCTCGCGAAGCAGCGCGGCGCGCGGCACGGAGCGTGCCGCTGCCTCGGCGTTGACGGCCTTTAGCAACTCGGCGGGCAGCGCGAGGAGGACGGTGTCCATGCCGTCGCGCGAGGACGGGAGCGCGGGTGTCTTCTTGCGGCGGCTCACCGGGCCACCCGGAGGACGGCGCCGTTCTTGGCCCACTGCCTCCACGACGAGCGCTCGATCGCGCGGGCCGGCGGGTAGGCGCACCCGATGTCCCGCACCCCAGCGGTCGACCACTCCCCGAGGACGTAGACGGTCTGCTGCGCGCGGACCGCAGCCGGGGCCTGGATCAGGTGCGGCAGCACGTCATAGTAGCCGTCGACCCTCACCCACTCGCGGCCGATCAAGGCCGAGTAGTGGCTGCGGAGGACGCGCTCGCCGCGGTCCAGTTCGCGCGAGACGCCCCAGCAGACGAGCGTCCCCTCGGGGAGCGTGACGCGCGAGACCTCGCGGGGCCTCGGCGCCGTGTCGGGCGACGCTCGCTCCAGGGCGATCCCTCCCGTCCCTGGATCCAGCGAGCGCCCGAGCGCGCGCTCCAGTTCCGCGCGGTTGCCCCACGCCTCGATCCGGATACGCAGAGCCATGGGCCACGAGCCGACGACCGTGCGGATGTGCCCGTCGGTCGCCTCGACGACGTCTCCCGCTCGCGGGTCGCGGCGCGGGTCACGTCCTCCGGCCCGCAGGTGCTCCACGACCCACCGGGCGTAGGTCTCCGGGTCCGAGGGGGAGGAGGCGAGGGCGCGCTCGGCCTCGCGCAGGGCAGCGTCGGCCACGGCTACCGCCCCTCGTCGGTAAGGTGGCGGGCCAGGTCCGCCAGGCGGGCGAAGCGGAGCCCGGTGGTGGTGCCAACGCCGTCGCGGTCGACGTGGAAGAGCTCGTAGCGCGCGCCCCGTGCGCCGACCGAGACGTGATCCCAGACCGCAAGGCCAGGCCAGCGCACGCGCGGGAGGAGCCAGACGCGCACGGTCGGGCGGCCGTCGCGGTCGGTCTGGTAGACCTCCCAGACGGGCCGGACCGCCGGCGCGGCGAGCGCGGCCAGGCGCGCCCGGACCGCCCCCGGACCGCCCCCGCGCTCCGCGGTCCAGCGGCAGGCCGCGTAGAGCGCCCCGAGGTCCGCGTAGTCGTAGAGCGCGACCTCGCCGAGGAGGAGCCAGCCGGCGGCCAGCGCGACCGCGCGGGCCTCTTCCGTCGCCGGCCGGGCGACCGGAACGCCGTCGAGCGCGAAGCCCATGCGGCCGGTGACCGGGCCGTTGCTCCAGAGGATGACGGCGATCCCGTCGGCCGTGAGGCGCTTGGCGATCTGGTGGGCGTGGTCGTGGCCGCACGAGCAGGGGGCGAGGGCGGGCATGGGCGCTCCTAGTTCTCGTAGCCGTTGGGGTAGTGGGTCTCGGCGTGGTCCCGGCACGAGACGCACGGGGCGAAGTGGACGAGCGTGTTGACGTTCCGCGAGCGGACGCCGGCGGACGGCCGGGCGAACCGCTTCGGCTTCCCGCCCTTGCCCTCGTCCACGAACACGCTCGCCTCGGTCTCCCGGACACCCACCATTGCGCCTCCCTCTTCGCGTCGCCGCTCCTCGCTGCGACACCCGGACTATATCGACGCGATATACAGGCGTCAAGGGGAGCCCGCAGGATTTTTCAGATTGTTCGCAGCCCCTTGCAGCGCAAGGATTAGCCAGCCGCGTCCGGGAGCGCCACGCGCGGCAGCCCGGCCGCGCCAAGCTCCACGACCGGCGAGTAGCTATCGCTGAGGCCAGCGTAAAACCTGGCGCATACCTCGATTGAATCTCCGAAGTTCAAAGAGTCCTCCTATCGGCAGAAGAAAAATCCGATTCGCTCTTGACGCGCATGGTGCGAGACAGTATCACTCTGCACATGCACCACGCGGCACCTTCCCAGCGCGCCGAGGCCATGCTCGACGCGCTCAAGCGCCTTGGTCACTCGCAGCGCTCCGCGGCCGACGCGGCCGGGCTGCACCACCAGACGATCCGCCGGGCGATCCACAACGACCCGGACCTCATGGCCGTGGGGACGGCTGCGGCGCTGATCGCGCTGGGCCTGCCCGCGGCGCTCGTGGCGCCGAAGCTCGTCCCCTTCCTCAGGGGACCTCGCAAGACCGGCTGATCCGTTCGCGATACCCATGTGCGACACGGTAGCGGCACAACCAACGCGCGTCAAGCGCACCGGGGAGTCTCCATGCCAGTCCGAAACGCTGTCGACGCAACCCACGACCGCGGCTGCTGCTGCGACGGCTGCTGCCCGGAGTTCCACCCGCTCGAGTGCGATTGCGGGTGCGAGGGCTACGCGCTGCGTGAGGCGGCGAAGGACGCGGCGGCGTGACCGACGAGGAAATGCGTCGGGCCGTCCGTGAGTCGCCAGCCATGCGGACCGCAATCATGGACTGGGAGGAGGCAGAGCGCACGCTCGGGCGCTCGTTCGGCGTCGTGGAGTGGGAACACCGCTTCCGCATGACGCGCCGGACGTGGACGCGCTGGTGCGTGACAGCGCGAACACTGCTCGGGCTGCGGCTCGAGTTGCGCCAAGAGCGCGAGGCCGGCAACAACCGCTCGACGTTTCGGCTGACGCTGGCGGATTGGGAGGTGGACCTACTGCGGCGCTGGGTCGCCGCACTCGAGGATTACCTTTGCCGGCCCGGGACGGCGCACAGCGGGCACTGGAACGGGCTGGAGCGGGCCTGGACTACGCGCGACGACGAGGCCGCGTGTGCGTGAGGCAGGTGTTGCTTTGGGCCGACTGCGATGCAACGCGGGCGACGCGGCGAATGGCGCCGCGGCCCGCTGACCTGGTCGAGGAACTTCTGGCGCTGGCCGCTTCTGTCGGTGCCAGGCGCCAGAAGCGAATGCCGGAGGACGAGCGGGCCGCGCTCGAGGACGTGGCGGCCGAGTTGGTGGCGCTGGCTGAGGTGGTGCGCTCGGCGCGGGCCGGGCGGCTTCCGTCTGGCGTGCTGCGGGTGGTCGGGGAGCAGGCGCGCGCACGAGAGGCGCGGCGCAAGGGGGTGAGGGCGTGAGTATGAGCGCTAAGAGGGATCTGGCCGTCTGGCGGGCGTTCTGCTGCGTGCTGTCCGGGCTCCAGGCCGAGGACTGGCAGGGCGTCAAGCGCGCGCTGGAGGGTCTCTACGACAAGGGCAGGGGCGACGTGGGGCCGCTGCGGCGGCTGACGCCGGAGCAGATCGTGGCGCTGTGCGGGCCGTTCGACCCGGCGCGCGCGCTGGCGATCGACGGGGCGCCGGGGGAGTAGCCGTGGAGTATTCGGAGTTCGTCGCCAGCAAGCTCGCGGCTGTTCCTCCGTGCGGATTCTCGCCGCCGCGCGGCCTGCGCGTTCCGCTCGCAGAGTTCCAGTCGGACCTCGTCCGCTGGTCTCTGCGTCGCGGCCGCGCCGCGATCTTCGCTGACACCGGCCTCGGCAAGACGCGCATGCAACTCGCGTGGGCTTCCGCCGTCGCGAAGAAGGCAGGCAAGGGGGCTCGCGTGCTGATCCTGGCGCCGCTCGCCGTTGCCAAGCAGACCGCCTCAGAGGGCGAGGCCGTTGGGGTCGCCGTGACCGTCTGCCGTGACGGCTCCGACGTCCGGCCCGGCGTCAACGTCACCAACTATGACCGCCTGCACCGGTTCGACCCGGGCGAGTTCTGCGCCGTCGTTCTGGACGAGTCGTCGTGCATCAAGCACCACGACACCAAGACGCTCGCGGCGCTGCTCGAGTCATTCCGCGCGACGCCCTATCGCCTGTGCTGCACGGCGACGCCGGCGCCGAACGACTGGACCGAGCTCGGGACGCACGCCGAGTTTCTTGGCGTCTGCTCGCGCACCGAGATGCTCTCCGAGTTCTTCTGCCACGACGGCGGGGAGACGCAGGTTTGGCGGCTCAAGGGTCACGCGCGCTCTGCGTTCTGGCGCTGGGTCTCGTCGTGGGGCGCCATGGTCAAGAGCCCGGCCGATCTTGGCCATGACGCCTCGGCCTACGCTCTGCCGGAGCTTCGGCTCCACGAGCACCTTGTCCGCTCCGATTGGCGTCCAGCCGACGGGGCTCTGTTTGCCGAACACGCTGAGACGCTGACGGAGCGGCGTGACGCCCGCAAGCAGAGCGTGGTGGATCGCGTCCGCGAGTGCGCTGCCGCGGTTGCCGCCGAGCCCGGCGAGTCCTGGGTGATCTGGTGCGACCTGAACGCGGAAGGGGACGCGCTCCGGGCAGCGATTCCCGAGGCGGTTGAGATTCGCGGAAGCGACGACCTGGACGCCAAGGAGCAGCGGCTCGATGAGTTCGCGGCCGGCGGCGTCCGGGTGCTCGTCACAAAGCCGAGCATCGCCGGGTTCGGCCTGAACTGGCAGCACTGCGCCCGCATGGCCTTCGTCGGCGTGACTGACTCGTGGGAGAGCTACTACCAGGCCGTGCGTCGCTGCTGGCGCTTCGGCCAGAAGCGCCCGGTCGAGGTCCACATCTTCGCGGCCGAAAGCGAGGGCGCCGTGGTGGCGAACCTCCGGCGCAAGGAAGCGGACGCGGCGGCGCTCGCGGCGGCGCTCGCGGCAGAGACGCGAGAGGCGGTGCGGGCCGAGGTCCGCGGCGCCGTCCGGTCCACGAACGACTACGACCCGCAGACCACGATGGAGGTGCCCGCATGGCTGGCAGCTTGACCGCTGACGTGAAGGTGCTCGACCAGGCCGTCACCGACCGCTGGGCCATCTACAACGCGGACTGCGTCGAGGTGGTCAAGGGCCTGCCGTCGGATTCGATCCACTACACGATCTTCAGCCCGCCGTTCGCGAGTCTCTACACCTACTCGAACTCGCCGCGCGACATGGGCAACTGCCGCTCGCGGGACTCGTTCTACGAGCACTTCCGGTTCCTCGTGCGCGACCTGCTGCGCGTGACGCAGCCTGGCCGGCTGCTCTCGTTCCACTGCATGTTGCTCCCGACGAGCAAGGCCCACGACGGCTACATCGGGCTGCACGACTTCCGCGGCGAGTTGATCCGCATGTTCGTCGAGTGCGGATGGGCGCACCACTCGGAGGTGGTGATCTGGAAGGACCCCGTCACGGCCATGCAGCGGACGAAGGCGCTCGGGCTGCTGCACAAGACCGTCCGCGAGGACGCCTCCATGAGCCGCCAGGGTGTGCCGGACTACGTGATCACCATGCGCAAGGACGGCGAGCGCGTCGAGCGCGTGAAGCACGACGCCAAGGACTACCCCGTCTCGCTGTGGCAGCGCATGGCATCGCCCGTTTGGACGGACATCGACCCGAGCGACACGTTGCAGCACCGCAGCGCCCGCGAACACGACGACGAGAAGCACATTTGCCCGCTCCAACTCGAAGTGATCCGCCGGTGCGTCCGGCTTTGGACCAACCCTGGTGACGTCGTGCTCTCGCCGTTCGCCGGGATCGGCAGCGAGGGCTACGTGGCGCTGGAGCAGGGGCGCAGGTTCGTCGGCGCGGAACTCAAGGCGAGCTACTACGGCCAGGCGAGGCGGAACCTCGAGGCGGTCGCGGCTCAGTCGGACCTGTTCGGAAAGTAAGGGAGGAGCAAACGTGACCAAGCAGGAGAAGGCGGGCGTCAGGCGCCTGCTGCGTTCCATGAAGAAGGCGGCCAGCAACTACGCCGCGGCCAACGCGGCGGGCGGCATGCGGCGGGAGGCGACGCCGACGCGCAAGCCGAAGCTCGGGCAGCTCGTGGCCG